>DATBBB010000398.1:0-13205 GCA_036271215.1 Kofleriaceae bacterium | reverse complement strand
CCGGCGCGTGGACGCGCTACGCCGAGGCGGCGGTCAGCGGCGCTTGCTCGCGGGTCTGCAGGAACCGGAGCTGCGGGTAGTCCTGCTTGGCACGGTTGAGCTGCCACTCGTTGCGCGCGAGGAACACCGTGGCGCCCGAGTGATCCTCGGCGATATTGTCGCGGTTGGCGTCGGCGAACTTCTTGATCAGCTTCGGATCGTCGGCGTCGATCCAGCGCGCGACCTCGAACGACGTACTCTCGAAGTGGCACGGCAGATCGTACTCGGAGCGGATCCGGTCGGCGAGCACCTCGAACTGCAGCGCGCCGACCACGCCGACGATGAAGTCGGAGCCGAGGAACATCTTGAACACCTGGGCGCCGCCCTCCTCGGCGATCTGCTCGAGCGCGCGGCCGAGGTGCTTGGCCTTCATCGGATCGTCGGCGCGCACCCGGCGCAGGAACTCGGGCGCGAAGCTCGGGATGCCGGTGAAGTGCAGGATCTCGCCCTCGGTCAGCGCGTCGCCGATCCGCAGGGTGCCGTGGTTCGGGATGCCGATGATGTCGCCGGCCCAGGCTTCCTCGGCGAGCTCGCGCTCGTTGGCCTGGAACAGCATCGCGTTGTGGACGCCGAGCGCCTTGCCGGTGCGCGGCACGGTGAGCTTCATGCCGCGCGTGAAGTGGCCCGACGCGAGCCGCACGAACGCGATGCGGTCGCGGTGCTTGGGATCCATGTTCGCCTGGATCTTGAACACGAACCCGGCGACCTTGCCGTCGGACGGCTCGACGGCGTGCTCGCGCGCCGGCTGCGCGCGCGGCGGCGGGGCGAGCTTGGCCACGCCGGCGAGCAGCTCGCGGACGCCGAAGTTATTGACCGCGCTGCCGAAGAACACCGGGGTCAGGTGGCCGGCGCGGTACGACTCGAGATCGAACGCCGGGCACAGCCCGCGCACCATCTCGACGTCCTCGCGCAGCTTGGCGACCGCGCTCTCGGGCAGCAGCTGATCGAGCTTGGGGTCGGTCAGGCCGGCAACGGTGATGCCCTCCTGCATGTACTCGCCGCGGCTGCGCTCCATCAGGATCAGCTGATCGGCGAACAGGTCGTAGCAGCCGCGGAACTCGCGGCCGCTGCCGATCGGCCAGCTCGCCGGCACGACGTCGAGCTGGAGGTCGTGCGCGATCTCGTCGAGCAGCTCGAACGGATCGCGGCCCTCGCGGTCCATCTTGTTGATGAACGTCGTGATCGGCACGTCGCGCAGCCGGCAGACCTCGAACAGCTTGCGGGTCTGGGTCTCGATGCCCTTCGCGGCGTCGATCACCATGACCGCCGAGTCGACCGCGGTCAGCGTCCGGTAGGTGTCCTCGCTGAAGTCCTCGTGGCCCGGGGTGTCGAGCAGGTTGAACGTGCAGTCGCTGTAATCGAACGTCATCACCGACGTGGTCACCGAGATGCCGCGCTCGCGCTCGACCTTCATCCAATCGCTGCGCGCGCGCCGGCGGTCGCCGCGGGCCTTGACCGCGCCGGCGAGCTGGATCGCACCGCCGAACAGCAGCAGCTTCTCGGTCAGCGTGGTCTTGCCGGCGTCGGGGTGCGCGATGATCGCGAACGTTCGCCGCTTCGCGATCTGCGTCGGTAGCTCGGGCGTCGACATGACGGCGCAATCTACGGGGAGTTCGGCCCCCACGCAACCAGCCGTGATCAGGGCAGGTGCATGTCGTCCGGGCCGGGGTGAAATCGGGCGCGGAAGTACGAACCGACGGCCGCCGGGAGCAAGGGCAGCGCCTTGGCGTGTGCCATCACCGCGCTCGAGCCGGCGGCGAGGCTGCCGCGGACGGCCTTGTCGTGAGCCAGCGCCTCGGGCGTGTAGTAGTTGCCGAGCCAGCTCCAGCTCCGGCCCGGGCCGGCGCGGCCGAGCGCGTCATCGGCGGGGTTGTAGCCGGGGTCGGCACCGCCGGACACGGTGAGCAGCCGATCGTCGGCGAGGGACTCGAACAGCGCCAGCTCCGTGGTCGTGGACATGGTGGGTCTCGATGGCAAATGCAGCGCATATGCCATGGCGTCGTCGTGACATTCACGGATGAAGCGACGGGCGGCGACCCGCCCCAGGTAACCCGGAGTAGACGATCTGCTCCTCGCGGCAGGCAGGTGGGCGGTGTACCCGACGCAGGTGCCTTGCTATGCTGGGCTGGTGAAGCGGGTCGCCAGATGGACGACGTTCGATGGCGCGACCGCGGATCAGATCCGCGAGACGCTGTCGCGAACGCCGTCGGAGCGGCTCGCCATGGTCCAGCGGATCCGCGAAGCACACTGGGGGCTGTTCGGTGGAGCTCCAACCGGAATGGAACGAGTTGCTACGTTTGCTGAAGCACCATGGCGTCCGCTTCGTGATGGTCGGTGGCCTCGCGGTCGGGGTGCACGGCCACGAACGATACACGAAGGATCTGGACCTGCTCGTCGATCCCAGCGAGGCAAACGCGCGGCGGCTCGGTAGCGCCATTCCGGTGATCGGGATGGCCGAGCTTCGCGTCAACAAGCTGGCGACCGGGCGGCCGCAAGATCTCGCCGATGTTGCGTTGCTCGATGCGGTGGCGCAGCCCAAAGCTCAGCCTACGAAAGGTCAGGATCGGCGACCTGCATCGCGTCGAACACGTGCCAAGCCCAAGCCACCGGCGTCGGTCGCGCGCGTGACCCGGGCGGCGGGCGGCCGCGGCGCTACTCGAGCTGGAGGCCGCAGTCGGAGCAGGCGCCGTCGACCAGGGCGGCGGCGGTGCCACAGGCCGGGCAGGGCAGGTGCTCGGCGTCCTCGGAGATCGTGATCTGGACCGGGGCCAGCCCCTCGAGCGCGACCTGATCGCGCCAGTCATTGCGCAGCAGGGCTGCCAGGTTGGGTAGCTCGTCCTCCTCGACCAGGAGGTGCGTCTTGGTCCCTCAACCTTTGCCGGCGCCCGGCGGGCAGCCGATCAGCGCGGGGATGCCGGCCTCGAGACAGCGGTCGCGCAGGAGCTTCATCTCGGGAATCGAGCCCGACATCGCGGGGATCAGCGGCAGGCCGTCGAGTAGCTCGGCCGCGGCGTTCGGGGTCATGCGCTCCATTTCGTGAGGCTACGGCAAAACTTTGGCTGGCTCCATCCGTGAAACAGGGGATAACGGAGAGAGCGAGATGACGCGGCTGCGAGCCGAGGCACACCGGAGCGTGACGTGAAGCAACTGAAGCTTGGGATCTTGATCTGCGGCGCGCTGGGGCTGGTCGGCATGGCGCTGAGCGGGCTCGGTATGATGCTGCAAACCGACCGGGTGAACACGGCGATCATGCTGCTCGCGTTCGCCATCCCGGTCGCGATGGGCGCGATCCCGCTCGCCCGGCCGCCGCTGCAGAGCTGGCAGGCCGGTGTGGCGCTCGCCTGCTTCGTGCTGGCTGCCGTCAAGCTGCGGCTGTGGAGCGCGATCCACGAGCTCGGCCACATGCAGGTCGGCGGCAAGCTCGTGATGGCGGCGACGATCCTCGGCGTGATCGTGACGATCACCGCGATGCTGAAGCCGGAGCCGTAGCCGCCGGGGACCGGCCGGCTACTTCTTGAAGAACTTGTCGAACGCGCGCCGCATCGCGCCGCTCTTCTTGGGCGCCTGGTAGCCTTCGTTCGAGTAGGCGATGCGCGCCGACGGATCGATGCCGTAGGCGATGTAGAGCGACAACAGGTCGTGGACCATCGCCGAGATGCCGGTGGTCCGCAGGTCGTACGACAGGCAGTAGCTGTCGGGCTTGTTGCGGATCATCGCCTTGGCGATGATCATCATGATCATCGGGTCGATCAGCTCGCCGTTACCGTCGAGGTAGTGCTTGTAGCTGAAGAATCGATCCTCGGGCGCGAGCTCGGGGGCACCCTGGCCCTCGGCCTTGGGGGCGCGCATGTTCTGGATCGTGCGGTACTCGTGCTCGATGTACGCGGCGATCGAGTTGTTCTCGTCCCGCTTCTCGTACTCGACGAACTTGCGGAACGCGTCGAACAGGTTCTTGGGGTTCGCGTAGGCGCCGGAGATCAGGTAGTAGAACACCGCGCCGAGCGAGTAGATGTCCGCCGGGCGGCCGACGCTCTTCATCACGCGGCCGCGCACGTTGATCTCGCTCTGCTCGGCGAACGGCCGGTTGAGCAGGAGCTTCTTGCGCGCGCGGTCGGCGGCGGCGATCGAGTACATCTCGTTGCGGTTGAACAGCGAGAACGAGTCGTTCTCGTAGATGTCGATGTAGAAGTCCTCGAAGAACTCGACCTCGGGCGAGCCCTGGGTGCAGTTGACCAGCAGCTCGAACGTGTTGGTCTCCTGCTCGGGGCTCTGGAAGTACAGCGTGCCCGGCACCGCCTGGAACCGGGTCATCGAGACGTCGAGGTCGGGATCGGCGACCTTGCCGACGTTGAAGTCGGCGAGCTTGATCTTCATCTGCGAGCCGCGCAGGTTGGGATCGGGCAGCTTGACCAGGATGTTGGCGGGCTTGATGTCGCGGTGGCAGGTATCGCGCACCAGGTGCGCGAACTCGACCGCGGTCGCGACCGGGATGATGTATTCGAGGACGCGGAAGATCCGCTCGCGCAGCGGCACGGCGAGCAGGTCGTCGCGCCGGCGCTTCTGGCGCGCGCCCTTGAGCCGCTCCTCGAGTGACATGTCGAGCAGCTCGAGGATCATGAAGTCGTTCTCGACGCGATCGCGGATCATCGGCGGGATGAACCCGGCGCTGTCGCCCTCGCCCGAGCCGAGCAGCTCGACGATGTTCGGGTGACCCTGGACGCGCTCGAGGATCTCCTTCTCCATCTGAAACCGCATCTGATCTTCGCCGGTGACGCCGCGCTGCAGCGCCTTGATCGCGACCGGCCGGCGCAGCGTGGTCTTGGACTCGACCCAGCGTTCCTCGCCGAGGTAGCACTTGGCGAACCGACCCGAGCCGAGCTCGATCGGCAGGCCGGTCTCGTCGACCACGAACGCGTAGATCCGGCTGCGCGACACGTAGGGCGTCGGCTGCGCGATCACGCCGGACACCTGGGACATCGGCGGGCCGGGCATGGCGGTCATCGTCATGCCGCCGTTGAGCCCGCCGTTCATGCCGGTCATACCGGTCATCTGGGTCGGCTGCATCATCTGCTGGCCGGGCGGTTGGGGCGGAACCGGCAGCCCGGGGTTGGTGCCGTACTGCTGCGGCGACGGGCCGATGTGCGACAGCGACGGTGAGGCCGACGCGAACTGGCCGGGCATCGGCGGACCGGGCGGTGCGTGCATGGCCGCCGTGGACGACCGCGGGGTACCCTGAGCCGAGGGATGATCGCGCGGGATCTGGTTGATCGAGGTCGGGTCGCCCTCGAAGTCGGGGAAGTCTTCGTTCACCGATCCCTGCGCCTGGCTGCGCGGCGGACCGCCGGATGGGTTCGGTGGAGATTGGGACATAGCGGCCTAGCCTCGGCGGGACCTGGGGATTGGCCGTCCGCGAGTGTAAACGAAATACGCTTCGGATCCTGGTCCAAAGTCGAACAGGATCGCGTCCATGCAGTCATCGGCGGCCACACCAACGAGCTCTTGCCCCACCGGGAACACGGTCTGTCCCATCCCCGGCGTCCCCGTCGCGACGCGAATATGACCGATCTCCTGCGCGCGCGGGGTGACGAGCGCGATGTCGCTGGCGTGGTCGAGCTGCACGGCGGGAGATGGCCGTCCGCCGAGGTGTGCGACGAAGCACGTCATCCCCTTGAGGTGGAGGACGCGACCGCCGCCCGGGCCGGACAGGAAGGTTATACGCACCTTACTATGACCAGCGACGAGGTCGGCGACATTGTTGGCCGCGTGAATGTAGTGAGTCCTGCGGTCTCCGACGAGCTGCGGCTGGTCGCTGAGCGGTAGGCGGCGCGGCATGCCCTGCGGCGCCTGGGCGACCGCCATCCACGGCTGGACGATCGGCGGCGGGGTCCAGCTCGGGGGCGGGGCCGCCGGCGAGCTCGGCGGGAATGGCTGCGGCGGCGGGGTGGGCTGCAGGGCGTGGATCCCGGATCCGGTTCCGGGCGGGGGCGGCAGAGGCTGCTGCTGCGCGGCCTGCGCGTGCGACGCGACCGGCGGCGGGGCCGTCGGGGGCGATGGCCGCGGCGCGGCCTCGACCGCCGGCAGCTGGCGCTGCTCCTCGGTGGCCGGCTCGAGCGCCGTGGTCAGATCCTGGGCGAGATCCTCGACCTTGGTCAGCCGCTTCTTGGGATCGAACGCCAGCGCGGTGGTCAGCAGCTGGATCACCGCCGCGGGGACGTCGAGCGGCCGCAGCGCCTCGCCCACGAGCTGGTCGGCGTGGCGCCGCTTCTTGTAGCCGGCGTAGACGTCCTCGTCGGCGAAGATCGCGCGGCCCGAGAGCATGTACACCGCGACGCACGCCAGCGAGTAGATGTCGGTCGACGCGTTGACCGGCTGGCCGGCGAGCTGCTCGGGCGCGGCCCAGCTCGGCGAGTACATCGCGAGCTTCTGGCCGGCGACGATCGCGGTGTCCTCGGCGCGGCGCTGCTTGTTGTCGTCGTCGGCGCTCCACTTGGCGATCCCGAAGTCGGCGAGCTTGGGCAGCCGGGCGGTGCCGACCGAGCCGAACAGGATGTTCTGCGGCTTGATATCGCGGTGCACGATGCCCAGGCCGTGGGCCTCGCCGAGCGCGAGGCACATCGCGTGGACGACCCGGATGGTCTCGACGAGCGACTGCTTGCCCTGCTCGCGGATGATCTGCGACAGCGTGCCGCCGTTCATGTACTCGCAGACCTGCAGCGGCATGCCGTCGGCGTCCTTGGGGCCGAGGTGACCGAAGTCATAGATCCGGAGCGTGTTGGGGTGAGTCAACCGCGACAGCGCGAACGCCTCCTGGACGAAGTGCTCGTAGCTGGTCCGGCCGACGCCGGAGTTGCCGCCGAATCCGGAGAAGACCTTGACGCACACCGGCCGCGACAGCCGCTCGTCCTGGCCGAGAAACACGACGCTGTGACCGCCCGAGGCGATCTGCTCCACGATGCGGTAGCGATCGAGCACGACGTCGCCCAGCTTGATCGCCATGGGTGGCGTGTCGGTCTTGGACGGCGGGGCTGAGCCCATCTGGTGCAAATGGTACCTCGAAATCGCCGGGTACCCGAATGTGTGGCACCGGCGCAGCGCTAACACCGGCGAACCGCTGTGGTTGTGGTATCCCGATCGGGTGACCGGAGGTTCCGTGGTCCTGCCCCTCGGCGCCGCGCTGGTGCTTGGCCTCGGCGTGTACCTGTTCGTCGAGGTCCGCGCCGATCCCGGGCCGCTGGTCGCGCCGTCGCACGCGCCGCGCCCGGCCCCACCGGACCATGACGCGCCGCCCACGGGCGATTCGCCGACGGCGAGCGTGTCGCCGAGCACGTCCGCCCGGCCGGGTGTCCAGACCGAGGTTCGGCCGGATGTCAGAACAGAAGGGGCATCGCCGTCCCGGGCGCCGGGCCCCGCGGGCTCGGCTGCGAGCCCCACGCCGGACCCGACGGCCGCGACCGATGCCAAGCTCGACGCCGTGATGTCGGAGGCCAACAAGGCGTACGACCACGGCGATCTCGAGGAGGCCAAGACGATCGCGGGCCGGGTGCTCGCCCACCAACCGGACAACGTCCGCATGCTGCGCATCATGGTGTCGTCGTCGTGCATCGACGGCGACCTCACCGTGGCGCAGGCGAGCTTCCTCAAGCTGCCGCCGAGCGATCAGGAGGCGATGCGGGTCCGGTGCTCGCGGTACGGCGTGGCGCTGTCCGACAAGCCGGGCGCGACGCCCTGACGCGCGCGCACGCTGGAAACTGCGTGCCGCAAGCTCTATGGTACGCGCCAAAGCTTAACAAGGATGCGTGATGTCTAGTCTCGTCGAGATGCTCGCCAAGGACCCGAACCGACCGGTCGTGATCAACGACTGCGTCGACCTGATCGATGCGCAGGTGAAGCAGAAGGGCTTCGTCATCAAGAGCGCGTACGCAACGATCAAGGCGATCAAGAAGAAGTTTGTGGCCGAGACGGTCGACAGCATGCTCGATGAGTGGCTCGGCAAGATCCAGCCGTACTACGAGAAGTGGCTCGCGGCCAAGACGTCGACGCTCTCGGACTTCCTGGTCGCGCGCGGCGACGACGTCGCCGAGGATCTGCTCGCGGTGACCGATGGCCGCGCCGAGCGGACCTCGCACACGACCGCCAAGAAGATGTACGGCCGGATGCGGGACGGCGCGAAGAAGAACGTGATCGAGGCGATCCCGGCGCTGTCGCAGATGATCGAGAAGCGCCTGCCTGCCAGCGCGAAGTAGCGCGGTGCGCCGGCGGCGCGATGCCGCCGGGGATGCCGAGAGGGTGATGCCGAGAGAGTGATGCCTACTGCTGATCGAGCAGGTACACCATCAGGTAGCCCTCGGCGGTGCGGCGCGGTCCCGGCGAGTTCGACATCAGGCGGAAGTCCGCCGCGAGCTGGCGGCGCTGGTAGCTGCGGTACAGCGCCATCGGGTCGATCTCGTGCGAGTGCTCGAGCTCCTCGATCTGGCGGCCGAGCACGTCGGCGGCCCACGCGGGGCTGGCGGCCGACAGGTGCTGCTGCTGCATCGCCCGGCGCAGGGTCGCGAGCTCCTCGCTCGTCATGTTGAACAGGAACTCCTCGAACGCGGCGCTCTCGTCGGCGCTCATGCCTTCGCGGCCGAAAAACTCGAGGACCTCGGGGCTGCAATCCTCGGTGACCAGCCGGAACGTCTCGGTCGCCCCGAGCAAGGTGCCGTACGCGCTGTTGATCCGGTTGCGCGCGTGCCACGCCGACTCGAGCAGCGGCGCGAAGTCGTCGATCTCGAGCGCGGCGTCATCCCACACCGTGATCAGCTGGTCGGCGGCGCGCTGCTTGGTGCGCCGCGAGACGTCGGGCTTGCGGAGCAGCGCGAGGAACAGCTCCTCGGCGAGCAGGGTGTAGATCGACTGCGCGAGCTCCTCGCGCAGATCGTGGGTCATCCGCGCCGAGCCCGGCACGTCGGACAGCACCGACGTGGCCTTCACGAACCCGCGCAGGAAGTTGATCTTGGTCAGCAGGTACGTCCGCGACTGCGTGGCCTTGAGCGGCAGCGCCAGATCGCCGGACAGGCCGTCGATCGCGCACAGGTGGTCGATCAGCGTGCTCTCATCGCGCGCCTCGCCGCCGAGCGCGGTCGGCCGGCGCAGCGGGCGCTGGCGGTCCAGGAGGTCGCTCGTGGCCTTGAGCTCGACGATCAGGCCCTGGAGGATCAGCGCGTCGGCCGGCGAGTGGGCAGCGACCGCGGCCATCGCCTGCTCGACCAGCTCGGTCTCGTGGCGATCGAGCACGCTCACTCCCAACGCCTGGACTGCCTGGGCCGAGAGCGTCATCCCCGACGAAACTAGCATGGCCGCCGGCACGGTCACGCTCTGCGCGGACGGCAGCGCGGACGACATCAGCACGGGCGGCTCTGTAGAGTTGCGGCTGGGAAACGACACAGATGGCTACCTGGCTCGTGGCCGAACGAAAGTGTCCCTGGTGCGATGTCGGTGCGTCAGTCGACCTGGGCTGCGGGTCGCTCTCGTCGCCGACGTACCACGAACCGGATCCCCAATGCCACAAGGCCTAGCACGAGGATGGCGCCGATGAGTAGATCGACCCGCTTGAGCGTTTTTGCGAAGGCCTCCCAGTTCCTGCCGACGTAATACCCGAGAACGATCAACGTTCCCCCCCAGATTGTCGAACCCAGGAAAGTCTGCAAGAAGAAACCGGGCAGCGGCATCCGGGCGATTCCAGCTGGGACCGAGATCACGTGCCGGATCACGGGCAAGAACCTACCGATCAGGATGGTGATCTTGCCGTGCTTGGCGAAAAACCGCTCGGTGCGCTCGATGTCGTGCTGGCGGACCAGGAAGTACTTGCCGTAGTTGACGAGGAACGGCTTGCCACCGACGACGCCGATCCAGTAACACAGACCAGAACCGATCAGCGCGCCGATGCTGTTGATGGCGATCAGCACAGGTAGTGAAAACTCACCCTGTGACGCCATGTAGCCGGCGAACGGCATCACGATCTCTGAAGGGATCGGGACCAGCGTGCTCTCGAGCACGATCAACACGAGGACGCCGGGGTAGCCGACGTCCCGAACGATGCCTTGGATCCAGTGGGCGAACGACTCGAGCACGAGGTGCTTTTACACCGAGAGGAACGAGAAGTAACGCTCAGGAAAGTCGTTGAATTCCATGGTTCCCCCGCACTCGCTGCAGGTCATCACCGGCGGGGTCTGTTCCGCCAGCCCGGCCGCGTGGGCGACCGCGTCGATCAGCAGGGAGTCTTCACGGCCGCAGTTATCGCACGTGTAGGGTGCGTAGAACGACGTCACCCGCGAGGCGGCGCGCGTGGCGACGATCATGTTCAGCTGGTGGACCAGCGGCTCGGACACCCGGCGCAGCTCGATCGTGATGCCGGCGCGCTGGGCGGTGGTCTGCATGCGGATCCAGTCGCGAACGCCGAGCGAGTTGATGAACGCAATACCGCCGAGATCGAGCACCAGGAGGCTCGCGCTCGCCGGCTCGAACAGGAGCTCACCGAGCCGGGCGGTCTCGTCGATCGCCCCCGTGAGCACCAGGGCATCGCCCTGCCGATCAATGGTGATCCGGCCGCGTGTCTCCGACATCTACTTGACCCTCTCCACGAACACGTTAAAGGATGACGCGGCGACCCGCTCACTTTGTGGGTAACGAACGTCGATCAACGCGATGACCTCGGTTCGCTTCCCCGGCGCGAGGTTGAACACCAGGTGGTCGCAGGACCGATAGGTGAGCGCGATGCCCATGCCGGCGCCGCCGCCGCTATCCCGGACGTCGTTCTGGATCAACGCGCGCAGGATCGTCTCGCGATCGAGGCTGCCGAACGCATCGCTGACCTCGATCGCCACGTAGCGGCCGTCGCAGCCCCAGCGCAGCGTCACCTGGTGGCGGGCATCGAGCTCGAGCTCCTGGTCGCGCGCCAGGTCGGCGCGGTAGTGCACGCCGTTGCCATCGACCGGCGCGTTGTGGACCGCGTTGGAGATCAGCTCGTCGGCCGCCAGCATCGCCATCGACGCGACGCGCGCGGTCTGGCCGCGGGCGCGGATCTGCTCGGCGAGCTGGGTGACCAGCTGCGCGCGCTGGCTGCCGCGGGTCACCGTGGTCGCGTAGAGCTCGGTGCCCCACAACAGATATTTCTCGGCGCCGAACAGATCACCGCGGATCAGCTTCTGCGCGGTGATCGTCAGCTCCTCGCCGAGCACCGGCATCGGGTGGACCAGGAGGCTCGTGATCGCGCCGAGCCCGAGGATCCGCGGGGTCTGCGCGACCTGGTCGTCGCCGAGCAGGGTCATGCAGGCCTCGGCGCCGCGCGCCTTGGCGGCCGCAAAGAACGACTCGATCCCGGGGTTGGCGATCGCGCTGCCGTCGACCACGACCAGGACCGGTGCCAGGTGCCCGATCAGCCGGGTCGCCTGGCCGAGGTCATCGGCGATGTCGATGCCGTACCCGGTGCTACCGAGCACGCGCTGCACGATGCGCTGGATCCGGCGGTCCTGGTGAACGATCGCGATCGATGGGGCGCTCAATCGTCGCGGACGATATCACGGCCCCTACAGCATAATGCAGCACTGGAAAATTCCAGAGCATTTCATCGTCGCCGTCCCGGCCGGGACCGTCGTCGGCACGACCGACGGCACGGGCTAGAACTCGTAGCCGATCGCCGCGCTGGCTTCCCAGGTGTGCATCGGGGCGAAGTCGTCGCTGGTCGGCGACAGCGTCGGGGTCTTCAGCACCAGGTTCTGATCGGTCGTCGCGCGGAACGTGCCGCGGATGTCGGCGACCAGGCCGCCCGTGCGGTACGCGAACCCGACGCCCATCGGGAACTCGAGCAGGTTGTCCTTGTCGTTCATGCCGCTGTCCGACAACGAGACGTTGGTCTGGGTGACGTCGTAGCGCTGCCAGCCCGCGCCGCCGAACACGTACGGGGTGAACGCGTAGTGCGGCAGGATGTTGTAGCGCAGCGCCGCCTCGGCGGTGGTGCCGACCAGCGTGCCCTTGCGGGCTGACGGCAGGCCGTTGATGTTGGTCGCGCTGCCGACGTAGCTGATGTCGAGCGCGATCGGCAGGTGCGAGCCGAGCGTGACCCGGAGGTCCCACAGGCCACCGGCCGACGACGTCGTGTTGCGCATCGTCTTGTCGGTGAACCCGACCACGCCGCCGCCGACCAGGGTGCTGATGCCGATGCCCGACGCCAGCCGGCGCTCGGTCCAGGCGTAGCTCAGCGAGTCGCCGTCGCCGAGCGACGGATCGGTGTTGACCAGCGCGCCGCTCGAGGTGGTCGGGTCGACCGCGGTCGTCGTCGGGTTGTCGATCGGCGGCACCGCGGTGGGGCTGGTGGCGTCGGGGACGAGCCCCGGATCCGTGGTCGGCGCGCCCGGATCGGGCAGGTAGGTCCGATTCGACGGGTCCGTGGGGTTGGTCCCCGCCGGGCTCGCCGGGTTGGTGGTGGGACCGGGCGGGATGGTCCCCGGCGGAGATAGCGGTGGCGATGGCTGGGCAAACGCGGGAGCTTGCGCGATGGCGCACACAGCACACGTGCTCAGCAGGACCTTCATCATCGAATGCATGGGAGCTCCTTGGTGATTCACGATCGACGACGCGAGCATCGCGTATGCCATGCGCGAAAACCGCCGAGCCCGCGCGGTGCGGTGGGCCCAGATCTTCGGGGGATCTGCGAGGGACGCGATGAGGTGCCGCCGGACGATGGCGGGACGCTGAGCGGACGGTGAAATGACAGCGCGCCGCTGCCACGCGTGCACGCCGATCGTGCTTCGGGGACGCACGCAGGGGGCTATCACATCCGGGGCACATCCCTGGCACATCCGATGCTCGGTTGTTGGTCAGTGCGCCGCGGCGCCGTGATCGCCGCGCACTGGCGTCCTCGAGCGTGCGGTCACGCGACATCGCGCGCCCCACGCCGTCCCAGCCTGGAGATCCAGCCCGCACACCAAGGAGAGCTGCCATGAACCATTCCATCTCTGTCCATCGGGTCAGTCGGCGGGTCAGTCGGCGGGTCAGCCGGCGGGTCAGTCGGCGGATCAGCCGGCGGGTCAGCCGGCTCGGCGCCTGCCTCGCCGTGATCGCGGGGCTGGCGGGCTGCGCCGGCAGCGCTGAATATGTCTATGAACCCGACACCGCGAACGCGACCGCGG
>DATBBB010000397.1:0-4670 GCA_036271215.1 Kofleriaceae bacterium | reverse complement strand
CGTAGCCGGCGAACCCGAGCGCGCGCGACGCGCTGGTGTCGACGAGCAACGTGACCTGGCTCGGCGGATCGCGCCGAACGGGCGTGCCGGGCGTGCCGGGCGTGCCGGGCGTGGTCGCCGTGCCGGGCGTGGTGCCCTCGGCCACGGCGAACGCACCGACCACCAGCGCGCCCGACGTCACCGCCGCGGCCGCCGGCACGGGCTTCGCGACGAAGTCGCGATCGGGCAGCCAGTTGCGCTCGCTCAGCGCCTGGTCCTCGACCGCGCCGTCGGCGTGCGTCGCCCCGAGGTGGACGTCGATCCGCGCGGTCCTCGGCAGCCCGCGCAGCGGCAGCGTGTAGTCGCGGCCCGCCAGCTCCTGCGAGAACGCGATCACGAGGTGCTTGTCGGCGCTCGGCGCGATCGGAAACACGCGGGCGGTGAACTGGTTGCCGGCCGCTTGCTCGAGCAGCGCCGGATCCTGCCGGCGGTGCAGAAAGTCCTCGTACACCCGGCGCGCGACCGCCTTCTCGACGACCTCGGCTTCCTGCCACTGACCGGAGCTCTCCATCGCGAACCGCGACACCGCCGCGCCCGCCGGCAACGTGATCGCGAACGTACCCTCGCGGCGGCGCGCCTCGGAGTTGTGGAAGTACAGGTGCAACTCGGTGAACGCGAGCGGCCCCTGCACCACCGCCTTGGCGTCGACCCGCGTGAGCGCGAGGCCGCTGCCGTCGGATGCGGTCAAGCTCCACGGCGCGGCGACCGCGCGAGCCGTGGCGTCGTAGGCGCCGGCCGCGGTCGGCCCCCGATCGCCGGCCTGGAACGTCGTCAGCGCTGGGCCGACGAGCTGCACGGTCGGCGGTGCACCCGGCGCGGCGGTTGGCTCGGCGCCCGGTGCCGGCGATGGGACGGGGTCGCGCCCGGCGTGGGGTGCGGCCTCGCTGCCCCGGCAGCACGGCAGCACGAGCACCAGAGCGGTGAGCAGGACAGCGGCGGGTCTTGCGATCATGGACTCCAGCGCGTCCGACACGCGCCGCGGCCCGCGGTTCCGTCCGTTTGCAAGACCGCGTGATCTTCAACCCCAGAGCTCGCCTGGGATGAGCCGGATCGCGCAGCAGATTTCGCGAGGTCGAGGCGCCGCCCCGACGGATGTCGCGGGCTACGGGCGTAACTCGAGCCGCAACGAACAGATCGCGGAATCTGCAAAGCGAGGCGGGTCAGCACGGGTGAGCGCTGGGGTCAGGTCGACCTCGAAGTTCGCCGGGATCGCCGGCGCGCAGCTGCTACGATCGCGCGATGCGCTGGCTCGCTCTTTGTCTGCTGATCGCGTGCGAGAACGCCGCCGCCCCCCCGCCCCCTGCACCACCGAGCGTCGCGCCGCGCGAGGCGCTCCAGCGGATCGAGGATCTGCCGAAGATCATGAACGCGCGCGATCCGACCAGCCCGTACGACTGCACGGTGATCGCGACGCTCCAGACCTACTTCGCGGGGACACGCCTCGAGTCGTGCGGGTTGCACGAGGTCGACGCGACCCCCGCGGCGCTGGCGGCGACCGAGGCGTGCGCCACCCAGGCGATCGCGGCCCGGCGGCCGGTGATCTTCGGCCAGGCGATGCAGGGCATCGACAGCGGCGGTGCCGTGGCGAACCTCGCGCGGACCGAGCACGCGACGTACACCGGCTACAGCGCGAGCTTCGATAGCAACCCGTGCGGCGGCGGCTGCGGCGAGCTCGGCGGGACGCACATCGTGCGCTGCACCGGCGCGTTGCGCGTGGCGAACGACTGCTACGCGCGCCCCGGCGCGTGCCTGGCCGGCTGCACCGGCCCGGTCGTCGAGACCTGCCGCAACGGCAAGGCCACGGCAGTGCGCCTCGCGGATGCCGAGGCCGCGCGCGACCTGCTGTTCGGCCCGACGCCCGCGAGCCTGGGGCCGGCGTTCGGTCCGCTGCAGCTCGGTGCGCCGGTCGCCACCTGGAAGACCGACGAGGCGGCGCGCGCGATCCAGGCGGTCGAGGCCGGCGGCATCGTGTGGCTGGGGGGCCACCGAGCGCAACTCGGCCCGGCGATCGACAGCATCGCGATCGGATTCGCCGGCCCGTGCAGCGCGATCCGCGCGACCGTCGTGGCGCGCTGGGGTGCGACGCCCGATGGCATGTGGGTCGACGCCGCCGCCCACCGCCGCGCACGGCTCGATCTCGATCCCTGCCAGCTGCGCGTCGATCGCTACGTCGACCTCGACACCTGGATCGCCGACACGCCGACCGCGGTGTTCCCGCTCGGTGCGATCGGGACCCGTGCCCAGCTGCTCGCGACCCGGGTCGGCGCGGTCCTCGACCACGACGGCGGACTGCGCTGGACCATCCCCGGCTTCGGCCGCGCGAGCGGCGTGGTCGACGTCGAGGCCAGCGTCGAGCACGGCCGGATCGTCGGGCTCCAGGCCCGCGGCGCCGGCGGCGACGCCACGCTCGACCTGCTGCGGGCCCGGCTGACCGCGCTGCGCGGCCCGCCGCTCGAGCCCGACGTGTGGCGCGGCAAGCTCCGCCTCACCGCCGAGCACGGCACCAGCTACCGCGACGACGCCCAGGAGGACGGCTTCGAGTTCGAAGTGTACGCGGCCGGCCCCAGGTAGCTACTCGATCCTTACTCGATCCGGGTGTACAGCACCTGGCGGATGCCGCTGCGGTTGTCCATCCACACCACGTGGTTAGTGCCGTCGGTGCCGAGCGCGACCTGCGGCTGCAGCGCACTGAACGCCGTGTGGCCGATGTTCGAGGTCAGCGCCGCGGGCGTGCTCCAGCTGCCGGGTGCGCCGGCGGCCGACGACGCGGTGATGTAGACGTCCGATGGGCCCGCGGCCTCGGGCCCGCGCCAGTACACCATCCGCACGTTGTCGCCGAGCACCGCCAGCACCGGCCGCGCGCTCTGCTGGGTGTCGGCCGCATCCGAGATCAGCTGCTCGCCGCCCGGCCACGGCCACGTCACGCCGCGATCGACCGAGCGCTGGTAATAGATCCGCGGCAGGCCGGTCTTGAAGTCGAAGTACGCGAGGTGCACGGTGTCGCCGGACACCGCGATCGACGGCGCCCACGACGACTTCGGCGCGCCCGGCGGATCGTTGGTCAGCCGGACCTCGGGGCCCCAGGTCTGGCCGCCGTCGAGCGAGCGGCGATAGAACTCCTCTTCGTAGCAGTGCGCGGTGTCCATGCGGTCTGCGCAATCGCTGAGATCGAACCGCTCGTCGGTCCACGCGACGTGGAGCTCGCTGCCCTGCACGGCGACCGCGGGCGTCCACGACGAGAAGTGGTCCGGCACGCTGACCGGCAGCGCCGCGCCGAACGTCGCGCCATGATCGAGCGACACCTTGGCGTAGACCTCGCTGTGGGTATCTGCGACGCCCCCGACCAGCTTGCTGCGCTGGTCGCCCCAGACGATCGCCACCAGCGACGACGACGCGGCGATCGACGGGAACGTCGCGCCGATCCCGGGGTCCGACACCGCGATCGGCCCGACGAAGCTCTGGCCGGCGTTGGACGAGTGGATCAGGTAGATCCGCGGGTAGCCCTCGTACACGCCGTGCCACGCGATGTAGACGTCGTCGCCGGCGGCTGCGATCCGCGGCCCCAGGCTCGACATCATGCCGGCCTCGATCGTGCCCGCCCCGAATAGCCCCGGCGCGCCCCACGTGGCGCCGTGGTCGGCCGAGCGCGTGTACGCGACCGAGCCGGTGGTCGCGCTGCCCTCGGTCCACACCGCGTGGATCTGGCCGCGGCCGTCGATCGCGAGGTTGTTGCCGAAGTTGAGCGCGAGCGTCGACGCCGTCGACGTCGAGCTCGACAGGTCGAACGGCGCGGTGACCAGCGGCGCCTCGAGCGTCGCGGTCGGCGTCGGCGGCGCCGCGTCGCAGCCGACCAGCAAGATCGCGAACCAGATCGATCGAACCATCATCCATCGCGCTGGCTGCACGGGCGATGCCACGCGGAGCGCAGCGGGCAGCGTGCGACGCGGCACGGATCGTGTTGATGAACCCCACAGCCGGCCGGATTTCGCGACAGCCGCGCCCCGCGACGCCCAACCCCCAGCGCTCACCGGTCGGGGGTGTTCTCCACGCTCGAGGACAAGATCCAGAGCCGCGCCCCGCGACGCCCAATCCCAGCGCTCACCGGACTTGCCCCGCCCCGCTTCGCAGCTTCTGCGCTCCGGGCCTCCACCTCAGGCGAGCGGCCCGGTCAGACCCCGGCGGCGCTCAGCGCGTTGATCACGGCCTTCATCGAATTGGCGAGCTGCGGGTGATGACTCTCGAGATCGGCGGTCGCCGATAGCAGCCGATCGCGGAGCCCTTCATAGGGCGGGGCCTGCCCCGGATTCACGAGCACGCGGTTGATGTGCTTCGCGACGTTCGCCGCCTCCACCGTATCCGGACGCGTCTTGGCCAGCTCGGCGCGCAGGTGACGGACTTTCTCGATGACCTCAGGAGTCGGCATGATCGCAGTCTGGCACGTCGCGCGCCAAAGCGTCGCGGCGGGGACCGGGCATCGCGCCCCGATCGCCGTCGCCGTGCGCCGGGAGCGCGCCCTCGACATCGCTCGGCCACGCGCTCGCCACGCGCGCGAAGCTCGACTGGCCGGCGCTGGTCACCACCGAGATCACCCGGCCGCTCAAGCTGACCAGCACGATGGTCGCGCTGACTCC
>DATBBB010000396.1:0-22464 GCA_036271215.1 Kofleriaceae bacterium | reverse complement strand
GCTGCTCGCGCCGCCGGCCAGACCGCCGGTCGCGCGGCCGTGGCGGTGCAGCGGGTGGCGCACCGTCATCGCCGCGAGCGCCTCGCGGCTCGAGCGCGCCCCGAGGTACGGCGCGAGCGCGTCGGCGAGCTCGAGCACGATCGACGACGGCGCGAGCGGCTGGCCGCTCTTCTCCTCGGTCGCGACGTACGACAGGTACAGCGCGTCGCGCGTGCCGAGCAGCACGTCGAGGAACGCGGCGCGGTCGCGGTCGCGCGGCGGCACGTCGCCGGCCCGCGGCTCGCGCCGGAGATCGAGCGGGCTGGTGTGATCGCTCGCCGGGAACGCGCCCTCGTCGAGCCCGGCGACGAACGCGACGCGGAACGGTACGCCGCGCATCGCGGCGAGCGGCGCGATCATCACGCCGGCCGCGAGCGGCTCGCCGCGGTTCGCGCGCGCGGACGCCAGCCGGCGGATCGCGTGCTCGCGGGCCTCGCGGAACCCGACCCGGCGGCCGTCGAGATCGACGTGCGCGATCCCGGCGAGCAAGCTCCGCACGCGCTCGAGATCGCGGGTCGCGTCCTCGTCGCGCGGCGCCAGGTAGACGTCGACCAGGCTCGCGAGGACATCCGCCCACGCCGCGAGCGGCGCCTCGTGCGCGGCGAGCCACGCCGCGTCGGCGCACAGCGAGCGGACCAGCAGCGCGTAGGTCGCCGCGCTCGCCTGCAGCTCCGCGCGGACCTCTTCCGGCGCGACCTCGAAGCTCGCGATCCGCGCCGCGCCGCGCCGCGACCGTTCGCCGGCCATGAACGCGCCGAGCGCGAGCCGCCGCACGCCCTGATCCCAGTGGAAGTGCCCGGGGTAGTCCTCGAGGTAGGTCCCGGCGTGCGCGGTGGCGTCCGCGCCGTGCACGATGCCGAGCCGCTCGGTCCACCGCACCCAGTCCTCGGCGTCGACGTGGGGGTAGCCGGCGAGCACGGCCGGGTGGGTCATCACGCGCAACAGGTCGCGGCGCGCCATCGTCGAGGTCGGCAGCTCGAGCATCGCGAGCACCGCCTCGCCGATCCGGCCGCGGTCGTCGATCGGCGCGTCGATCAGGTGGCACGGTACGCCGACCGCCTCGAACGCCGACGGCGCCTGCGCGAGGTAGCGCTCGGCGTCGCCCGCGATCCACACCGCGAGCTCGTGCGCGCGCAGCGCGGGATCGGCGTCGAGCCGGCGCCGCGCCTCGGCGGCGATGACCTCGATCTCGCGGCGCGCGTTCGGGCACGCGAGCACCGTCACGCCGGCGGCGGGCGGGGCCGCGCGAGCACCGCCGGCGCCGGGCCCCGGCGCGGTCAGCTCCAGGGCGCGCCGGGTCCGCACGTCGGCCAAAAGGCGCGCGCGCGCGGTCGTGCCGCCGTCGCCGTCACCGTCGTCGACAAACCGGGCCTCGAGGTCGCCGCCCGAGCGCTCGACCAGCGCGCTCAGCGTGTCGCGCACCGGCCGGCCCCACAGCACGAGCGGCAGCGGATCGGTCGTGGTCTCCGCCGCGCGGCGGCCGGCGACGTCGTCCCACAGCTCCTCGCACGGATCGAGCACGTACACCGTGACGTCGGTGGTCGACGACAGATCGCTCAGCGCCTCGAGCTGGGCGCGCGCGAGGAACGACATCCCGAACACGGTGACCGGCTCGCGCACGGGAGCCGGCAGCCCGGCGCGCCGGCGCAGCCACGGCAGCATCGGGGTCGGGACCTTGCCGAGCCGGCCGAGCGCGGCCCCGAGCAGCGCCGCTTGCCAGCGCGCCGCCGGATCGCCCGCGAGCTCGCCGGGCACCTGGCCGGCGATCAGCGCCGGCATCCAGTCCGGCCGGGTCATCGCGTAGTTCCACGCCAGCTCGGCGAGCTGCTCGGCGAGCTGGACCCGGCGCGGCCCCGCGCGATCGCCCGGCGCCGGCGCGGCTTCGAGGTACGCCATCACCGGCGCGAGCCGCTCGACGATCTCGGGATCGGCCAGCACCGACGCCAGCGCGGCGGCGAGCTGGCGGCGGTCGAGCGCGCCGAGCCGGGCCGCGCGCCCCGCGGCGTCGCCCGCCCACGTCGCGTCGACGAACGCATCGAACGTGACCAGGTCGAGCCCGGCCGCGATGCCGCGCGCCAGCGCGATCTCGCGCGACAGCCAGCGCGAGACCAGCTGGCTGCCGACGATGATCGTCGACGGCGCGAACGGATCGGGCGCCGGCAGGGCGTCCAGCAGCGCCGAGAGCAGGCCCTCGACGCGGTTGCTGTGCACCGCGCGCAGCATGTCAGGCGGCGGGCGCACCCGGCGCCACCACCCACAGCGCCGCCGGCACCAGCTCGAACCGCGCCGGCAGCCGCCCCGGGTTTTCGCCGTCGACGTCGAGCTCGACGATCGCCTTGGGATCGATCGGCTCGGCCTCGACCACCCGCGCGCGCCGCGCCGTCACCTTGTCCATCGCCAGGTGCGTGCCGCTGTACAGCCGGCGTCCGCTCTTCATCAGATCGCCGAACCCGAAGTCGCCCATCGCGATCACGTCGAACGCGGCGTCGTCGAGCTCGGCGTTCGGCGCGACCTTCATGCCGCCACCGAAGTAGCGGCCGTTGGCGACCGCGACCGTGTTGATCGTCAGCTCGACCCGCTCCGCGCCGTCGAACACCAGCTGCACGCGCTGGTTGGTGTACGCCCACGTCGCGCGCGCGGTGGCGAGCGCGAACCCGAGCCGGCCGAGCTTCTTGCCCGACTCGTTGACCAGCCGGTCGACCACGCCCGACACCCCGAACGACGCGATGTTGGCGAACATCCGCACCGTGCGCCGGCCGTCCATCGTGGTCAGCTCGAGCCGCCCGACGTCGATCTTGCGCCGGTGGTTGGCCGCGATGACCTTGGCCGCGGCCGCCAGATCGGTCGGTAGCTCGAGCGTGCGCCGGAAGTCGCCGCCGGTGCCGTACGGGATCACCGCGAAGCTCGCCTCGGGCGCGATCGCCGCGCCGGCGTCATCGAAGAACCCGTTGACGACCTCGTTGATCGTGCCATCGCCGCCGATCGCGACCACGCGCTCGGCCCCGCCGCGCAGCGCCTCCCGGGTCAGCCGGGTCGCGTCGCCCGGCCCCTGTGTCACCGCCTCCTCGAACGGAAACGCCCGCCCGATCGTCTCGGCGACATCCTTCCAGCGCTTGCCGAGCCGCCCCCCCTGCGAGTTGGGGTTGACGATCATGACCGTGCGGGGCGTCACCATGCCCGCGGAGTATACGCGCGACCTCCGACGCGCCGTTCAACCCTCTGAGATCCCCAGGATTTCGCAGCCAGGCTCCTGCAGGATCCGCGTGGGCGGGGTACAACTTGCTCATGTTCAAGGTGGTGCCGTCCGCCCACGAGAGGGCGACATGTGTCGACCTGGCTGGGTGGGCCCACCCAAGAACACGATGTGCGCTCCGCTATCCATCCACGTATGGCCGCGGGCGATGGTTGCACGATCTCGTGAGTTCGCTGCAGCGCGAAGCGCCTCGCACGAGGTTCGTGCGTGTCCCGCGGGATCCAGACCGTGTCGAGCGGGTGATCCTCGACATTGCAGGTGCGCTGGACGCCCGCCTCATCGAGCCCATCGCCGAGAGCCTGTGGCGAGAGCCGGACGCACTCCATGAAACCCTGGGATTTCTGAGCAAGGAGGCTGGGGATGCTCGGCTGGTGATCGACGGCTGGAGCGCGCTCGAGTCTACCGAGGAGACCTATGCGGTCGGCCACGCGCTGGACGCTCGACTCGCAGACCTTCGTGCCTGGGTCTCCGAGCATGCCTGGATCATCGCCGATAGTGCGATGAAGGCGCCGAAGGGGTTCGAGACCCGCTCGGTAAAGCTCGATCCCGATGCGCCGCCTGCGGAGCTACAGAACGGCGCAACCGCGGCGAGGCCCGATCTCTGGGAGCGGTTTTCGCCCGACGTGGGCGCTTATGAAACGGCGCTTGCCTTGATCGCCCTCGATGATGGCCAGGATCGAGCGATCCCGCCGGCCTGGAAGCTGCGAGAGCACGTTGCCAACCGCCTGCCGGTGGCGGCGCGCGAGCTGCTGTATCTCGCGGGCATTCATGCGCGGCCGCTTCCAGAAGCCGTGCTCGCACAGCTGGATGCCTCCGGACCGGCGCAAGATCTGCTCGTCAGGCTTGGCCTTTGCCAGGCCACGGCCGCCGGCCTGGTCGCAGACCCAGCGTGGGTTGCATGGTGTCTGGAAGCGGACGATGTCCCGCGCACCGAATATCACCTCAAGCTCGCCAAGACCTTCGCGACGCTGGGAAACCCCGAGGACGCGTCGGTCGACCGTGCCGCGCTCGCGATCCTCGAGGCGCATCGCCATTACCTCGCGGCCGGCGACCCCGAGTCTGCCAGGTTGTTTGCTCGCTACGGCGCCGCGATGCTGGTGGAGCACGGCAAGCGCCGGTCGCTTGCCCATGACTACATGGGCGCGGCGCGGCTGTATCAGAGCGTCCTGGAGCTCGCCGACCGCGACCAGCTCCGCATCGGCCGCCGGCTACACGGGTATGTTCGGCACTACGCGCACTTCAACCTCGCGAAGGCCGAGGCGGAGAGCTTGCGGGATACCGAGCGCGGATATCTCGAGTCGGTCATGCGATGGCCCGACAATGCGCTGTTCCGATCGCGCTTGATCCGTACGCAGATCTATCGAGGCACCCGCGGCGAGGCGCTCGAGACGCTCGCCGCGGCCAGGCGAGAGGTGCCGCCGCACCCCGAGAAGGAGCCGGCCTTGATCGCTCGCACGGTGCGCGGGCTCCTGGAGCCACGCCATCGGGGCGAATTTCTCGTCGACGCATTGCTCGTCTGGGACGACTATCGGCCCACGACAGATTTTTCACGAGAGGTCGGCGATACGCTCGAAGCGGCGCTGTCCGCCGGGTGGAGCATGCGGGTATTCGACCTTCCGGAGGTCGCGCCGATCTGGTTCTTCGAGCCCCAGCGGCTGCGGATCTCGCGTTCCGCAGACTTCTGGTTTGCCGAGTTGCCTGATCTCCACTGCGACCGGCGAGGTCGTTCTCCGAAGGATGCGCTCATCCACCTCGTCCGCGGATTGCGCGAAGAAGTCGATCAGCTGATTCGCGCGTTCACACACTCGCTTGGGCCGGAGACCCGGATGCGCAAGCAGGTCCTGCTCGGGGTTGTGGACGTGATCGCATCGCGTCTGGATGCCCCCGCGCTGGAACGCGTCTGGTTGGTCGGCGATCTTCAGCGCGCGGAAGATCAAACGCCGTACTTCGTCACGAACGGCAGCCATGTGCACAGGTTCGAGCTGTCTCCGGGCTTGCAAGATACCGTGGTGGTCAACGACGTTCCGTACCTAGCCCAGGTGGTGACGGGACCTTCAGGTGTGCCGACCGGCCCGATCTTGTCCCTCGAGCCTGCGTATGGCTCCGCCGAGACGGTGCTGGAGGCCTGGCTCGCGAAGGCGCACGATGGCGGATGACCGGCTCGCGATCTACGTCCTGGACGTAGGTCAGGGCGATTGCACGTTCATCGTTCCGCCGGAGGGACAGGGCGCTCCGATCCTCGTCGATTGTAACGACTGGTACGTCGCGGAGCGCTTCGTTGCCAATCACGGGATCGTGCACCTCGACGCGGTCATCGCGAGCCATCTCGATCGCGATCACATCCGCGGCATCGTGCCGTTCCTGATGAACCATTTCGCCGTCGGGCGGAGCTTGGGCAAGCTGATCATCGGGATCGATCGGCAGCTCAAAGGTGCTGAACAGCGTGAGATCGCGATCTTGCTCCGGCAGGCGCTCGCGTGGAGCTCACATCCGCCGTGTCCGGGGTTTTCACTCGAGGATCCTACGCGGGGCGCGACACCGCGGACGATCGCGCAAGGGACCGACTGGTCCGTGCAGCTGGTGCTGCCGTTTCATGCCACGCGGCTCGAGTCGTTAGGCCTCGGAGGGGAGGATCCCAACTTGTGCTCCGCGGTGATCCGGGTCGTAGGGGCGAAGCACGCGTTCATCTCGGTGGGAACCAACAACGCGTACGGACACCCGGATCCGCAGGAGATCCAGGCGATGCGCGGCAGCGATACCTGTCGAGCGCGCTGCACCCAGCTGACGCCTCGGTGCCATCCCAACCCAGCGAAGCTGCGGGTCGATGCGCTCCGGGTCGCGGGCGGCGTCGAGTGGCCGTACCGGCACCATGCAAGACCTGGCGATCCGGTCCGACCCGCGCCGACCAGCGAATGTCCGTGTGCTGGCTCGATGGCGATGTGGATCGATCCCGGAGGCAAGCTCGATGGCGTGCCTCCGCCCGGCGGCGCACATGATCGATTCTTGAAGAAGATCGCGCACGCCCGCTGCGTGTAGCGCGGTTACGACGGATCGGCCGGCGACGCGAAGCTCGACAACGTCAGCTGCATGCCGTCGTCGCTGGCGCCGCTCGGATCGATGAACACCTCGATCGGGTACTCGACGTCGGGATCGTAGGTGACCTGGAGCGAGTGGTCGTGGGCCGTGATCGCGCCCTCGATCATGTCGAACACGCCGGGGATCGTCTTGAGGTTGCTCATGACCGCGTCGGTGACCGGGGTGTGATCGTCGTCGAACGTCGCGCGGGTGATCGTGTCGCCGGTGACCGAGATCCGGATCGGCCGGATCTGGTCGCTGCCGCAGAAGCAGCCCTCCTGCCACGTGAAGCTGTACGACGGCCGGTCGGCCGCGGCGAACTGGGTGCGGGCGGTGTCGAGGTCCTCGCTGTCCGCGGGCGGGAGGCCACACTTGATACAGGCCGGGACGAGGGTAGCGAGGATGACGAGCAGAGCGAGTGTGGAGCGCATGGCGATCACGATGTGCAGCGCATGTACCACCTGCGCATCGCTGTCGAATCGCCGACTTGGCGCCGGTGAGATCGCCGGATCTGCGAAACCCTGACGCCGATGTCGTACCGCCATCGGGCGCAGCCGCGGCGCCGGTGCAACGGTCGTGAGGTCGCGCTCGCTAGCCCGGGCCGTCGTGGATCGCGCGCTCGATCTTGGTCTTGAGCTCGACGTAGCGGCGCAGGAAGTCGTAGTGCTTCTCGCGGAACGCCTGGGCGTAGCGCCGTTCGCGCGCCTTGACCCGCCACGCCTCGGCGAGGTCGTCGAGCCGGCCGATCAGCTGCTGGGCGTCGGTGAACGGCTGGACCAGCGCGCGCGTGCCATGGGTCTCGACCAGCTCGACCCGGCCGTTGTCGGCCGGGCCCAGGAACGTCAGCACGACGGTGTCGGGGTGCTGGTTGCGGATCGTGCGCGCGACCGTGGTCGCCGGCAGGTCGGTGATGTCCTCGGCGACCATCGCGTAGTGGAACGGCCCGGTGCTGATCCGGTCGAGGCCCTCGCCGCCCGAGGTCGCGTGGGTGAAGCTGAACCCGGCGGGCGCGGCCGGGGTGATCGCGGTGACGAAGTCGTCGACCTCGTCGATCACCAGCACGCGGAGCTCGTCGATCTGGTCGAGCTGGGTCCGGTCGCGGCCGGTCGCCTTGTCGGCGAGGTCGCTCGCGCGGCGCTCGGCCTCCATGAACCGGACCAGGAACTCGTCGTGTACGCCGCGCACGTCGTCGAGCACCGAGTCGACCTCGCGCTTGCCGACCGAGCGCCCGGCGGCGTCGAGCACGCGCTCCTTGAGGTAGGCGACCGAGTCCGGCGCCTTGAGGATCAGATCGATCGCGCCGGCGCGCACCGCGTCGACCGCGTCGTCGTACGACCGGCGCGGCGTCAGCGCGATGATCATCGAGGTCGGCGACTTGTGCTTGATCGCGCGGATCGTCTCGATGCCGGCGCGCGGCACCGGCGTGTCGATGTCGATCAGCGCGACCGAGAAGAACTGGCGGTCGACCAGGGCCTGGGCGCGCTCGGGATCCGACACGCAGGTGACGTGGAGGTGAGCCTCGGACAGTAGCTGCGCGATGCCGGTGTGGACACCGGTGTCGCCATCGAGCACGAGGACCTCCATCCCGATGAGGTTCGCGCCGGAGGACATGGGGCGATGCGCGCCCGAGGTTTCGGAGGTGGTCATTTGGATTCGATCGTTGGTGTGGTGCCGAGGCCCCGGCTGAGCATCCAGCCACCGGCGACGGCGAGCCCGATGTCGACCAGCAGCACGACGGCGATCAAGCCCAGGGGCCGGCGCGCGACGATCGGCATCGACAGCGATGGATCGTCGATCGGCGATGGCCGCGCGGTCGCCGGTCGGGCCGCCTCGCCCGGTGCGTTGGAGCCGAGCGAGGCGCCGGCGAACGTGCTCTGCGGTGCGCTGCCGACCGCGCGGCTCGGCGGCGGTGCCGGCGGCGGCATCGCGGGCGCGGGTATCGCGGATGCAGGCATGGGAGGTGCCGCATATTGCGTCGGTAAGGCCGGACCCGCGCTCGGCGCCATCGACCCGCCGCTGCTGCCGCCGTACGGAGCGCCGGTCGGCTGCGGAAACGGCGCATCGTCGGAGATCTTTTGAGTAGGCGCGACGCGTGGCGCCGAGGTGCTGAAACGTGCACCACAGCCGCCGCAGAACCGGGAATCCGGTGCGTTCTCGGTGCCACAGGTCGGGCAACGCATCCCGTGACAAGCGTAACGTACTTGTTGGGGTCTCGCCTCTGAACGCCGCGAGATCTGAACAGTCCCTGTGTTATCCTAACCAGCTACGGGATGACTCAGATCCTCGACCGTGTCCTGACTGCCACCCGGCAGCTCGGGGCATCCGACGTTCATCTGAAGGTGGGGACACCTCCGATCTCTCGGGTCTTCCGGATCATGGGGGCCTGCGCATGGTGCGAGACGTACCACCACAGGATGGATCGGCCGGCATGGTCCTGCGTGTGATCCCACCCGTGACGCCGCCATTCGATCCGCTGAACCGCCCGCAGACCGTGCTCGATCTCACGAACAACGCACAAGGGAACCGGCTGTGATCTTCGTTGGTGAGATGCGCGACTGCGGGACCACGGAGATCGCGATCACGGCGGCAGGCATCGACAATCTCGTGTTATCGACGCTGCACACCGTCGAAAAGCTGGGCCCCGGCCGGCTTGGAACTTACTCCCGGAGCACATGGCAATGACGAATTCGAGAGCGAGGGCTTCGAGCAAGGGCGTCTGGGCAGCGCTGCTGGTGCTGTGCGCGCTGGCCGGCGCGGACGGGGTGGCCGAAGCGGGCAAGAAGCGCGTGGTCGTGCTGGATTTCGAAGGGCCCAAGAGCGGCCGGTTTCACGACGACCTGGTGCGGCTGCTCAAGAAGACCCAGACGGTGATCTCGACCGACAAGTGGAACGAGTCCGCCGAGGCGATGGACGCGAGCGACGTCTCGGACAAGAACATCAAGAAGGTCGCCAAGAAGCTCAAGGTCGACGCGGTCGTCGAGGGCAGGATCGAGAAGCGGCGCGACGAGTTCATCCTCCACCTCAAGCTGCACTCGGGCACGAGCGGCCAGGTCGACAGCTCGGTGGATACCAAGGCCGAGGGGCCCAAGATCGACGGCCGCGCTCAGCGCGAGATCAAGGACGAGTTGCTCGGGCCACTCGGCGGTGGCGGTGGGTCGAGCGCGGACGACGACGACGACAAGCCGGCCAAGGGCGGCAAGAAGGCGGACGACGATGACGATGACGCGCCCAAGCACGGCGCGTTCTCGAAGCACGCGAACGGCAAGGGCGGCAGCAAGGCGGACGACGACGACGACAAACCGGCCAAGGGCGGCAAGGCCGTCAAGAAGGCGGACGACGACGACGACAAGGTGCCGCCGAAGAAGGCCGCGGCCAAGGGCGGCAGCAAGGCCGACGACGACGACGACAAGCTGCCGGCCAAGGGCAGCAAGAAGCCGGACGACGACGACGACAAGCTGCCGGCCAAGGGCAGCAAGAAGCCGGACGACGACGACAAGCTGCCGGCCAAGGGCGGTAAGAAGCCGGACGACGACGACGACAAGGTGCCGCCGAAGAAGGTCGCGGCCAAGGGCGTCAAGAAGGTGGACGCCGACGACGACAAGCTGCCGGCCAAGGGCGGCAAGAAGCCCGCCGCCAAGTCCGACGACGCCGAGGACGACGATCACCGGTCGGCGAAGCGGCGCGTGGCGTCGCACGACGACGACGGCAACGAGGTCGAGGCCAACGCGACCCGCGCGCCGCTCGATACCGCCACCGCGCTGTCGCCCGGCGAGCGCACCGTCGACGCCGACTTCGGACTGTCGATGGAGCTGCGCCAGCTGACGTTCAAGTACACCAAGACCCTGCTCCAGAAGCCGCCGGGCTATCAGGGCAAGCCGGTCCCCGGGTTCGCGATCGACACGACGATCTACCCGCTCTCGTACGGGCACACCCGCGATGACCTGCTCAAGAACATCGGGATCAACGTGTCCGGCAGCCGGGTGTTCAAGCTCAACACCCAGGTCGCCAACAACGGCATCAAGCCGGATCCGGATCACCCGACGCCGACGAGCTACCACAGCTTCGATTCGCGGTTCGGGTTCGGCGGCGTGTTCCGCTATGCGTTCGGCCAGTCGCCGACCGCGCCGGTCGTGATCGGTGGCCTGGGCTACAGCGATCAGCAGTTCTCGATCGCGTTCCAGTCGGCCAAGAACCAGAGCGGCATCCCCAACGTGCGCTACAAGAGCGTCGAGCCGAGCGCCGGCGTGCGGTTCCCGATCACCGAGAAGATCATCGCCAACCTCGACGTCAAGATCATGGCGATGCTCGACACCGGCCAGATCCAGGGCGTGACCCAGTACGGCACCTCGAAGGTCACCGGGTTCGAGGGCACGGTCGGCGCCGACTACCTGATCACCCCGAACATCTTCGCGCGCGTCGCGTTCCACGCCGAGACGATCGGCTTCACGTTCCAGGGCAACGGGTTCGCGAGCAACAACCGCGACATGGATCCGACGACCCAGGACGTGACCGGCGCCCGCGACAACTACTTCGGCGGCATGGCGACGGTCGGCTACGCCTACTGACGGCGGGTGCACGAGCCGCGACGCACGCGCGGCCTGCATGCTAGTTTTCGCCGGTCATGAAAGCTGCCGACGTCCGTAGCGCGTTTCTCGAGTTCTGGCGCTCCAGGGGCCACACCGTGGTGGCCTCCAGCGCGCTCGTCCCGTCGAATGATCCGACGCTGTTGTTCACCAACGCCGGCATGGTGCAGTTCAAGGACGTGTTCACCGGCGCCGAGGTCCGGCCGTACAAGCGCGCGACCACGTCGCAGAAGTGCGTGCGCGCCGGCGGCAAGCACAACGACCTCGACGAGGTCGGCAAGACGCCGCGCCACCACACGTTCTTCGAGATGCTCGGCAACTTCTCGTTCGGCGATTACTTCAAGCCCGACGCGATCGCCGGCGCGTGGGAGCTGCTGACCAAGGTCTACAAGATCGATCAGTCGCGGCTGTGCGTGACCGTGTTCGGCGGTGACCCGGGCGACCGGCTCGGCCCCGACGACGAGGCGCGCGAGATCTGGAAGCGGGTCACCGGGTTCGGCGACGACCGCGTGATCGGCCTGGGCAAGAAGGACAACTTCTGGGCGATGGGCGACACCGGGCCGATGGGGCCGTGCTCGGAGATCCATTACTTCATGAACGGCGTGCCCGAGCGCTGGCCGACCACGGACCCGGCGAGCTGGGTCGGCTGGCTCGAGATCTGGAACCTGGTGTTCATGCAGTTCGAGCGCCGCACGCCGGGCGGCGAGCTGTTCGCGTTGCCCGCGCCGTCGATCGATACCGGCGCCGGCCTCGAGCGCGTGACCAGCGTGCTGCAGGGCGTGGCGTCGAACTACGACACCGATCTGTTCACCGGCATCCTCGCCGTGGCGGCGCGGCTCGCCGGCGCGACCTACGGCGTGGACCCCGAGCGCGACACCTCGCTGCGCGTGATCGCCGATCACGCGCGGTGCTCGGCGTTCCTGATCGCCGACGGCGTGTTCCCGGACAACACCGGCCGCGAGTACGTGCTGCGCCGGATCTTCCGGCGCGCGGTGCGCCACGGCAAGCTGCTCGGGATCGAGCAGCCGTTCATGCACGAGGTCTGCCTCCAGGTGGTCGCCGAGATGGGCGAGCACTATCCCGAGCTGGTCCAGCACAAGACGACGATCGCCAACGTGGCGCTCGCCGAGGAGAAGCGGTTCCGCGCCACGCTCGATCAGGGCGTCAAGCTGCTCGAGGAGGAGTTCGCGCTGCTCGCCAAGGCCGGCGACAAGCAGGTCCCGGGCAAGGCGGTGTTCACGCTGTACGACACGTTCGGGTTCCCCGACGATCTCACCGAGATCATCGCCGGCGAGCGCGGCTACGGCGTCGACAAGGCCGGGTTCGAGGCCGAGATGGACAAGGCGCGCAACCGCAGCCGGTTCGCCGGCTCGGACCAGGAGGCGATCGCCGGCGAGCTCAAGGCGGTCGCCGGCGAGGTCGGCGCGACCCGATTTATTGGTTACGACGGCGGCCACGACGGCCGCGGCACGTCGGGCGAGGGCACGATCAAGGCGATCCTGGTCAACGGCGAGCGCGTCCACCACGCGTCGGACGGCGCGCGGGTCGCGCTGGTGTTCGACCAGACGCCGTTCTACGCCGAGAGCGGCGGCCAGATCGGCGACACCGGCATGGTCAAGACCGCCGATGCCGACGTCCGGATCGACGATACCAAGAAGCCGGCGGGCGACGTCCACGTGCTGTTCGGCGAGGTGATCCGCGGCGCGATCAAGGACGGCGACGCCGTGCGGTTCGCGGTCGACGACGAGCGCCGCGAGCGGATCCGCGCCAACCACTCGGCGACCCACCTGTTGCACCACGCGCTGCGCCACGTGCTCGGCGACCACGTGGCGCAGAAGGGCTCGCTGGTCGCGCCCGAGCGGCTGCGGTTCGACTTCGCGCACTTCTCGCCGATGACCGAGGATCAGAAGCGCCGGGTCGAGGATCTGGTGAACGCCGAGATCCGGCGCAACCTCGACTCGGTGGTCGACGTGCTGCCGATCGCCGTGGCCAAGCAGCGCGGCGCGATCGCGATGTTCGGCGAGAAGTACGGCGACCAGGTCCGCGTGGTCGGGATCGGCGGCGAGTCGATCGAGTTCTGCGGCGGCACCCACGTCCGGCGCGCCGGCGACATCGGGCTGTTCAAGATCGTCGGCGAGGCCGGCGTGGCGCAGGGCGTGCGCCGGATCGAGGCGGTGACCGGCGCGGGCGCGCTCGACTACCTGCGCCGGCTCGAGGACGAGCTGGTCAAGACCGGCGAGCGGCTCAAGGCGGCGCCGTTCGAGGTCGCGCACCGGGTCGACAAGCTGATCGCCGATCAGAAGGCCCTCGACCGCGAGCTCGACAAGCTCAAGCAGCGGCTGGCGTCGGGCGGTGGCGCGCGCGACCTGATGGCCGAGGTGGTCACGATCAAGGGCGTCAAGGTCCTCGCCGCGGCGGTCGAGGTCGACGACGCCAAGGTCCTGCGCGACACCGGCGATCAGCTGCGCGACAAGCTCGGCTCGGGCGTGATCGTGCTCGCCGGCACCGGCGGCGCCGAGATCAAGCTGGTCGCGATGGTGACCAAGGACCTCGTCGGCAAGGTCTCGGCCGGCAAGCTCCTGGGCGAGATCGCCGGGCTACTCGGCGGGCGGGCCGGCGGGCGGCCCGACATGGCGCAGGGCGGCGGCAAGGATGCGGCGCAGGTCCCCGCGGCGCTCACCGCCGCGCGCAAGTGGGTCGAGGACCACGCCTGAGAGGCCTGAGAGGCCTGAGGGTCACCCCCACTGGTGATGGAGGAACACGACCAGGATGATGGCCAGGACGATGAACAGCACGAAGGTATGCAGGACGTACGTCTGGGGGGCTTTAGCGCTCACGCGGCGAAGGGTACACGACCTTCGCTCTGTGCACGGTGCCCACACGGGGTTGCTGTGCAAGCCTCGACCACCGCGTGCCGGCCAGATCTTCCTCGGTAGTACGGTCGATCAGCCATCCTGGATCGAGCGGCATGCCGGCCGCCGATCCCTCAGGACTGGTGACCTCCCACCGGGGTCTAGGCTCCGATCATCCGATCGTGTAACATCTCGAAAAGACGAGCGTTGAGTCTTCGTTAAGGATGTGCCGAGTCTTGCATATGGATACCCAAACAATGATCGCTCTACGGTCCACGGCGGTTGCACTGATGATGGTTCTTGGCGCTTGCAGCGTGGGCGAAGTGCCCAGCGGTGGCGGGGGCACCAGCCCCGACGCCGGGATGACCGGTGGTACCGGCACCGGCACCGGGAGTGGCACGGGAACCGGGAGCGGCACCGGTACCGGCACCGGGACCGACCCATCGGCCACGTTCACCGCCCAGGTCACGCCGCAGGTCACGGTCTGCGTGACGTGCCACAGCACTGGCCAGCAGCCGACCCTGACCTCGTACACGGCGCTCGAGGCGCCCTACAAGGTCAAGCCCGGCGCGACCAACCCGCTGGTGACCAAGGGTGCCCACGAGGGGCCGGCGCTGACCGACACCCAGAAGACCGCGATCGTCACCTGGATCAACAGCCTGCCCTGAGGTGGCTCCGTGGCCGGCCGGACCGGCAGCGGTGCCGGTAGCATGAACGAGACGAACAGGTTGGCGGTGTCGGCGATGCCTTGGCTGTCGGGTGCAGCACCCGGCATGCAGCGGAAGCTCGCGAGATCCTGGTGGCGAGTCGCCGGCCGGGCGTCCGGTGCTGGGATCGGCGATCCCATTTCCGGGCACCTGCCGCGGCGGGGCCGGCCGCGGATGTTTGACGCCTAGCCGCCGGGAGCGGGATACTTGTAGCGGGCCACGTGCGAGGCCCTGCCATGGCTTCCGACGACTCCAGCGGTGCGCGGCCTGCGGCGCCGATCGTGATCCGCATCAAGCTTCGCTACGACGATGTCGAAGTGATGGTGCAGCGGTTCGCGTCCAACGTCGGCAAGTCGGGGCTGTTCCTGCCGACCAAGGCGCTGCAGCCGATCGGGGCCGAGATCAAGTTCGAGCTGCGGCTCGCCGACGACACGCCGGTGCTGGTCGGGCTGGGCCGGGTCAAGGCGACGACGCCGCCCGATCCGGACAACCCGCGGGTGGCGTTCGGCATGGCGATCGAGCTGTCGCGGGTGACGCCGCAGAGTCGCGCGCTGATCCTGCGCATGCTGGAGCGCCGCAAGGTGCTGGGGCTGCCCGAGCTCGGGCTGCCGATGGCCGCCGACATCGAGGCCGCGCGGCGCGCCGATCTGGCGACCGGACCGGTGCCGCTGGTGGCACCGAGCGAGCTGGACAGCGGGCCGGCGAGCGCGCCGGCGAATGCGCCGTCGAGCGGGTCGGTGAGTGTGCCGGCGAATGCGTCGTCGAGCGCGCCGGTGAGCGCGCCGGCGAATGCGTCGTCGAGCGGGTCGTTCAGCCGGCCGTCGATTGTGCTGCCGAGCGCGCCCGGTGCGTTGCCCGGCGAGCCGGCCGGCGAGTCGCTGATGACCGCGCCCAGGCGGACCACGGGGTCGATGGCGGCGGCCAAGGTCCTCGCGATCGCACCGCTGGGGCCCGAGCCGGCGCGTCGCCGGCGCGCCTCGATGAGCGAGGTGATCGAGAGCGCGTCGGGGCCGATCGCGAGCCTGTCGATCGCGGTGCCGGGGCTCGACGACGAGGTCGACGTGGCCGCGGCGCTCGCGCGCGCACGTGCGCTGGCCGGCGAGGCGCTCGATGCCGAGCTCGAGGCGCTGGCGGATGTCGCCGCGGTGCCGCTCGAGGTGTCGATCGAGGCCGCGTCCGCGGAGCTCGCGCGCCAGCTCGGAGGCAGCGCGGTCCGGCGCGATCGCAGTGCGCGATGGGCGCCGCCACCGGGGCCGATCGTGCCGGGGCCGATCATGCCGGGGCCGATCATGCCGGGATCGACGCCGCAGCTCGCGCCCGAGTCGGCGCTTGCGGGGCTGCCGGACCCCGCGCCCGAGTCAGCGCTTGCGGGGCCGGATCCCGCGCCCGTGGCCGAGCCACCGGCGCCGGTGCGCGAGGCGCCGCCGTCCGATGTCGATCGCGCCGTGCTCGAGGGTGCGCTGTCGGCGCCATCGATCATCGACCTGTCCGCCGCCGCCGAGCTCGAGGAAGACTTCGAGCTCGACGATCCCGCGAGCGCGCCGGAGCCATTCGAAAGCGCACGCCTGCGGTCGTTCGCGCCGCACACCGTCGACGAGATCGCGACGGAGCCACGATCGCAGCTCGCACAGCTCGCGACGCCCGCAGGGCTCGAGATCCCCGGCGTTCCCAAGCCGTCCGAGGCCGCCGAGCCGTCCGAGGTCGCCGAGCCGTCCGAGGCCGCCGAGCCGTCCGAGGCCGCCGAGCCGTCCGACGCTCCCGACGTTCATGAAGTCGAGCCCGATCAGATCGCCGACGTGATCCCCCAGCTCCACGAGCTGGACCTGGAAGACGTCGAGCACACCGAGATGGGCGCGATCCCCGAGCCGCCCGCCGCGTTCGACACCGGCACGTACGCCGAGGCTGCGAACGAAGCTGCGAACGAAGCTGCGAACGAGGCTGCGAACGAGGCTGCGAACCATCAGGCCGAGCTGGCGGCCAGCCTCGAAGCCCAGCTCGCCGTCGGCGAGGCCGAGGCCGACGACGACGACCTCGGGCTCGCCAGCTCGCTCGGGATCTCGGTCGAGGGTGCGTCGGCGATCCACTACGTCGATCCGCCCGATGACGCCGCGGGGGAACGCGACGACGACAGCGGCGAGGCGCCGCACGATCTCAGCCTCGAGGAGTTCGACGACTTCGAGATCCTCGCCGAGGCCGACGCCGACGACGAAGATCTGCTCGCGGCGCACGGCGAGCAGGAGACCTCGAACCTCCGGGCCGCGCGGTCGCCGGTGGCGCCGGCCGACCGGCCGAGCCGGCAGGACTTCGCGGCGCGGCTCGATCTCGGCGACGACGGCATGAACGACGAGAGCGACATGTACTACGCCGAGCCGCACCCCGAGGGGTCGACGCACGATGTGTTCGACGGCGCGCACGCCGACGGGCTGCTCGACAGCGCCGGCCAGGCGCTCGCGGTGTTCGATACCCGCGACGAGCCACTCGACGATGTGCCCGGCGGCGAGCTCACCGGAGATCTCGATCCAGGTTCCGACGACGATCCCGAGGGCGACGATCGGGCCGGTTCGCACGGCATCGTCCAGCCGATCTTCGAGCCCGAGCCGAGCAGCAGCTACACGATCGCCGCCATTCCGTCGGGCGACTCGGTCGACCTCGATCTCGGGCCAGCGCTGCCGCACGATCGTGCCGCGCCGCGTCCGACCAAGCTGCCGTCCCCGGTGCCTGCCCCGGTGCCTGCCCCGGCGACGTCGCGCCGGGAACCGGCGATCCTGCGCGGCGTCCCGGAGCTGCCGTCGCTGTACGGTGCGCCGGTCGAGGACGACGAGCTCGAGAATGCGCTCGAGGCGCTCGACGTGGATCTCGACGATCTCTCGGTCCCGGCCGCGGCCGGCCCGGGCCGCCACACGCCTGCGCCGCAGCGCGCGGTGCGCTCGACCACGACGCCGGCGGGCGCGACGCCGGTGACGTCGGCCCCGCGGGTCACGACCCACGACAGCCTCGAGATCGACTTCGACGACGAGTGAGCGACGAACGGAACGACGAACGGAACGACGAACGGAACGACGAACGAGCGCTTACGGCGCGAGGCCTGGATGCGCGAGGGCGCGGACCAGCGCGGCGCGGTCGCCGGCGTGGGCCTTCCAGCGCTCGATGATCCGGTCGCTCTGGGTCCGGCGGCTGATCGCGATGTCCTCGACCGGGTCGATCAGCGACGTCGCCGCAGGCGCGACGCGCGACAGGCCATCGCGGGCGATCTTCACCAGCTCGACCGCGAGGTCGCCGAGGCTGTGCGCGCCGGCGCGCGCGGCGAACCCGAGCCGGGGCACGCTGTCGGCGAGCTGCTGGCGATCGGCGATCGACAGCTTGGCGGTCAGCGCGATCGCCGCGGTGCGCGCGGTGGTGTCGTAGAGCAGGCCGCGCATGAACGGGCCGAGCGCGCCGATCATCTCGAGCGAGCCGCAATCACAGCCGCGGACCTCGATGAACTTCTTGAGCCGCGCCTCGGGAAACAAGGTCGACAGGTGCAGTGCCCAGTCGGCGCGTAGCGCGTGCTCCTCGCCGAACCCATCGCGCATGAACTGGCGGAACGTGAACCCGCCGGGCACGCGGTGGTAGCCGCCGCGGTACAGGAAGTACATCGGCACGTCGAGCGCCCACTCGGTGTACGCCCGGAAGATGTCGTCGCGCTCGAACATGAACGGCAGGATGCCGGCGCGCGCGTTGTCGGTGTCGCGCCAGATCCACGCCCGGTAGGTCTGAAAGTCGCTGATCTTCTCGTCGACGATCGGCGACGCCGCCCACAGCGAGGTCAGGATCGACGTCACCGAGTTGATGCAGCGCAGCTTGGCTGCGGCATCAGCCTCATCGGAGAAGTCGAGGTTGGCCTGCACCGTGGCGGTGCGCATCATCATGTCGAGCCCGCGGGTGCCCACGGTCGGCATGTACGCGCGCATCACGTCGTAGCGCTGCTTCGGCATCGCCGGGATATCGCCGCGAGTGCCGAATGGACGCAGCCCGATCGACAGCCACGCCAGGCCGAGCTCGCGCGATGCCAGGCCCATCTCGGTGGCATACGTCTTCAGATCGGTGACAAAGTCGTGATCATCGGAGATCGGCCGTGCCGCGAGCTCGAACTGACCGCCGGGCTCGATCGTCAGCTGCGCGTCGCCCCGCGACAGCGCGATCATGTGGCCATCCTCGAGCACCGGCTCGCCGCTGCGGTCGGCGAACCATCGGAACAGCGCGCCGATCCCGTGGGGGCCGTCGTAGGACGGCGGTTCCCCGACGGCACCGGGAGCGGTGGTTACCCCGACCAGCTCGTGCTCGGTGCCGACCCGCCAGCGGGCCGTGGGTTTGCCGGCGCTCTCGAAGTACGAGAGCAGATCGTCCGTGGAGCGGACCGGAATGGCGTCGTGTTCGTCGACGAGGTGCACGCGGTCTGGGGACTCTAGGGGGTGATCCGGGTAACGTCAATCGATCGGGAGGGGGCTGGCACGCGGTTGAGTGATTTACCGCGTGGTAGCGTCTCCTGGCATGTCGTTACTGGTCGACCGGCCCGAGCTCGCCGCCAAGCGCGATCGCCTGCTCGAGCTATTGCGAACCACCGCGTTCCAGGAGCGCGAGGTCGTCTTGTCCTCAGGGAAGACCTCCAACTTCTACATCGACTGCAAGCAGGTCAGCCTGGACGCCGAGGGCGCCACCCTGATCGGCGAGCTGTTCCATGCCCTGATCGAACAGCTCGCCCCGGCCGCGGTCGCGGTCGGCGGGCTGACCCTGGGCGCCGATCCGCTGGCCACCGCGACGTCGGTCGTGAGCTTCCAGCGCGGCCGGCCGCGCGCTGCGTTCCTCGTCCGCAAGGAGCCCAAGGGCCACGGCACCAACCAGTGGCTCGAGACCACCCGGCTCCCCGCCGGCGCGCGCGTCGTGATCGTCGAGGACGTCGTGACCACCGGCGCGGCCACGCTCAAGGCGATCGAGCGCGCCCGGCTCGCCGGCCTCGAGGTCGTGCACGCGATCGGCCTGGTCGATCGGCTCGAGGGCGGCCGCGAGGCGGTGACCCGCGAGGCGCCGCTGACCACGCTGTTCACCCGGCGCGACTTTCTCCCCGATGATCGGGTCAAGGGCACCCCATGAGAGCTGCAGCTTGTCTGGTCGCGATCGTCTGGCTGACCGCGTCGTGTAGTACGACGTACCCCCAGGTCCGGCTGACCGAGGACTGGCCGCCGACCGTCGGTGACTACGACGACGTCGTCCGCGCATGGACCCGCAAGGCGCAGCTGCGCGGCGAGTACCAGGAGGTCTGCGAGCTGGTCGCCACGCTCAAGTCGCCCGAGTGGCGTGCCGCATACGCCGTGCACGACGCCGACAACCGCGGTCTGATCGGCGCGCCGCGCGACCAGCGGCTCGCGCAGTCGAGGGCCGACATCGCCGGGCCGTTCGAGCTCGAGGTGATGGTGACGACGTGGGACCGCCGCGAGAACGACATCGATCGCGGCAAGAAGAGCGTGTGGCGGGTCGTGCTGATCGATGACAAGGGCCAGGAGGTCGAGCCGATCGAGATCGTCAAGGATCGCCGGCCGACGTTCGTGGTGCGCGCCGAGTTCCCCGCGCTCGGCGAGTTCGCGTTGCCGTACATCGCGCGGTTTCCGCGCTCGGCGGCGGTGTTCGGGCCGTCGGCGAAGCAGGTCCGGCTGCGGATGAGCAGCTCGCGCGGCGGCCTCGAGATCGACTGGACCGCGCCGTAGGCGTTACTGCTTCTTGTTCGACTTGCCCGACGGTCGCGACTTCTGGGTCGTGCGAGTCTTGCTGGCGCCCCGGGGCTTGTCGTTCGGCGCCGGCGCGGCGGGCTTGGCGGGCTTGGCGCTCGCGGTGGCGGCAGGCACCGGTGGGTCGCTCGCGGTGGCGGCAGGCGCAGGCGGGTCGCTCGCGGGGGGCGACGCCGGCTTGGGCGCCGGGCTCGAGGTCGCCGGCTTCGCTGCGGCGGGCTGCGGTGCAACCGGCTTCGCCACGGCGGGCTGCGGTGCAACCGGCTTGGCCGCGGTGAGCTCATCGGATAAATCGACCGGGCGGGGCGCTTTGCCGCGTAGCCGATCCCAGAACCCGACCTTGCGGTAGCCCACGTCGAGATCGTCGAATGACTCGGCCGCCGGGGCACCGGCGACCTCGTGGCCGGCGCGGAAGAACGCCTCCTCGATCTCGCTGAACACCACGGCGTCGTTGCGAACGGCGTCGACCGTGGTGGCCTGGGCCGGTGTGCCGGCGTCGCGCGTGGCGCGGGTCGGCGCGGTGGCCTGGGCCGGTGTGCCGGCGTCGCGCGTGGCGCGGGTCGGCGCGGTGACCTGTCCGCTGGTCACGTCGCCGACCTGGGCGTGGATCGTGGCGAGATCGGCGACGAGGATCGACGGCTCGCTCTGGCGCGGGTCGATGCTCGGCCGGGCGCGCGGCATCGTGATCTCGCCGGTCGCGTCGCCGGGACGATCGTCCTCGGGCGGCTCGCTGGGCGGGTGGCGGCGGCGCTTCACCGGCGCGGTGTCTGCGGTCGTGATGTGCTGGATGATCACGCCGTCTGACGGATCGTCGTCGACGGCGGTCGGCGCGGAGTCGGCGGCCGGGGCCGCGGGGGCCGGACGCGTGGCGGGGATGACCTCGGTGACGGGGGTGGCGGTCAGCCGGACGGTCGTGGAGCTGCGCGTATCGACGATCACCCGGTCATGGACGACGACGCTCTCGGTCAGCGTTTCGGCCACGGTGACGCCGGCGGTCTCGGTCAGCTGACGGCCGATCAGGCGCTCGCGCTTGGTGAGGATGTCGTCGCGGTTGATGCGGGCGATCTTGCTCGTCGCTGCATTCGCCACGTCGCGGGTCGTCTCGCTCGTTGCCTCGCTCGTTGCCTCGCTGCTGACGTCGTTCGTGACATCGTTCTCAGCCTCGTTGGCAGCCTCGTTGGCGCTCGGCGTCGCGGTTGCGGTGATCTCGGCGATCTGCTCGGCGGTCAGCGGCGTCGTGATCAGCCCGCTTGCCTCGTTGCCGCCATGATCGCGCGACCGGCTCGGCGCATCGATCGCGCCGGCGGCGTTGCTCAGCTTGCGAGGGCTCAGGCGCTCGGGCTTGGTGTCGTCGATCGGTAGCTCGCTGGCAACATACGCTGACTCGTGCGACAGGCTTACCGTCGCTGCAACCACGCGGATGGCCTCGGCGCTGGCGTCGGCTTCGGCCTTGGCGCGCTGGTCGGCTTCGGCCTTGGCCTTGGCATCAGCTTCGGCTTTCGCGTCAGCTTCGGCCTTGGTGCGCTCGTCGGCTTCGGCCTTGGCGCGCTCGTCGGCTTCGGCCTTGGCGCGCTCGTCGGCTTCGGCCTTGGCCTTGGCATCAGCATCGGCTTTCGCGACAGCTTCGGCCTTGGCACGCTCGTCAGCTTCGGCTTTGGCCTTGGCCTCAGCTTCGGCTTTCGCGTCAGCTTCGGCCTTGGCGCGCTCGTCAACTTCGGCCTTGGCCTTGGCCTCAGCTTCGGCTTTCGCGGCGGCTTCGGCCTTGGCACGCTCGGCGGCTTCGGCCTTGGCCTCAGCTTCGGCCTTGGCCCTGGCCTCAGCTTCGGCCTTGGCGCGCGCGTCGGCCTCGGCCTTGGCGGCAGCTTCCACCTTGGCGCGCGCGTCAGCTTCGGCCTTGGCCTTCGCCGCCTGCGCCCTGGCGTGCTCGGCGCGCTCGCCGGCCTCGTCGAAGACGACCTTCGGCTGCGCATCGTGCACGGCGCGGTCGGCTGCCTGCGGCGTCGCCTGGATCTCGCCCGACACATGCGACGCTGGCACGACCCCAGACAGCGTCCCGACCTCGGCTCCGACGGACCGCGGCACCAGCGCGCCCCAGTCGATCCCCTGGTCCTGCTTGGCCACGGCCACCGCGCCCACCGCCGGCGTATCGGTACGCTTCTTCTTCTTGCGCCGCGCCTTGCGGGCGTTCTTGCC
>DATBBB010000395.1:0-7123 GCA_036271215.1 Kofleriaceae bacterium | reverse complement strand
GGCGGGCGGCGTCGAGCTCGGCAACGATCTCGGCGACCAGCGCCGGCGGCTCGATCGCGCGGGCGTGCGGGCCCCACTCGAGCACCCACGACACCACCGGGATCAGGCTCGCACAGGTGAACGTCAGCCGCACCCGGTGATCCTCGAGCTCCTCGAAGGTCTGCGTCGGGTGCCACACCCGGGCGCGCACGAACGCCGCCTTCGCGGCGCTGAACTCGATCACCACGCGGTGCGGCGCGGCGTCGGTCATGACGTGGATCCCGAACGCGCCGTTGAGGATCTCGGTGATCCGGAACCCGGGCGGGGCGGTGAACGGCGCGTTGCGCAGGTGCTCGGCGAGGGTGAAGCGTTCGACCGCGTAGACCGCGATCGGCGCGCCCGGCGCGATCGCCTTGCCGTCGGCGGGCTCGGTCAGCCGGCAGCCGACGACGTAGAGCCCGTGCTTGTAGAGGATCATCGTGTACGGCGCGAAGTAGCCCTCGCGCGCGCGGCCGCGGGCGTCGCTGTACGCGTAGCGGACGACCCGGCGCGACAGCACGCCGGTCAGCAGCGCGTCGAGGATGTCCTCCTTGCCCTCGTAGGCCTTGGTGCCGCCGTCGGGCACGTACGCGAACCGGTCGCCGAGCGAGGCATGCTCGGCGCGCTCCTCGGGGCTCATCCGCTGCTCGAGCTTGCGCTGCAGGCTCGAGACGTCCTCCCACAGCGGCGTGCCGCGCAGCACGTCGAACAGGCTCGCGATCGCGAGCAGCGTGTAGCGCTCGCGGCGCGTGATCGCGATGCTGGAGTACGTGCGCTCGGCCAGCCGGGCGCCGGCGCGACCGTCGATCGACACGCTCTCGATCTCGAACCCGGCGCTGCGCAGGTCGGTCAGGTCGCGGCGGATCGTCCGCTCGCTGGCATCGAGCTGCTTGGCGATGTCCGCCAGCCGGCGGCCGCGCCTGAATCCGCGTAGCTCATCGAGTACCCGGAGGGCCCTGGAAATGTGATTGAGATCGCCTCGTCTATACAAGCAATTTCAAGCATATCCGGGTTCAGGCTCGATGACAAGGGTTGTCCAGATGGCTGCGTATCTTGGTTGCATGACGAACTCGCGACCCAGCTCCGATCCTCCGTCCGGCGGCCGCCCGCCGCGGCCTCGCCCGGCCGCCAAGTACGTGGCGCTGGCCAAGGCCCGGCCGGATGCCGCCGAGCTGCACGAGCTCCTGGAGGCCAACCTGGCGGCGCTGCGCGCGCTCCACGAGGAGCACCAGCGGATGCTGCAGACCAGCCTGCAGGCGATCGACGGCATCTGCACCGAGCTGCGCAGCGAGTTGCGCGCGATCGGCAACGCGCGGGCGCCGTGGGTGCGGGCGATGTCCGAGACCCGCGCGCTGCTGTTCATCGCGCTGCGCGAGATGGTGGTCGGGGCGCACGAGGCCGAGATGGCGACCCAGACGCCGCCGCCGGAGCCGGTGGAGTTTCCGGAGCCGCCGGAGGCGGAGCCGAGCGATTGGAGCTCGCGATAACACATGGCATCCACGCCACAGCCATCGGTTGGATCCCGGACCGCGGCTCCGGCCGGCACCCGGCGCGCGGCGCGCGGCGCGCTGCAACGCTGGACCCATCACCTGGCGGTCTGGGTGGTGCTCGGGGGCGTGCTCGGCGCCGGCCAGTGCCGCCGCCGGCATCCGGTGATCGGCCCGGGCGGCCCGGACGACCAGGACGCGTCGAGCGGGCCGAGCGTCCTGTGGGACGGGCTGATCCTGCCGCGTCCGGACGCGGACGCGAAGCGCATCGGGCACACCGCGGCGCGGCCGCCGATCCACCACGTCATCGGCATCTGACGGCATCTAGCCGGCGGCACCCAGCGCCAGGCCGAGCAGCAAGATCGTCAACACGCCGCCGCAGATCGCCGCGAGCCGGAGGTCGCGCACGCGCACGTACCAGCCGAGCATGACGACCACCCGCACGACCGGAAGCGCGATGACCAGCGCGATGCCGAGCGCCGCGATCCGGCCGGAGGTCACCAGGCCGACCGCGATCACCGCGCACGCGATCCACGTCCCCCACGACAGCAGCGCCGCCAGCCGCGGCTCGAGCCGGCCGGCCGGCCGGGTCAGCCCGCGCGCCTGCTCGATCCCAGGCGTCGTTTCGCTCGTCGTTTCGCTCATCCGGATCATCCTGCCTGCGCGCCGTGCACGAGCTCGACGCCGAACGCGGCCGCGACCATCTGCACCGCGAGCGCGACCAGCACGCCGACGAACAGCACGCGCAGCCGTGCGTTCGATACCCGGAGCAGCACGCGCGCGCCGAGCACCGCCCCGACCACCGAGCCGAGCGCGATCGGCCCCGCGATGCCGGCCACGATGTCGCCGCGCAGGAAGTACGCGCCGGCGCTGGCCGCAGCGGTCACGCCGATCATGAAGCTCGAGGTCGCCGACGAGACCTTGATCGGCAGCCGCAGCGCGCTGTCCATCGCGGGGATCTTCAGCACGCCGCTGCCGATGCCGAGCAGCGCGGACAAAAGGCCGGCGCCGTACATGAACGTCAGGCCGAGCGGCAGGCGGTCGACGCGATAGCCGACGTCGCCGCCGAGCGCGCGATCGGGGTACGTCGCGTCGAGCCCGAGCGCGGCCCAGCGCGCCGGGGCGCCCGGGGTACCCGGGGTGCCCGGGGTGGATGACCGATCGCCGGCGGCCGGAACCCCCACGATCGGGTCCGCGCGGCGCTGCACCATCTGCTGCGCCGACACCACGAGCACGATCGCGAACAGCACGAACAGGACCTGCGCCGACACGACTCCCGCGAGCACCACGCCGGTCAGCGCGCCCAGCGTGGTCGCGACCTCGAGCACGATCGCGAGCCGGATGTTGGTCAGCCGCTCGCGCAGGAACGTGCCGGCGCTACCGCACGAGCACGCGATCACCGAGACGATGCTCGCGCCGATCGCCGTGCGGATGTCGACGTGGCCGAACATCGTCAGGATCGGCACGACGAAGATCCCGCCGGCCATGCCGAGCATGCCGCCGAGCGCGCTGGCGCCGAGCCCGACCGCGAACAGCCATAGCATGGTCATCGCGCGCGCGGCCGGTCCGGCGGGTTGCGCAGAAGGCGGGTCGCGAACCGGATGCGATCGCCGCGGTAGTGCAGCTGCTCGTAGTCGACCGGACGGTGGCCGGTGGTGTACGACGTGCGCTCGATCCGGAAGATCGCGCTGCCGGCGCTGACCTCGAGCGCGGCGGCGAGCTCGACATCGGCGACGATCGCGTCGAGCCGGTACTCGGCCTCGATCAGCGGCGTGGCGTACTTCTGCTCGAGCAGCGCGAAGATCGGCTCGGTCGCGAGGTCGTTGGCGAGGATCTGGGCGCCGAGCGCGCGCGGCAGGAACGTGTCGTCGAGCGACAGCGGGATGCCGTCCGCGAGCCGGATCCGCTTGATCCGCACGACCTCGGTGCCGGCGGGCAGGGCGAGCTGGCGGGCGATCTCGGTGCTGGCGTGCACGATCTCGTGGCTCACCACGCGCGCCGAGGCGTGGCGCCCGGCGGCCTGCATGTCCTCGACGAAGCCGGACAGCTCGGTCAGCGGCTGGGTCAGCTTGGCCTCGGTGACGTAGGTCCCCTTGCCGCGCCGGATCTCGACCAGCCCGCGCCGCGCGAGGTTCTGCACCGTGGTCCGGATCGTCGTCCGGCTCACCGCGAACCGCTCGATCAGCTCGTCCTCCGAAGGCAGGCGCGAGCCGACCGGCCACCTGCCATCGGCGATGCTGTTCGCCAGGTGGTCCTCGACCTGCGCATAGAGCGGCCGGCGGTCGGCCGAGTCAGTCAACATGCAAAGACATCATGACATCATGACGTCATGATGTCTCGAGATCCGGAGCTAGAAAGCTTCGTCGATACCCGAGATATTGGAACCCCTGATCGCCGCGGATCCGCGGTCAAGCAGTCGTCAGACAATGAATTAATATCCTGAAATTAATGGATAAAAAATCGCCAGATTCGCCCAATTCATCGTGACAAAGGTTGTCCAGGTGGATGCGTATCTTCTGGGTATGAACCACTCGACAGCGACGCTCGACCGCCCCTCGACCCGTGCGCTCCACCCGCGTCCGTCCACGGTCACCGCGGCTGTGACGCTGCCTCAGACGCGGCCCGAGGCCCTCGAGCTGCGCGATCTGCTGGAGGCCAACCTGGAAGCGCTGCGTGTGCTGCACGCCGAGCACCTCAAGACGATCAACCTCAGCCTGCGGGCGATCGATCCCGCCGAGATCGATCTCCGCGCCGATCTCCGCGCGCTCGCCAGCAGCCACGCGCCGTGGATCCAGGCAATGTCCGAGACCCGGGCGCTGCTGTTCGTCGCGTTGTGCGAGCTGATCGTCGGCGCGAACGGGGCCGAGTTGTCGATGCAGCTCCCGCAGCAGGCGGTCAACGCGACCGCGTAGTCGGATCGAAGTCGGGCTACGCGGCGCCGAGCCTAGCGCGCGTAATCGGACGCGCGGGTCTCGCGCACGACGACGACGCGGACCTGGCCCGGGTACGTCGCCTCGTTCTCGATCGCGCGGGCGATCTCCTTCGAGATCACGATCGACTGCGCGTCGTCGATCTGGTCGTTCATCACCATCACGCGGATCTCGCGGCCGGCCTGCAGCGCGTAGGCGCGCTCGACGCCGGCGAACCGCTTGCAGATCGCCTCGAGATCGTCGAGCCGCTTGATGTACGACGCCAGCTGCTCGCGTCGCGCGCCGGGCCGCGCCGCCGACAGCGAGTTCGCCGCGGCGACGATGTGATCGAGCAGCGCCTGCGGCCGGGTGCCGCCCTCGTCGCCGTGGTGCGACGCGATCGCCTGGCACACCCGCGGCGACTCCTGGTGCTTGCGGGCGAGCTGGGCGCCGACGTCGGCGTGCGGCCCCTCGTGCTCGTGATCGACCGCCTTGCCGATGTCGTGCAACAGGCCCGCGCGGCGCGCCAGCTTGACGTTCGCGCCGAGCTCGGCGGCGATCAGCCCCGCGAGGTAGCCGACCTCGACCGAGTGTAACAGTACGTTCTGCGCGTACGACTGGCGGAACTTGAGCCGCCCGAGGTGCTTGACCAGCTCGGGGTGCACGCGGTGCAGCCCCAGGTCGAACACCGCCTGCTCGCCGGCTTCCTTGCAGACCTTCTCGACGTCCTTCTCGGCCTTGCGGACGACTTCCTCGATCCGCGTCGGGTGGATCCGGCCGTCGGCGACCAGCGCCGAGATCGCGAGCCGCGCGATCTCGCGGCGCACCGGGTTGAAGCACGAGATCGTGATCGACTCGGCGGTGTCGTCGATGATCATGTCGATGCCGGTCGCGGCCTCGAGCGCGCGGATGTTGCGGCCCTCGCGGCCGATCAGCCGGCCCTTGAGGTCGTCGCTCGGCAGCGGCACCACGGCGACCGTGCGCTCGTGGACGAACTCGCTCGCGAACCGCTGGATCGCCGTGGCGACGATCGTCTTGGCGCGCGCCGTGGCTTCCTTGTGGGCGTCGTCCTCGATCCGCTTGATCTCGACCGCCGCGCTCGCGTACGCCTGCGCGCGGACCTCGTCCTCGAGCTGCTTGCGCGCCTGCTCCTCGCTGAGCCCGGCGATCGCCTCGAGCTGCTTGCGCGCCTCGGCCTGCGCCGCCTCGGCCTTCTCGACCGCGCCGTCGGCCTGCTTGATCTTGCCGTCGACGCTCTTCTCTTTCTTGTCGAGCTCACCGGCGCGCCGCTCGGCATCGCGCCGGCTCTTCTCGAGCTCGCGCTCGCGCTGGGTCAGCCCGTCCTCGCGCTTCTGCAGCTCGCCGCGCCGCGCCTTCAGCTCGTCGTCGAGCTCGGCCTTGCGCTTGCGCGCGGCTTCCTTGCCGTCGAGCTCGGCGGCCTTCTTGATCGCCTCGATCTCGGCCTGGGCCGCGGCGCGGATCTTCTCCGCCTCCTCGGCCGCCGCCTGTGCGCCGCCGCCGTCGCTGCGCGCGCGGCCCAGCCGGGTCCCGAGCCAGGCCCCGCCGGCGAGCCCGATCACCACCGCGATCAAGAGTAGGAGCGCGTCCATGCTTCACACGACCACGTGGGTCGCGACCTCGGTGATGATGATGTGCAGCGCGACGTCGTGCGGCTCGCGCGCGACGTGCTCGACGAGCTGACAGTCGTACGCCAGGCCGATGCGCAGCGCGTCCGGCGACGCCGCCGCGAACGTCGCGTCGTAGTGCCCGCGGCCCCAGCCGATCCGGCCGCCGGCGCGATCGAACGCGAGCCCCGGCACGATGAACGCGGCGATGTCCGCGAGCTCGACGGCCGCGGCATCCGCGCTCGGCTCGCGCAGCCCGAGCTGCGCCGTCGCCAGCGCATCGAGCGGTACCGCATGGAACACCAGCCGGCGCTGGTGCGGTACCACGCGCGGGTACGCCACGGTCATGCCGGCGGCGCGGAGCGCGGCGTCGATCCGCGCGGTGTCGACCTCGCTGCCCTTCGCCGCATAGATCGCCACCACCGCGTCTGGTGACAGCCGCCTGGCGAGCAACATGTTTGTTGCATCGCCGATCGCAAGCGCAGCGGCCGCGCGCGCCTCTGCGGTCATCGCATCACGGACCGTGAGCAACGCACGCCGGGTGGCCAATTTGCCACGCGGGCCTCGGGGATCTGTGGGCTGCACGGGCGGGAGCAAGTGGGACAGCGGCATGATAGCCACAAGGCGCCTTGCCCTATCAACCCCCAAGCCATCGAATCGGCTCGGGAAACTTCGTCGGGTCAGCGATCGGCCGCGTGTTGCCGCATGATGAAGTTGGCCAGCGACCGGCGCTCCTGCGGATCCACGATCAGCCGGAGGCCCATCCCGGCGCGCTCGGGGCTGTGCTCGACCCGCACGACCTCGGCCTCCAGACAGAGCGTCGGCTCGCCCGGCAGGTCGAGCTCGATCTGCGCCGACGATCCGGCCGCCACCAGCTTGGGCGCCCGTAAAAACAGCCCATTACGAGACACGTCTTCGACGAACCCGTCGATGACAATCCCGCGCGACCGGCACAATGCCGGCACCCGGACGGGGACTCGAGCCGCTTCCCGCTTGTCCATGTCCTACAAAGTAGGGTAACGACTCACGTTCATAAAATCAAATTTCCTACCCGATCTCACCTCGGTCTGTCCCAAAAACGCTC
>DATBBB010000394.1:0-15753 GCA_036271215.1 Kofleriaceae bacterium | reverse complement strand
CCGCCGGCTGCGCCCGCGCCGCCGGATCCCGACGCGCCGGTGCTCCACGACTGGAAGATCACCGGCCACGTGCTCGGGCCCAACGCGCTGATCTCCGAGCTCGACGCGACCAGCTTCCACGGCCGCACGGTCTCGGTGTCGACGGCCGGCTACGGCTCGCCGTGGTCCGGCAGCTGTGACGACGCCCACCGCCAGCGCCGCCCGCGCACGCTCGCCGAGCTCGCCGATCAGCTCCAGCTCCACGACCGCGCGGGCAGCCTCGAGCTCGCCGATCCGATCCTCGAGTTCCAGCTGACCTGCGGCCCGCACGAGGGCAGCCGCACGCCGCCGCTGACCTGCTATGTCGCCGGAGCCCGCGCCGTGACCTGCTGGAGCGGCGTCTGCTACCTGCTGGCCCGCTGACCGCACGCCCCCGCGGATCCGGGTTCACGTCACGTTCCTGCAAACACCCGCGCCGGTCGCGCCGCGGGCTGGCACATTGCGGGCATGGCGTCGCGTCTCCTTGATCCTCCTGCTGCTGCGCTCGCCGTGGCGCTCGTCGCGAGCTGCGCGGCACCGGCGGCCACCCCGGCGTCGGCCCCGGTGGCGTCGGCGTCACAACCGCCCGCGCCCGAGGCCTGGTGCCGCCCCGGTCAGCCGTGCTGGCCGACCGAGCAGGACTGGCAAGCGCTCGCGGCCCAGCTCCACGGCGTGCTCGTGCGGCCCGAGTCGCCGCTCGCTGCCTGCCACGGCGCCCCGGCCAGCGCGACCAGCCCAGCGTGCGCCGCGACGCTGCGCGCCATCCGCAACCCGTTCTTCCTCGAGGATCAGCCCGGCGGCACCGAATCCGCGGGCTGGCTCGGGGCGTGGCAACCAGCGCAGAGCGCCTACGCGGTGGCTGCCGAGACCGCCGGCGACGTCGCCGCCGGCGTGCGGTTCGCCGCCGCGCACGAGCTGCGGATCGCGATCAAGGGCACCGGCCACGATTACCTCGGGCGATCGAGCGCGCCCGACTCGCTGCTGATCTGGACCCACGCCATGCGGCAGGTCACCGTGCTCGATGCGTTCGTCCCGCGCGGCTGCCCCGCGGCGGCGGCCCCGCCCGCCGTGCCTGCGGTCAGCCTCGAGGCCGGTACGCGCTGGCTCGAGGCGTACCAGGCGGTCACCGTCGAGCACGGCCGCTACGTTCAGGGCGGCGGCTGCACGTCGGTCGGCGCGGCCGGCGGCTTCCTGCAGGGCGGCGGGTTCGGCAGCTGGTCGAAGCAGTACGGCATCGCGGCGGCGAGCCTGCTCGAAGCCGAGGTCGTCACCGCCGACGGCCAGCAGATCATCGCCAACGCCTGCCAGCACGCCGATCTCCTGTGGGCGCTGCGCGGCGGTGGCGGCGGCACGTTCGGCGTGGTCACCAAGGTCACCCTGATGACCCACCCGCTGCCGAGCTTGTTCGGCTCGGTGCGCGGCCAGATCACCGCGACCTCCGACGCTGCGTTCCGCGAGCTGCTCGAGCACTTCGTCGGGTTCTACCGCGACCAGCTCAACAACCCGCACTGGGGCGAGTCGATCAACATCCGTCCCAGCAACGTGCTCGAGCTATCGCTCGCGTTCCAGGGCCTGACCGCGCCCGAGGCCGAGCAGGTCTGGCAGCCGCTGCGCGCGTGGATCGCGCAGCACCCCGACCGGTTCGCGATCGAGCTGTCGGCCCAGACGATCCCGGGCCACCTGATGTGGAGCTATCCGCTGTTCCACAGCGTCGCACCCGACGCGATCGTCGCCGACGACCGTGCCGATCAGCCGCCCGGCCACTTCTGGTGGGCCGGCGATGCCGAGCAGGTCCACATCTACTGGTACGCGTACCAGTCGCGCTGGCTGCCGATCGAGCAGTTCGAGGGCGCGCAGGCGGCCGTGCTCGCCCAGGCGCTGTTCGAGGCGTCGCGCCACTGGTGGCTGACCCTCCACTTCAACAAGGGCCTCGCCGGCGGCTCCGCCGACGCGCTCCAGCGCAGCCGCGATACGGCGGTCAACCCGACGGTGCTCCACGCCGCGGCGCTGCTGCTCACCGGCGCGGCCGGCCCCGATCTCCCCGGCGTTGCCGGCCACGAGATCGACCGCGCCGCCGCCGCGGCCCAGCAGGCCAAGGTCGCCGCCGCGATGAAGATCATCCGCGACGCCACCCCGGGCTCCGGCTCCTACGTCAACGAGACCGACTACTTCGAGCCCGACTGGCAACGCTCGTTCTGGGGCGACAACTACCCCAGGCTGCTCGCCATCAAGCACGCCTACGATCCACACAACCGGTTCACCTGCCACCACTGCGTCGGCAGCGAGGGCCTGTAACCCCAGCGCTCATCTGAAGATCTGTCGATTGAAGCCACCCGGGCCCGGTGGCGTCCTCATGTTTTCGATCGTTTGGGCGACGTTCCTGCGTCGGTCGGCGCTCTGGTCGACAAATCTTGGAGTCGCCTCGCTTCGCGGATTCTGCGATCTCTTCGTTGCCGCGCCTCGCGTTACGCGATCGCCGGCGACCCCAAGCTGCTGCTCGCCCGGTATCCCGCGGTAGTCCTCCGTTACGTCGCCTCGACCTCGCAATCTGCGTTGCGATCCGGGTCAGGCGAGCGCTGGGGTTCGTGACGGCGTCGCCGGTCAGCCCGGCGGCGGTAGCAGCCGGAACAGCAGCGCGTCCTTGTTCTGCACCGCGGTCGCCACGCAGCCCTTGAGATCGGCGAGCGCGCGGATCACGGTCTCGGCGAGCATCCGGCCATCGTCGCGCCGGCGCGGCGCCTCGGGGATCGTCGCGAGGTACTTGACGAACTCGTCGTACTTGTCGAGCAGCTTCTGCGGATCCAGCTCCTGGAGCATCGGCAGGAAGTGCGCCGGGTTCACGACGACCCAGTCGCCCTTGCCGATCTCGAGCGTGCTGCGATCCGCGTACGGCGTGGTCAGCTGCTCGTGCGGGATCGTGCCGAGGAAGCCCTCGTCGTCGGCCTGGAACTTGTGCGGCACGACCTCCACGAAGAACGCGAACAGGTGGGCGCCCTTGTTGAGGTTGGCCAGATCGTCCTCGTCGAGCGGCGGGAACTTGTCCGGCACGCCGACGTGCAGCGCCGGCATCACCATGCGCTCGAGGATGTCGATCGCGATCGGCGCCGTGGCCCGGCGCAGCCCGACGATCTGCGCGATCGCCTCGAACAGTCCGCGGTCGGCGGTCTGCTTGGCGATCGGCTCGTCCGGCTTGGCGCGCGCGAGCGCACCGACCACCTGGTCGATGATCTGCGAGTTCTGTGGCCCGAGCCGCGGCCCCTTCTCCTTGATGTCGGCGATCAGCGCCGACACCGGCGACTCGTTCCAGATCTTGGCGAGGTGCGAGAAGTCCATCGCCATCCACTGCCCGAGCGGCACCGTGTGCAAGCGGATGTACTCCTGGGCCACGAACCGATCGAGCGACTTGCCCTTGTCGCGCTCCATCTGATCGACGTGCAGCTGCCGGATCCGCTCGATCTCGCTGACCATCTTGCGCGTCGCGCCCGAGCCCATCCGCAGCAGCTGCTCTCCGAACACGAACGGCGCGATCTCGAGGAAGACCTTGGAGAACCCGACCCGCCAGGTGTGCGGATCGTCGCCCATCATCAGCCAGTGGCCGCCGTGGCGGCGCCGGATCGTCTCGCCGATCCACGCGCCGAACGAGAACCAGACTTCCCAGTGGTCCTCGGCCTTGAGATCGAGCTCGTCCTTGTCGCCGATCTGGCCGAACAGCCAGGTATCGAACGTGATCAGCTCGAGCGACTGCGCGAGCGCGACCGCGCCCTGATCGCCCTCGACCTCGGCGATCGACGCCACGGTCTCGCCCTCCGGATCGATCAGCTCCTCGATGATCAGCTCGGCTTGGCCACGGGCGCGCGCGCTGAACCGGTACGCGCCTTCGCGCAGCTCGTTCATCGCACGCTCGAAGCGTTCTTTCGCCTGCTCCTCGGTGGCGGCGAGTTGCTTGGCGCTCTCAGACTGCTTGCCGGGCTCCGACACGACCGGCATGGTATACGCGTGCTGGCCGAGGGCAATGGGCCGCGCATGTCGATCTTCGAACGCGTGCGACGTCGCTTACGCGGGATCGATCACGCCGCCACGCCCGCCTTGCCGCTCGGCGAGGCGCTCCATCCGGTCAGCCTCGCCGCGGTCGCCGTCCTCCTGATCAACGACTGGCTGCTGAAGCCACGCCTCGGCGCCTGGCTCGGCCCGCGCCTGCACGTCGCCTCCGGACCCGGCATCAGCTCCGGCTCCGGCATCGGCATCGATTCTGGCTCCGGCTCCGGTTTCGGCGCCCACTCTGGCATCGGCCCCGAGCTCGCCAGCGTCGTCACCGGCAAGCTCAGCGACCTCGCCGGCCTGGTCTTCGCGCCCATCGTCCTGTCCGCCGCGATCGGCCTGGCCTTCCATCTCGCCGCCTGGCTCGGCGCCCCGGTCGACCCATCCTTGTCGCGCCGCCGCCTCGTGCTCTGCACGCTCGCCACCGGCGCCGTGTTCACGGCGGTCAAGCTCGTCCCGTCCGCCGCCCACCTGCTCGCCGCCGTCCTGTCTCACCTCGGCCGCCCCGCCGCGATCTGCCTCGACCTGACCGACCTGCTTTGCCTGCCGGCGCTCGCCATCGCCCTCTGGATCGGCCGCGACGAGCTCCGCCGCATCCCGCTCGGCCGCCCCGCGGCCCTCCATCGCCTCTCCCGGCCGGCCCTGCCCGCCCTCGCCGACGCCCGCTGGGCCGGCGCCCCCGCGCCCCGCCTCGACGCGCTCGCCGCCGCGATCGACCGCTGGGATGTCCCCACCCTCGACACCCTGCTCGCCCGCGACGCGACTTGACGTAGCGACCGCTGCACCGCTAGAGCGGGTAGCCAGCGCACAGCTGCGCGGCTGCTATTCGCCAATGTTCTTCAGTATGTAACATGTATGATTCTTGAATATTCCATATATTCTATTTTCACATATACTGCTCACATGCTCATGTTCCTGGTCAGCTCGAAGGGCCGCCGCCGGTTGTTGACGCTGCTGTGGGCCGATCACGCAAGCGGCACCGCGACCGAGCTGGCGAAGCGGGCGCGCGTGTCGTTCACCACGGCGTATCGCGAGCTGCAGGGCATGAAGCGCTGGGAGCTCGTGTGCGCGGTGCCGTCCGAGGCCGGCGAGGTGTTCACCGCCAACACCACGCATCCGCAAGCCGGCTTGCTGGCTGGGCTCGTCGCGCCGGCGCCGGAACGTCCGGTCGATCCCCGGGTGCGCGAGGCGCGCGCTCACCTCGCGCAAGCGGGTGCGCCGCTGCGGGCGGAGCTACCGACGACGACGCGCGGCTCCGATGAGGATCTCGTGCTCGAGACCCTACAGGTCGTGCGTCGCGATCCAGAGATCGCGCGCGCCTTACCAGTATTCTTGGCGCGGCAGCACCACGGCCTCGATCTCGCGAGGCTCGCTGCGCGCGCCAACCAGCAAGGTACCCGCCACCTCCTCGGGTTCTTCCTGGTGCTCACCGCGCGGCTGGCAAACGACCCTGCCCTGGCCAGGCGCGCCCGAACGCTGCGCGATCGCCGGGTGAAGAACCAGGAGCTGTTCCTGACCACCTCGACGAGTCGGACCCGCCTGACGTTCCCGCTCGCGCGCGTGTGGGGGCTGCGTATGCGTGCCAGCGCCGACTGGTTCGAGAGCCTGTTCCGCAAGTTCGTCCCGATCCCAGCCAGCGTCTGATCGGTGCGGCGCTACGACCACCTCGAGATCGAGGCCGCGTTGCGCGCGCTCGATGCCGTCTGCACGGAGTCCCACAGACTCGTGGTGATCGGCGGCGCTGCGGTCGCACTGCACACCCGCATCCCGAGCGGCACGCAGGACATCGATCACCTGCTGCCGGACATCGAGGTGCTGCTGGCACGCTGCAAGGCCACCCACCTCGAGCTCCCGCCGTTCAGCGCGTCTACCGTGGCCGAGTACCCGTGGGACGCCGAGGATCGCTTGCAGCGCGTCCTGCCCGAGCTCGCGCGGCTCGAAGTGTGGTTGCTCGAGCCCCATGATCTGGTCCTCAGCAAGGTGATCCGGTGGCACGACGGCGATGAGGAGGACGCCCGCGAGCTCCATCGCGCATCGCCGCTCTCACAACCGATCTTGCTCGAACGCTATCTACACGAGATGGATCACGTGATGGGTGATCCGCTCCGGCGTGGTCTCAACTTCGTCGAATGTATCGATCGGCTGTTCGGCGAGATCACGGCCGACGAGGCGCGCGACGCGATCGAGCGCGATCGTGCGGCCCCGGCTACGACGCGAACAGGTGCGAGAGCAAGCGGGCGAGCCAGGACCGCTGGGACTGGTGGCGGGCGCCGGCGCGGGCGATGACGCGGTCGAGCTCGGCGGCGTCGAACCAGATATGATCGTCGGAGTTGCAGCGCGCGACGTGGACGCCGCCGAGCGAGATCGGCTGCATCGGGCGGGCGCAGGCCGGGCAGGCGATCGCGGCCGCGCGCGACCGCCGCGCGGTCATCACGTCGCGGATGACGTCGTCGGAGATGTCGGGCGCGGATAGCCGGAGCCGGCGCTCGACCTCGGCGGCCGCGAGCTGCGTGCCAGCGCAGCGCGGGCAGCGCCAGATGTCGCGGCGCTGGCGGCGCAGCAGCTCCACACCAGAGCGCGGGCAGGCCGGGGGACGGTCGCGGTAGGCCACGCAGATCAAGGATAGCGGACCGGATCCCGACCGGTGACCGGTGCGATTATTTCACGAGCTCGGCGAGGCTGGCCGCCAGCTGCGCCGGGTAGTCGCCGCCGAACAGCACGGCATGCACGGCGAGCGGATAGAGCTGCCACAGCCCGCGCCGGTCGCGCCAGTCGTCGGCGAGCGGCCAGACCTCGTGATAGGCGCCGATCAGCGCGTCGTCGACGCTGCCGAACAGCGACAGCATGGCCAGATCGATCTCGCGGTGGCCGCCGTAGACCGCGGGATCGAAGATCACCGGCGCGCCACCGCACGAGCTGACATTGCCCCACCACAGATCGCCGTGGAGCCGCGCCGGCGGCTCGGGCGGACCGAACCGCTCCGGGTGCGCCGCGAGCCGATCGAGCCCGAGGCCCAGCCGCGCGACCAGCGCGCGATCGGACAGCCGCGCGATCGTCGGGCGCAGCCGGCGCTCGATCCAGAACGCCGGCAGCGCGGGCTCGGCGGTGTTGTCCTGCGGCAGGGTCGCCAGGTAGTTGTCGCGGTCGAGCCCGAACCCCGGCGCGCCGAGCGCGTGCAGCTCTGCCAACCCGCGGCCGAGCTGCGCGTGAAACCGGCGATCACCGCCGCGCCCGCCGAGCTCCAGCCACTCGAGCGCGAGGAACGATGCGCCGACCGCGATCACGCGCGGCACGCGCAGCGGCCCCGCGGCGATCCACGCCAACCCCGCGGCCTCGGCGGCGTACAGCCCCGGCGGCGGCGCGGCCTGGGTCTTGACGAACAGCTGCCGGCGGTCGGCGAGCTCGACGCGCCACGCGTCGTTGATGTCGCCGCTGGCGATCGGCGCGGTATGCGCGATCGCACCGACGGCGGCCTCGAATTCAACCTGCCAGCGACCCGCCGCGGTCATCGCAGCCGCTCGCCATCGTCCGGCCCGCGACCCGCGGCGATCATCGCAGCCGCTCGCGAACCTGCGCGAGCAGGCCGGCGCACGCGCGCTCGCACTGGTCGAGCACTGCTTCGAACCCGGCCGCGCCCCCGGCCCACGGATCGGGGACCTCGGCGCCGGGCTCGGCCGTCGCGTCGAAGCTGCGCAACAGCGCGATCGCCGGCGCGGTGCGCCCCGCCGCGAGCCGCTGCAGGTTGCGCAGGTTCTGGCCGTCCATCGCGATCACCAGATCGAACCGCTCGAAGTCCGCGCCGACGAACTGGCGCGCGCGATGCGTCAGCTCGACCCCGCGACGGCGCGCCGCCGCCCGCGACCGCTCGTCGGGCAGCTCGCCGACGTGGTACGCGCCGGTCCCCGCGCTGTCGATCGCGATCCGGCCGGCGAGCCCGGCGTCCTCGACCAGCCGCTCCATCACGCCGTGCGCCGTCGGCGACCGACAGATGTTGCCCAGGCAAACGAAGCAGATCCTCATGACCCCGCCATCGTGATTCCTTCGTTTCGATCCGCCGTAGTCAGCTGCGGCCATCGCTGTCGGCATGGGCCGCGTCCTTGACGGAAACTGTCAGCGTGACGCCTTTGCTTGCGAGCCACTCGGTGAGCAGATCAGGTGCAGTAAACACTTTGATACCAGCACTCCTGAGATCTTCGGAGATCGGCGCTGAAACAGCCTTGCGGTCGAACGCCAGGAGCGCGCGCTCCACCGATGGGTCGAGGCTCCGCGCATCTTCCAGGAAGCAAGCAAGGGCAAGTGCATCGAGTGACGTGGCCCCCCCTGGCTTCGATGAGAAACGGCAGCGCCAGTACGATGGCTCCGTTCGAAGCCAACTCGAGCAACTGCTCGCAGGCTTCCACATGCTCCTGACGAAGCGCCAGTTGCCACACGAAGGGTGCTTCGACGTAGATCCGCGTCACAGGCTGGCGGTCACAGCGGTAGCTGCAGACCGCACGAACCCGAGGACCCCGCCGCGTTGCATATCGCGCTCGCCCGGTGCCGAGGTGCCACGGCTCTGCCAGTGGTAGGTGAGATCGGCGAGCCACGCCTGGGTCAACTCGGCAAGATATTGAGGGTCCGCCCCACGGATTTTCGCGTCGTCATTCCCGGTATACGCAGCGAACAACGTGGCAGTAGGCACGTCGAATACCTGCGCACCGTTGGCGAGCTCCCAACCTCGCACCCGATCCGTCGTAACCAGGAAGTAGTACCGTGTTCCTACCGAAGGCATGAGCTGCCGCATGAGCTCGAGCTGCGAGCTCACGACCGACTCCGGCAGCCCCGAAGAGGCCATGATGTGGAAGTGCACCGGAACACCTCCGGCCGCGTCCTTCAGCTCGACGGTGAACACCAGTCTATTGTAGCACCTCGAGCTTGGACTGTCTTCACGCCTCGGATGCGTGCCGTGCGCCAGAGCTGCGTTCGCCGTTCATATCCACAGGGTTCTGTCGCAGCTGTCGCAGTAACGCTCGACGCAGCCGCGCCCGAACGCGGCGCCGCTCGTCGCGAATCGTACTATCGTGCCGCCCATGCTGCCTCGCCTGCTGTTCGCCGTGGCGTCGTCGGGTCTCGCGCTCGCGTGCGCCGCTCATCCCGCACCGACCCAGCCGGCACCGCCGCCCGAGCCAGAGGCCGCCGCGCCCGCGCCGCCGCCGGCTGCACCCGCACCGTCCGGTCCCCGGACAGCCGCGACGACCGCGCAGCGCGTCGTGCTGTCGTTCGGCCGGCCGTCCGGCACCAGCACGATCACCACCGCCGCCGACGGCAGCATCACGACCACGCTCGACGTGCTCGAGAACGGCCGCGGCCCGCACACCGAGGCCACGCTCACGATGGCGCCCGACGGCACGATCGCGCGGATGACCGCGAACGGCCACCACACGTTCGGCGCCACGTACACCGCCACGTTCGCGCGCACCGGCAACCACGCGAGCTGGAACAGCGAGGAAGAGTCCGCCGAACACGAGGTCCACGGCGCGGCGTTCTACGTGCCGGCCGCCGAGCTCCCCGAGGTCCAGGGCTGGCTGGTCGCCGCGGCGCTGCGCAACGGTGGCACGATCCCGCTGCTGCCGAGCGGCACCGCGCGCGTCGAGAAGACCGGCGACGTCGCGGTCACCGGCAAGAACGGCGAGGCCCGCACGCTGACCGGCTACGCGATCTTCGGCCTCGACCTGTTGCCGACCCAGACCTGGATGAACCCCGACGGCAGCTGGTTCGGCTTCGTGTCGGAGTGGTACTCGGTCATCCCCGACGGCTGGGACGCGGTGATCCCGCCGCTGGTCGCCAACCAGCTCGAGCAGACCCGCGCCCGCGACGCACGGCTCGCGCAGCAACTCGCCCACAAGCCGCCCGCCGCCGGCCTGGCCTACACCCACGCCCGCGTGCTCGACGTCGAGCGCGGCCGCTGGCTCGCCGATCAGACCGTGATCGTCGTCGGCGACACGATCGCCTCGGTCGGCCCGAGCAAGACCGCGGTGCTGCCCGCCGGCGCCGAGGTCGTCGATCTCGCCGGCAAGGCGCTGCTGCCCGGCATGGTCGACATGCACTCCCACCTCGGCGACACCGACGGCGCGCTCGACCTCGCCGCCGGCGTCACCACCGCGCGCGACGTCGGCAACGATCCCGATCGGCTCGACGACTACAAGCAGCGGTTCGACGCTGGCTCCGCGATCGGCCCGCACGTGCTGCGGTTCGGCTTCATCGAGGGCCGCAACCCGAAGGCCGCGTCGAGCAAGATCACCGCCGAGACGCCCGACGAGGCCCGCGCCGGCGTCAAGTTCTTCGTCGATCGCCACTACGACGGCATCAAGATCTACAACTCGATGCGCCCCGAGCTGGTGCCGATCATCACCGCCGAGGCCCACAAGGCCGGCCTGCCGGTCACCGGCCACATCCCCGTGCACATGCTCGCCAACGAGGCGGTGCGCGCCGGCTACGACGGCATCGAGCACATCAACATGCTGTTCCTCAACTTCCTCGCGACCCACGACACCGATACCCGCGACACCACGCGGTTCTCGCTGGTCGGCGATCGGGCCGTCGACTTCGATCTCAAGGGCAAGCCGATGCGCGAGTTCATCCAGCTCCTGCTCGCGCACAAGACGATCATCGATCCGACGGTCGACGCGTTCGAGGAGCTGCTGGTCGCCGAGCAGGGCAAGATCCCGCCCGGCCTCGAGGGCCTGGTCGCCCGGCTGCCGGTGCAGGCCCAGCGCGGCTACCTGACCGGCGGGCTGCCGCTCGATGCCGCGAAGCACGCGCGCTACACGGCGGCATTCAACCAGCTGCTCGCGATGATCAAGACGCTGTACGACGCCAAGGTCCGGCTCGTGATCGGCACCGACGAGCTCGCCGGCCTGTCGTTCCACCACGAGCTCGCGCTGTTCGCGCGCGCCGGTGTGCCCAACGCGGCGATCCTGCGCATGGCGACGCTCGATCCGGCGCGCTACCTCGGCCGCGACAAGAAGACCGGCTCGATCGCGCCGGGCAAGATCGCCGACCTGGTGGTGGTCGATGGCGATCCGCTCGCGCGGATCGACGACATCGGCAAGACCGTGACCACGATGCGCGCCGGGATCGAGTTTCCATCCGCGCCGCTCTACGCGTCGGTCGGGGTCGAGCCGTACGGCGCCGAGCATCCCTAGCGCCGCCCACGACCCCGCCATCCGGGCTGTGCGTTCCAGCGCAGACAGGAACGCCACGATCGCCGGCGCGATCGTGGTTCCTCGGAGCTCGCGGTCACACGGCGATGGAATTTTGCCCCCCACGAAACCGTCACGTGTGGCGCGCTGGCAACGATCGCGTACGGCCGTTCGTGACCGCCGCGATACGCGGGCCAGCACGCTGCCATATCGCCTAGTAAAATTAGGCCGTTGCGTCAGCTACCTGCGCTGGCCCAGGTGATGCATAAATCCAGGTCAGGAGAGACCGTATGACCAAGCTCGCAACTACCTTCTTCGCGGTCGTGCTGCCCGTGGTCCTGGCCGCGAGCGCCACCGCAGCACGCGCAGAAGTCCCCCAGAACCCTTACGATCCTGCGCAGGAAGCGGCGGCCCCAGACGAGGGCCAGCCGGCCGACGCCCAGGACGCTGTTCAGCCGACCTCGGCCCCGCCCAACATGCAGCCGCCCGCGCCGCCGGCCCAGCCGCCCACGCCGCAGCAGGTCGAGGCCCCGATCCAGCAGGCGCAGCCCGCGCAGGGCAACGCCTCGGGCCAGTGGGTGTTCACCCAGCAGAACGGCTGGGTCTGGATGCCGTACGGCGAGCAGTACGTCTACACGCCGGAGGACACCAGCGCGACGTCGTATCCGTACGAGTACGTCTACTACCCGAGCCACGGCTGGACCTGGCTCTCCGCGCCGTGGGTCTGGGGCTATGGCCCGCACCTGTACTTCGGCCACTACGGCTACGGCCACTACGGCTGGTACAACCACGGCTACGTCGGTCGCTCGTACGTCGGCCACGCGTACTTCGGCCGCGGCTTCCGTGGGTTCGCCGGTCGCGGCGGCTACAGCTACGGTCGCGGTGGCTACAGCTACGGTCGCGGCGGGTCCAGCTACGGCCGTGGCTACTCCGGCCACACGACCTACAGCCGCGGCGGGAACTTCAGCGGCGGCCACTCCAGCGCCGGCTACTACAGCGGCGGTCACACGAGCAGCGGCCACTTCAGCGGCGGCGGCGGCTCGCACTTCAGCGGCGGCGGCAGCCACTCCAGCGGCGGCGGCGGCCACTCCAGCGGCGGCGGCCACTCCAGCGGCGGCGGCCACGGTGGCCACCGCTAGCGTTCGGAATCAACCTCTCGCCGGATCGGCGAGCCCGACGTTCCTCGTCGAGTGAAGCCCGAGCAACAGGGAGCAGGAATCGCAAGATTCTCGCTCCCTGTTCGCGTTCACGGCGGCCTTGGGGGTTCGTCGTGCACACCGCGGTCGTTTCGACACGCAGCCGCCAGTTCGACACGCAGCCGCCAGTTCGACACGCAGCCGCAGATCGACGCAGCCACTACGTCGATCGCGAGTCCCACAGCGGCTCGTCCTTGCCGTCCTTGAGCGCGGCCCACCGGCCCCACACGAACAGCGCATCGGACAGCCGGTTCAGGTACTGGACCGCCGGCTCGCCGACGTCTTGCTCGGCGGCCAGCCCGACGACGAGGCGCTCGCAGCGCCGGCACACGGTGCGGGCGAGGTGAAAGTACGCCGACGCCCAGCCACCGCCGGGCAGCACGAACGACTTGAGCGGCGGCAGCTCGTCGTTGACCCCGTCGATGTCGCGCTCGAGCGCGGCGATGTGGCGCGGCTCGATCCGAGGCAGCTTGGCGCGCGTTGCGGCATCCGCGGTCGCCAGCTCGGAGCCGAGGTTGAACAGCTCGTTCTGGACCCGGCGCAGGATCGGCAACAGGTGCGGGCCCGCCGCCGACGCCGCGAGCGCCTCGCCGACCAGGCCCAGAGTCGCGTTGAGCTCGTCGACGGTGCCGTAGCCGTCCAGCCGGGCCGAGGCCTTCGAAACCCGCTCGCCGCCGATCAGCGATGTCTGGCCCTGGTCGCCGCCGCGGGTATAGACCCGATCGATTCGCATGTGCCGTTGGTAACACACCGAAGATCTGCAAGGTTTGCAGGGATGGCGCGGGGCAGCGCTACCCCACAGCTACCTGATGGACTGTCCGCGCGCTCCTCGGAGCCGGCTTGGGACAGCAAGCGCCGCCACGACGTAGCGGCGCTAACGCGATTGCCGCGAGGTGCCAGAAGGCTGCAATGGACGACTCGCGCGCCGTTCCACGACAATACCAATCAATGAAATACGGCCAGGTGGCGATTCTGCTGGTGCTCTCTGTGCTCGGCGCGTGTGCCGGAGCCCGGATCGATGTCAAACCGCTCGCGGCGGCGCCCCGCCCGATGGCGCCGCGCGACGTCCAGTCGGTGAAGACGTTCGAGTCGCGCCCCGATGGCGCGGTCGCCGTGTACGACATCGATGCCTACGGCGACGTCAAGCCGAAGCTCGACGTCGCCGCCCGCCAGAAGGCCGCGAGCCTGGGCTGCGATGGCGTCATGATCCTGGTCCGCAAGGAAGCGATCCACACCGATAACGACGCCACGACCGGCCAGCTCAACGAGCACCACACGCGTCCCGGCTCGCACGTCGACGTGCTGTGCATGGTGCTCCCGGCGCCCGCCTCGGATCCGGATGCTGCCCCGGCCGCCGCGCCGCCCTCCGCAAACTGACGCATCAGCGTCCGCGTGCGATCGGCGTTCCGCGCGCGATCGGCGTCGTCTACCGCGCGACCGGCGTCAGCTACGCGCGACCGGCAACGACGGCCGGCGCACCGGCGCGCCCAGGTGCGCGACCGCCTCGGGGTCGGCCGGCACGGTCTCGCCCGACGCCAGCTCGAGCTCGAACCCGGCGTCGCGGATCATCTGGTGATCGGCGTGCGGCGTCGCGCCCGCGGTCGTCAGGTAGCCCTGCGTGAAGATCGAGTTCGCCGGGTACAGCGCCATCACCTGCAGCGCGCGCAGCGTGATCTCGCGGCCACCGGCGACCCGCAGGTCGGTGCGCGGGTGCACGAACCGGAACATGCACAGCGCGCGTAGCGCGAACCCCGGCTCGACCAGCGGGTAGCCCGCGAGCGGCGTACCGGCGCGCGCGTCGAGGAAGTTGACCGGCACCGAGTCGACGTCGAGCTCGCGCAGCGCGAGCGCGAGGTCGAGCAGATCATCCTCGGACTCGCCGAGCCCGACGATCCCGCCGCAGCAGGTGTCCATCCCGGCGCGCTTGGCGATCTGCACGGTCTCGACCCGATCCTTCCACGTGTGGGTCGAGACGATCTTGTCGTAGTGCCGCTCGCTGGTCTCGAGGTTGTGGTTGAACCGATCGACCCCCGAGCTCGCGAGCCGCTGCGCCTTGGCCTCGGTCAGCAGGCCGAGCGACGCGCACAGCTCGATGTCCAGCTCGGCCTTGATCTGGGTGGCCGCCGCGCAGATCGTGTCGAGATCGCGCTGCGACGGCCCGCGGGTCGCGGTGACCATGCAGTAGCGCTTGGCGCGCGCCGCGTGGGCCCGCCGCGCCCCGGCGACCAGCTCATCTACGCTCTTGATCGGCGCCTCGCCGCTCGGCGACGCGTGCTTGCTCGACTGCGAGCAGAACCCGCAGTCCTCCGGGCACGCGCCGAGCTTGGCGTTCTCGAGCACGTGCAGCGAGACCCGGCGGCCCCAGTGCGCGCGGCGGACCCGGAACGCGGCGTCGAGCAGCGCGAGCGTGTCGTCGGCGGGAGCGTGCAGCACGGCCCGCGCGTCGTCGCGCGTCATTGCGTCACCCGCGAGCGCCTTGTCGGCCAGCGCCGACCACATCGTTGACATGGGCCGGGACGCTATCGAAACCGCTACTTCGGCGCCAGCTTCATCAGCCGGTTGATCTTCTTGCCGTTCGGATCGGCCTTCCTGCGATCGGCGATCACGACCAGCGTGCTGCCGTGGGCCTGCGACGACCCGGTGACCTGGCCGATCCACGCCAGCCCCGGTTGCTCGGCGGCCTTGGCGTCGGCCGGCGTTCCGAAGTTGCAGAGCAGGACCTCGATACCCTCGACCGTTCCGGTCTGGCAGTCCTTGCCGACCGGCACCGCGACCGGCGTCAGCCCCGCCGGCACCAGCTTGTCCGCCTTCCAGGCGTCGAGCACGGCGTCGCGGCCACCGCCAGCCGCGATCTCGGCGGCCGGAGCAGCACTGCCGGCCGCGGCGGCCGGAGCAGCACTGCCGGCTGCGGCTTCGGCGGCCGGAGCAGCATTGCCGGCCGCAGCGGCCGGAGCAGCACTGCCGGCCGCGCCCTCGGCGGCAGGAGCAGCACTGCCGGCGCTGCCGGCGGCAGGCTGGTCGGTGTTATCGGCCTTGCTGCACGCCATGAGCGCGACCAGCGCGAACCCGGCGAGACGCACCACGCGGAGCTTTGGCATCGCGTACCTCACCAGTGCCCGTGGTGCTTGACCTTGACCCGCTCCTCGATGATCACCGGCCGCTCGTGAATGATCACCGGGCGCTCGCGGACGATCACCGCGGGCCTGCCGATCCCGATCCCGGCACCGATCCCCACGCCGATCCCGACATGCACGCCCGGCGCAGGCACGCCGACCCCGATCGCCACCCCGCCGCTCGGCGGCACGACCACCGCGCCGACC
>DATBBB010000393.1:0-5982 GCA_036271215.1 Kofleriaceae bacterium | reverse complement strand
TTCATGGCAGGAGATCGCGAGGTCGTCACGGCAGGCGGTGACGGCACAGTTCGGCGGTGGGACGCGGCGAGCGGTCGGCCCCTTCAGACCTATCGTGGAAACCCGACGCCCCTCGGTGACGCGATGCTCAGCTCGGACAGAGCCGTGATCGTGGCTGGCGGCGCCGATGGCGTGCTTCAGTTCTGGGACTCGCGTAGCGGCCGTCCACTCTGGGAGATGCCCGCCAGCAAGTCTCCGATCGTGGCGATTCATCGACAGGGAGATGACATCATAGCCTTTGGGTTTCGCGGGGAAATCTCCGGTTGGCGCTTCCCCGATGCGGATCATGTGATCGAGGAAAACCTCAAGCCTGAGCCATCGTACCGGGATAGCGAGGATGGAGCAGACCATCCGGATTCGGAAGCTCCCCCTTCACCGTGAATCATCCGACCGCGCAAGCGCGATGAACTCTCCGCTGCCGGCGGTTGCTAGGATGGCGCGTACATGGCTCGAACCAAACGTACGCAGAGTCGGGGACGCAGGGCGAAACCGCACCCGAGGCCAACGTCGAAACCGAAGGCCCGCGCGAAGCCGAACGCAAGGCGCCGGACCGCGGCGCTGGCGCCAGCGGCGACCGCGGTCACCGCCGCGTCGAGGCTGGCCAAGGCGCTGCAGGTGCTCGCAGCGGATCTGCCGAATCCAGCCGATGAGTCGACCGATTATTTTCACGGGTTCTCGGCCCCGCTCGGGCCCAGCGTCGCGCTCAGCCCCGAGGCGTTTCATGCCGCGCTCGGGGTCGGCGCGCGCTACCAGATCGATCTGGGCCCCGCGGACGACCTGTTCGCCAACGTGGAAGATCCGGAGAACTGGGGCGACGACATCGCCCACGGATTTCGCGTGCTGCACGCGGTGATGACCGCGACGCTCACCGACGTGTCGGTGGCCTATGCCCGCGGCGCCGGGGTCGTCCGGGTCCGGATGTGGCTGTTCGGCCGCGCCGACGACGGCAGCCTCGTGGGCCTGCACTCGCTGTCGACCGAGACCTGAGCGCGGCCGTTCGCCGCCGTCACGGTGCGAACAGCGCGCGGAACCCGCGCAGCGCGGCGACCGGGAAGATCGTGTTGTGGTGCTCGGCGGGCAGCGGGTCGTCGTGGACGTCGAGCCCGGCGGGGTGATGATCGCGGACCGCGGCGAGCAGGATCGCGACGCCTGCTTGCATCTCGGGCAGATCGCCGGTGGCGACGTAGAGCCGCTTGGGGGCCACCGACCACGCGTCGAACCGGGCGGCGGCGCCGCGGACCACCGCCTGCTCGTTCCACCACACGCTCGGATCGACCGCGATGTAGGAATCGAACAGCGTGGGATCGACGACCAGGGTCTCGACGACGAACAGCCCGGCGAGCGATTCGCCGACCAGCGCCGACTCGGGCGTCGTGCGATAGCGCGCCGCGATCTGCGGCTTGAGCTCGTCGCGCAGGAACTGGCGAAACCGGTCGCTGCCGCCGGCGTGCGGCGCGGCCGCGCGCTCGTTCGCCACCGCGGTCGGGCCGACGAGGTCGCGGCGGCGCTCGGTGTTCTCGATGCCGACCACGAGGAACGGGCGGATCACCGCGTTCTTGATCGAGACATCGATCAGCCCCGAGATATGCGGGAAGTCTTCCTTGATCCCGCCGTCGGGCATGTACAGCACCGGATAGCGCTGGCCGCTCGTCGCGTAGTCCGGTGGCAGATAGACGTTGATCACGCGGCGCTCGCCCAGCACCCGCGAGTCGAGCGTGAAGGTCTCGCCGATCGCGAGCGGCCGCACACCCGGTACCGCCGCAGATACCGGTGCCCCGGTGGAGGTCGGTGCCGACGCAGCGCCGGGTGCCCGTGGCGGCGTGGATCCGGCCGTGCACGCGACGGCGGCGACCACGGTGGCGACGATGCTGGCGAGCCCGAGCCTCATGGCCCGAACGTACACGAGCGCGGCGGGCATGCCGCCGGCGCGGCGCGGCGCGGCGCGCCGGATCGCCCGCGTCACCCCGGCCTCGCAGCTGACCTTCCGGTCCATGCCCGGCGACCCGGCGACCCGGCGACCGGTCGGCCTCACGCGGATCGTGCGGTATCTCGCATCGCGAGCCTCCGCGGCGAGTTCATACGCCGGCCGGTGGTCAAAAACGCGGGCCCCCGGCGGGCGAATCTCCGGGTGGTCGCTGGACACGATCCGGGCAGCCACGCGAAGCTTGGGACACACCCAGCTCTGGGGAGGGCGATATGAACGTTGTTGCGAAGTGGATTGTGATGTCGGCAGTGGCCGTCGCGTGTCTCGTCGGTGGAACCAAGGTCGCAAAGGCCGATGACTGTCTGGAGATCGGCTGGCGCGACCGCGCCGGCGCTTGGCAGTTCTACCGGGCGTGGATCGATGCCGAGTCGGGCAACCGCGTCCACATCAGGTACGAGTACCACCACGGTGAGCTCGAGCTGAAGATCTTCGAGCGGGAGAAGGGCGATGGCGAGGACGTCATCGTGATGAGGGGCCGCTGGTTCGAGGGCCACGATGCCCAGCGCTCGGGCCGGGTCCGGCTCCAGATGGAGCGCGGCCACCACCACGCGCGCGGCTGGTACACGAACGGCGAGCGCGACGACGGCCCGCACTTCGACATGCAGCTGCGCGACTGCAGGCGCTAGCCAGCCGTCGATCGATCGCATCTCTCGATCGACTCGACCGACTTCAAGAACAACCTGTGACCGGGGTCAGCGCGGGGCGCTTGGCGGCGAGATCGTCGCCCGCGGTCCGGCCGAGCAGGCGCCGCCACAGCCACGGCGCGAAGTAGTCGCGGCTCCACCGCGCGTGATCGGCGAGCCGCGCGCCGAGCCCGGCCGGCGGCGCGTCGGGCAGCGGATCGAGCCAGCGGTGGTCGGAGCCCGGCAGGGCGATCGCCTCGGCGAGCGCCGCGGCGATCCGCGCGTGGCCCTCGGTGTTGACGTGCAGGCGGTCGCGGCTCCACATCCGCGGATCGGCGGACAGCGGGAACGCCGCGAAGTCGACCATGATCGCGCCGGCGGCCGTCGAGACCTTGCGGATCTCGCGGTTGAGCACGTCGATCCGGGCCGACAGCATGCCCGCGATCGGCGCGATCGTGAGCCGGCGCGCGATGTCCGGGATCGTCATCGTGAGCACCACGGCGCCGCGCTCGATCAGCGCGCGCTGCATCTCGCCGATGTCGGCCGCGATCCGGTGCGGATCGAACCCGCCGCGCAGCAAGTCGTTCATGCCCGCGACCACGGTCGCCAGATCGGGCCGCAGGGCGAGCGCGGGGCCGAGCTGCTGGTCGCGGATCTGCCGGGTGCAGCGACCGCGGATCGCGAGGTTCGCGTAGGCGAGCGAGCCCTGCTGCGCGGCGACCCGCGCGGCGAACCGGTCGGCCCAGCCGCGATAGCCGCCTGCCCCGTCGGGATCGTCGAGTCCCTCGGTGGTGCTGTCCCCGAGGGCGACGTAGCGTTCGAACCGGCGCGCGGCCATGGCAGCTGGGCCGACCATGACATATGCATGCCGGGCGCGTCACGCTGGCGCGCGGTGGGTCGCGCCGCCGAGTGCACCACGCCGGTCCCGCTGCCGGTCTCGCTCGACGGTTGATCGACAGTTAACTTCGGACCGGCTCGCGCTTCCAACCGGCATGATCAAACTGCTGACCGGCCTCGTCGTCACCTCCGCACTGTTCACCGCCACCCCGAGCTTCGCCGACGGCACCTGGGCCGCGAACCATCCGCGGCGCGCCGAGGTCAACGACCGGCTGGCCAACCAGAACCAGCGGGTCAACAACGGCGTGCGCAACGGCACGATGACTCCCGGTCAGGCGTCCCAGGTCCACCGCGAGGACCACGCGATTCGCAACGAGGAGCGCGCCGACGCTGCGATGCACGGCGGCCACATCACGAAGCCGGAGCAGCGCCAGATCAACCATCAGGAGAATCAGGTCAGCGGCCAGATCTACCGCGACAAGCACTGATCGGTCGATGGCGCCGTTGCGCGACAGGCCACCGCTCGACGGATCGCTGCCGTCGCAACGTGCGCACAAACGGTGCGGGTGACTGACGGCGGACTGGTAAGCTCGCCACGTGGCTGATGACCCGCGCGAGCTGACCTTGACCGATGACCAGACCGGCGCGACCGCGGTGATCGCGCCGGCGCGCGGGGGCCTCGTGACCCGGTTCGACGTCGGCGACCGCCGGATCCTGTTCATGGACGACGCGACCCTGCGCGACCCGAGCAAGAACGTGCGCGGCGGCGTGCCGGTGCTGTTCCCGTCGCCGGGCAAGCTCGCCGGCGACACCTGGGCCTATGCCGGGAACACCGGCGCGCTGGGCCAGCACGGATTCGCGCGCAACCTGGCGTGGCGGGTCGAGCACGCGGGCGCCGCCGCGGCGACCCTGGCGCTGACCGCGAACGCCGAGACCCGCGCGCGGTTCCCGTGGGAGTTCGCCGTGGAGCAGACGTTCACGCTGCGCGGCATGACGCTGCGGCTCGAGCAGCGCGTCACCAACCGCGACACGACCGCGATGCCGTTCGGGTTCGGCTTCCATCCCTACTTCTTCGTGCCCGACGCCGCCAAGCGCGCGACGACGATCGCGACCCGCGCGACGCGGGCGTTCGACAACGTCGCAAAGCAGACGATCGCGCTGCCGGCAGCGCCGGGGGCTGGACCCGCGATCGACCTGACCCGGCCCGAGGTCGATCTCCACCTGCTCGACCACGGCTCGACGGCGAGCGAGCTGGCGTCGCCGGGCGGCACGGTCCAGCTGCGCGGGTCCGCCGAGTACACCCACTGGGTGGTGTGGACGCTCGCGGGTCGCGACTTCGTGTGCCTCGAGCCGTGGACCTGCCCCGGCAACGCGCTCAACACCGGTGACCGGCTGATCGTGCTGGCGCCCGGCGAATCGCGCGCGATGTGGCTCGAGATCATCGCGTAAGCATTGCACCGGCTGCGCGCCGAACCTCACTGCATGGTGAAGGTCACTGTCTGGCTGCACGTCATCAGGTTGAATGAGGTGAGCGTCGCCGTGCAGGTCGCAAAAGTCCCGCCCTGAGACTGCGCGTTCTTGGTGAACGTGCAACTGGAGCCGCTGGGGAACGACGCCGAGTCGAAGTGGCACCGCTTGCTACCTGCCGAGTAGTCGATATGGAACGACGTGATATTCCCGACGCCGGTTTCGGTATAGGAATCACCGCCTCCCGGCAGCACCGGGGAGACAGGCTGACTCGACAGGAAGCCGGCAATATTGAGGCCGCTGGGAGTGACGGACGCCGTCCCGTTGTTCTTGAACGTGATCCCATCGCTCGCCGTGCCGGTCAGCTCGGACGTGACGGCCGAGGTCTCGCCCGAGCTCTCGTCTCCCGCGGGATCATCTGCGGTGGCGAGGCAACCCCACATCGGGATCAAGAATACCGAGACCGCAACGTATTTCGCATATCTCATTCTGCATCTCCTGGCTGCATACATGTCCGCGATCAGCAAATTACACGCGACTGCATTCGACCGCGAACACAACCTAGTCAATAAGCCCATTTCCATCAAGCCGAGATACCCACAAAACACTTGCGGCCAAATACTGCATGAAGCTACTCCGCCATGCACAGCAATGTTGTGGCCTCGCCGCACTTCGCGACATGAAGCAGCCTTGACCGACTCGGAGGCACCCCAGCGCGATCATCGTCATGCTATCGTCCTCGGATGGCGCTTGTTGAAGGTGGCAGAACGACGCACACGACTCTCGAGGCGCGCGACATTGCGCAAAGCCTGCGGTTCTATCGCGACGTGATGGGGCTGCGAGTCCATCAGCCCACCGCCGGGTTCGGGCATGTGATGGACTCGCGCGGGCTGTATGCGGCGGTGTTACATCGGGCGAAGCCGAGCCCGCAGCCGTTCCTCAACTTCTATGCACGCCCGGTGGCCGAGCCGGCGGATGTGGATGTCGCGCACGGCAAGATCGCAGCAGTCCGCGACGCCTATCAGATCGCCG
>DATBBB010000392.1:0-13528 GCA_036271215.1 Kofleriaceae bacterium | reverse complement strand
TGGTCGACGCTCGACGAGGCGCGCGCGCTGGCCGACCGGACCGGCGCGGCCGGGATGTCCCAGGCCCAGCTCGCCGATCTGTTCCTGTACCGCGGGCTGGTCAAGATCCAGCTCGGCGACACCAACGCGTACTGGGACGAGCTGATCACCTCGGTGGCGATCGATCCGGTCCGCGTGCTCGATCCGGCGCGGTTCCCGCCGCGGGTCGCGAGCGAGCTGGCCCGGGTGCACCAGGCGCTGGCCGACCGCAAGCGCGCCACGCTCGGGGTCGACGCGCCGTCGGGCTGCACCACGCTGATCGACGGCGCGCCGGCGAGCGCGGTGGCGAGCGCGCAGCTCCTGGTCGGCTCGCACTGGGTCTACGTGACGTGCGCCGACCGCGCGCCGTGGGGCACCCGGGTCGAGGTCACCGGCGATCAGCTGGTGGTCGCGCGCAACGCGGGGCTGGCGCCGCCGACCGACGACGAGATCCTGATCCAGGCCCGCACCGTGGGCGCCAAGGCGTTCGTCGCGGTCGAGCTGCGCAGCGGGGTGGCGACCGCGCGGCTGGTCGGCAGCGACGGCCGCGAGCGCGATCGCCGCAGCGTGGCGGCGGCCGATGACCTGGCGCCGCTCGCGGCGGCGGTGCGCGACCTCCTGGCCCCGATCGAGCCGACGCGGTGGTACGAGTCGCGCTGGGCGTGGGCCGGGGCGGCGGCGATCGTCGCCGCGGCGATCGCGATCCCGGTGACCGCGGCGTTCGCCGGCAACAACGGACCGTCGACCTGGACGGCCAGGCCGATCTACAAGTGGCCGTAGTGCGCGCGCGCCGGGCCGTGATCGTCGGGCTGCTCGCGGCCGCCGGGCTCGCCGGGGGCGCCGCGCTCGGCGCGTGCGGCGACGATCCGTCGGTGATCGCGCCGGTGATCGACGTCCCGATCGACGACACCGACGCGCTGGCGACCGCGCTCGACGACATCACGCTGACCGTGGCGCACGCCGGCAGCGACAGCGACCTGGTCAGCCAGAGCTTCGCGCGCGGCGCGCCGATCGACGTCCCCGGCGTGCCGTTCGGCGACGACCTGGTGATGCACATGGAGGGCTTCGTCGGGACCAGCAGCGTCGCGTATGGCCGGACCTGCGAGATCGCGGTGACCCAGAACGTCGCGCCGCCGACGCCGCACCTGTTCTTCTCGCGCAGCGTGAAGTTCGCCAGCATCGGGATCTCGTCGCTGGCGCGCAGCGGCGGGCTCGGCGTGTCGTACCTCGGCAGCGCGGTACTGCTCGGCGGCACCTCGACCAGCAGCGACGGCCAGGGCAACCCGATCACCGTGGCGGTCAACCCCGCCGAGCGGTTCGATCCGACGACCGGCCAGCTCACGACGATCGGCACGCTGGTCGCCCGGACCCGCGGCGCCCAGGCGCTGATCGGCACGCCGTCGCGGCTCGTGGTGATGGGCGGGGTGTCCGACGGCGACCACGCCACGCTGATGGAGGTGCTGGACGGCCAGACCGTCGAGCAGGTCGTGTACCCCGGCGCGCCGCGCGCCGATCTCACCGCGACCGCGCTGACCGACGGCCGGGTGCTGGTGATCGGCGGCGCCGCGGCGAACGTGCCGAGCGGCCAGATCGACGAGGTCGACGAGAACACCGACAAGTCGATCACGGTGCGCACGCTCGACGCCACGCTCGCCCACCCGCGCACGCTGCACACCGCGACCCGGCTCAGCGACGAGCTCGGCGCGCCGGTGCTGATCGCCGGGGGCCTGGGCAGCGACGGCCAGCCGGTCAGGGTCGCCGAGCTGTTCAAGCCGCTGACCGACGAGCTCGCGAGCCCGCCGTTCGCGCCGATGCTCGTGGTGCCGCGCTCCGGCCACCTCGCGGCGCGGCTGCCCGACGACAGCGTGCTGATCATCGGCGGCGTCGATGCCACGGGGATGCCGGTCACCACGCTCGAGCGGTTCACGATCGACGCCGGGTTCGTCGAGGTCGGGACCTTGCCCGCCGACGCCGGGGTGATCAACTTCGCCGCGGCGACCCTGCCCGACGGCCGGATCCTGATCACCGGCGGCAGCTCGACGGTCGGCGGCGCCACGCTCAACACCGCGTACATCATCCGGCTCGATCCGCTCGACGGCCAGATCGACGTCGTCGCGACCGATCACCTCGCGAGCGCGCGCGCCGGCCACCAGATGGCGGTGCTGTGCGACGGCACCGTGATCGTCAGCGGCGGGACGCTGACCCCGTCGAAGATCGAGCGCTACAACCCGCCGCCGGCGGGCCGGCGATAGCGGTGACGCGCGCGGCTCAGTGCGGCTCGACGACCAGCAGGAACTCGCCCTCGGTGGTGACGTCCCGGCTGTCGACCACGATGAACACCGGCCCGGGGCCCACGGTGGCCGACGCGGTCTGGTCGCCGCCGGCGACGCAGCTGGCCGCCGCGAGCGAGCCGGCCAGGATCGCGATGTCGACGTTGACCGGATCGCGGTCGACGACGTAGGCATCGATCGCGGTCGCCGCGGGTAGGTCGATGCGATAGACGATCTCGTGGCCGCTCGCGGTGACGCCGCACGGATAGCTCGTGAACCCGAGCTCGCCGGTGCGGGTGTCGGCGAGGTCCGCGATCGGCAGCTGGCCGCGGAACGGATCGCTGTGGGTGCCGCTGCCGGTGCGCCGGGTGACGCTGGGGTCGAACGCGGCGCCGTTGCGGGCGCGGCGGGTGCGATCGAGCGCCTCGAGCGTGAGCAGGTTGCGCGTGTCGTAGCCGTACTGCAGGCCGGCGCTGGTCAGCGTGCAGGCGCCGTCGGGCGCGGTGGTCGGGTGGATCCCGTCGCTGCCGATGCCCTCGTTCGGCAGCCCGGCGAGCGCCTGGTGGAAGTCGATCAGCGGCAGCCCGCGGCCCTGGGCGATCGCGCGGATCACGCGGTTGAACGTCGGGATCCGTGCGTTGCTATCCGGATCGCCGTGCATGCTCGGGATCGTCGACATGATCGGCAGCGTGCCGCGCGCGCGCAGGCGATCGATGATCGACCACAGGTCGGCGCCGAACGCGTCGACCGTCCGGCCGTAGCGGACATCGTTGGTGCCGAGCATCACCACGCCGTAGCGCGGCTGGAGCGCGGCGGTCTCCAGATCGAGCGGCGCGAGGGCGCCGACGATGGCGGCGATCAGCACATCGGCGGTGGTCCAGCCGCCGGTCGCGGCGAGGCTGATGCGATCGTACGGCGTGGTGCCGGCGGCGTTGCCGGCCTCGAAGTAGCCGCGGGTCGCTGCGAGCTCGCCGTACGCGCCGAGCGCGCAGGTGTCGGCGCAGGTCAGAAAGCTCGCCGACGCGGTCATCGAGTCGCCGATCTTGGCGAACACGTTCTCGGTGGCGGGCGCCTGCGCGGCGAGCTGGCCGAGCTGGGCGGCGAGGTCGGCGGAGATCGGCGAGTGCAGCGCGCCCTCGGGGTAGAGCACGCGGCCGAGCACCGGCGGCGGGCTGTCGGGTGGCGCGTCGGGGACCATCGCGTCGGCGGCGATCGTGCGGGCGTCGGCGGTCGCATAGGTGGTTGCGTCGGTGGTCGCTTCGGTGCCGGCGTCGCTGGGCCCGACGGCATCGACGGTCGCGAGCTGCGCGGTGGGCGACGGCGCGCCGTGGCAGGCGAGCAGGCTCAAGGCCGCGGCGGCCGCGGCGGCGATCACGGCGGGGCCACGCGCGATCGGGTGCGCGTGCGACCGGAACCGGCGCTTGAGCCGCAGGAACGGCTGCTCGATCAGCCGCCATGACAAGGTCGCGAGGCCGACCGCGGCGGCGATCTTGATCGGCAGCCAGGCCAGGCTGTCACCGTCGAGCGGGGTGTGCGCCGCGATCGCCGAGACCAGCGTGTCGGCCGGGCGATGCAGGAGGTACAGCCCGAAGCACAGCTTGCCGAGGTAGCGCAGCGCGGGGTTGCGCAGCACGGCGGTGGCGCGGTGATCGCGGCGCTCGAGCACGAGCAGCACCAGCGCGGCGAACCCGAGCGCGACGACGTCGTAGCCCAGCGTCCGGCCGAACCAGGTCGTGCGATCGAGCTGGGTCACGAGGGCGATCGCCGTGGCGGCGGCGATCACCGGCACCAGCAGGCGCGGCAGCACCGGCCGCCACATCGCGTACGGCCGGCTGCGCACCGCCACCGCGAGCAGGCAGCCGATCGCGATCGTGTCGAGCCGGCACAGCGTGAACAGGTACTGCACGCGCTCGTGATCGGGGATCACCGCCGTGGTCACGATCCGCAGCACCAGCGCCAGCCCGGCGATCGCGGCGAGCCGCCGGCCGAGCTTGCCCGGGTCGCTCCACCGCACCAGCATCGGGAATGTCAGGTAGAACTGCTCCTCGATCGCGAGCGACCACACCGGCGCGAGCCAGTACGGCGGATCGCGGCCGAGCAGGCTCTCCGGTACGTTGCCGAGCTGGAGCAGGTACCATGCCGGCGAGCCGGCCTGGCGCAGGAACTCGCCGTGGTGGGCGAGCGGGAACACCACCAGCATGCCGCCGACCAGCAGGTAGAACAGCGGGAAGATCCGCAGCACGCGGCGGGCGTAGAAGTTGCGGAAGAAGTCCGGATCGTCGCGGGTGTCGAGCAGGATGCCGGCGATCAAGAACCCGCTGATCACGAAGAACAGATCGACGCCGATCCAGCCGGCCTCGATCGGCCACGGCGTCGCGCCGCCGGCGCGCGGGTACATCCGGTGGATCATCACGAGCAGGATCGCGATGCCTCGCAGGCCATCGAGCTCCGCCACATAACCACCTGGGCCTCGATCTGAGCCGCCGGTCGCGGCGTCGGGATGACGCATGGCTGCTGGGTTTGCACCCGTTGTGCCAGCGGCGCACAAACGAGAATCCAGCGTTGCGCGCGCGCACTGGCGTCAGGGCGCACGCTGGCGTCGTTACCGCACGTGCATCATCCGGCGAACGGACGGACGCGCAGCTGATCGGGGCGGCCAGGTGTGGCGCTGTGGTCGAGGATGAACAGCCGCTTGCCGGCCGGGTCATAGGCGAGGCCGCGGACCTGCTCGAGCGCGGCGCCGGGGCCGGCGGGCACGGGGGTCACGGTGCCCGCCGGTGAGATCCGTGAGATCGCGTTGCCACCGCCGGTGAGCAGGTCACCGTTCGGCAGCCGGAGCAGTAGATCGACCTTCGGCAAGGTCGCGAGCGGCGAGACCTGGTAGCCGGGCACGGCGATCTTGAAGATCGTCTTCTGCGATTGATCGGCGACGTACAGCGCGGACGGCGTGGCGACCAGGCCGACCAGCTTCTCGAACCCCGCCTTGGTCGACGCGCCGGCGATCTCGGCCTCGACGCAGGTCTTGCCGTCGATCGCCACGGTCGCGACCCCGCCGATCGGCTTCTCGCCGCGGCCGCCGACGAAGTACGCGGTGTACAGCGCGCCCTTGTCATCCTGCGCGAGGCCGACGCGGCGGCGCACCGGATCGAGCCCGGCCAGCGCGCTCGACGTCTTGTCGGCGGCGAGCGCGAACAGCGTGCCCTCCTTGCCGAACCCGAAGCTGGTGATGAGGATCGTGCCGTCGGCGCGCTTCACGATCCCACCGAGGCTGATCCCGGCGGCGCCGGCCGGCAATGTCCCGACCGGCTGCAGGCCGCCGGCATCGGTCCACTGGATCAGCGCGTTGGCGTTGTTGTCGGTGAGGTAGAGCGCGTGGCTGGTGGCGTCCCACCACAGCGCGTTGCCGCCGCCGGTGAGCGGGACGACGATCTCGGCGGCCGCGGGGCCGGGTGCCGTCGCCACGGGCGTGGTCGGCGCCGCCGCGGGGGCCGGCGCGGCCGGCACGTCGGGTTGCTTGGTGGCAGCGCCGCCGCAGGCACCGAGCGCGATCGCGAGCAGGAGGGAACGCATGCTCGAGGCGTCGCACGGACGGCGCCGGGTGTCTGGCACAGCCTTGTAACAACCGTGCGCGGTCAGCGCGGTGGAAACCGCGCGGCGATCTCGGCGAGCACCTCGGCGGTGTCGTTGGCGACGCGCTGCGAGATCGCCGGGGCGCTGCCGGCCCAGCCGAACGCGCGCACCACGCGCGGGTCGCTACCGGCGACGCTGTGGACCGCGACGTTGTACGGCGGCGCGAACCGCCCGGCGAGCGCCGCCGGATCGACGTGCAGCGCGGCGGCGCGGCGCGCGGTCAGGTACGTCGCGACGTGGCAGCCGAGGCACTGCGTATCGATCGTGTCGTGGCGCGCCGGGTTCTGCAGCTCGACCAGCGCCGCGATCGCCGCGCGGCGCTCGTCGGGGCCGGCGGCGGCGAACCGGGCGCCGTTGATCGCGAGCGCGAACCCGGCCGGCTGATCGGCGACGGGCCGCGCATCGAACACGGTGTCACCGCCGGCGAGAAACGCGGACTGCTGCGTCGCCGGTGCGCCGCCGGCGGCGGCGAGCCCCGGGATCGCCATCGCCGTGAACCCGGCCGCGCGGCGGTCGCCGGCTCCGGCGTTGAGTGCGTCTGCGGCGTCCCGATCGACGCCGCGGAATATCCACGCGAATGCCGCCGAGCTCGCGCGCTGGCCGATCACCGTCAGCCGCGCCAGCTGATCCGCGCGCGCGTAGCGCATCACGAGCGCGTGCAGCTTCGCGAGGTACGCCGCGTTGCCGGCCGCGGCCGCCGGGCTGACCGCGAGCGGCGCGTCCGCGGGTGCGCCCTGGATCGCCGCCAGTGCGCGAAGCTCGCCGATCACACCGGCCAGCTCCCCGGCGGCGATCGGATAGAACGCATGCAGCGCGATATCCTGCGTCCGCAGCTCGCCGCCGACCATCTCGCACGGCTGCAGCACCAGCCGCAGCCGCCCGGGCACGTCAGGCGGGCACACCCCGATCGCCAGCCGCTCGCACAGATCGAACCGGATCGCGACCACCTGGAAGTCCTCGTACGCCCCGAGCGTGCCGACCTTGGGCCCGAGGTCGCCGGGCGCCGTCACCAGCGCGTCAAACGTCCCGCGGTCAACCAGCGGCTCGGCGCCATCGCCGGCGATGCTCGCCACCACCGGCGCCCGCACCGCGCGCGGCAGCGGCAGCAGCATCGAGACGTCGTTCATGCCGAGCGCATGCGCGGCCATCGCCCCAGCCGTCGTCGTCGCCTTAGCCGGCCCGGCCGGCGCCACGGCGGCGGTGGGCGCTCTGCCGGTTGCCGGTGCGGTCGCCGGCGCTGCCGCCCCGCACGCCCACAGCACGACCAGCGCGGCGCTTCGCATCGCCCACAGCGTACTCCCAGGGTATTCGAGGCGCCGCCCGATTCCTGTGGGTTCCGATGGGGACTGATTCGAAGCTCGATGCAACCCAGCGGGAGACGGCGCGGATCTGTCAGCGACCGTTCTGGCGGAGCCGGCGGCGGAGCTCCGCTTCCACCTCGGGCGAGAAGGAGCAAAGGTACGCTTCCGGCAGGAGCTGCAGCACCTCGACGGGCAAGGCAAGCGCCTGGTGATCCCGGTCCAAGCCCGCGAGGCGCTGCTCGGGGGCAAAGTGCGAGAGCACCTGCTCGGGGGCGAAGTGCGAGAGCACCTGCTCGGCGGGCAGCGTGTCGAGCACCTTGTCCATCAGCTCCTTGTAGCCTTCCATGTCCTGCATGTTCATCGCGGCTTCCTTCGAGCCTACCAGCTCCATCCAGAACCAGCGAGCCTCGAGTGAGCGGAGCGTCCCATGGCCGAACGAGTGTAGCAGATCGTCGTCCTCGGCGGGACCGGCGACGTCGAGCTCGACGACGAACAGCGTGAACAGGCCGCCGTGCACCCTCAGGTAGCCGCCGCCCAGATCTTCCCAGGTGAGGCTCATCGCCGCGACATCGGCGTCGAGGCTGGGGGAGCGCGCTGCGACGACCAGCACAGCACAGAGATCCTCGCGCACGCGCACCTCTGGACCGCCCTCGGCCGGCGTGAGCGGTGCGCCATCGGCGCGGTGACGAGGCAGCGCGCGCTGATTGGCGAAGTAGATATGCACGTATCCCCATAGCCGATCGAGCTGCCCGGACCGATAGGGATGGCCAGGGCTCTTGTATTCGACCACCGAAACGCACGGCAGAAGCGGCCAGAGGTGACGCAGCGTCTGCGCGTGGTTGTCCACCGGCTCGCCGTCCGGCGTGAGTTTGCGGAGCAGCAGATAATCGAGCCGGGACGGCTCCTCGGAGAGCGGAACCTCGGAGCGCACCTCGAACGAGGGTGGCCCGCGGCGCCGGAGGTTGCGCTCGAAACCGACATGCCAGATCACGCGCTTGGCGCCCACGGAGCGAGGGCTACGCTGGACATCGCTTGAGAGCAAGCTTTCTTCCGACCCAAGCGAGGCATTCTCGGAACGCAGTCGGCTCCGGTGAGCGTGGGAGTGTTTTTCGCGCCCACGCTGCGTCGCCCGATCACCTGATCGTGGCCGCCGAGATCGAGCTCTTCCTGGGCGGTGTCCGCCCAGGGATCTGCTCGACCTTGCCGTAGCGGGCGATTCGCGCGACACCATCGGTGTGGCGATCCGCGGCTACTACCTCGGCTGTCCGGGCTGGGGCGTGAAGGGCTGGGTCGGGCGGCTGTTCCCGACCGCGACGCGGCCGACCGAGTTCCTCGAGCGCTACGCGCGGGTGTTCAACACCGTCGAGGGCAACACGACGTTCTATGCGTTGCCGTCGGCCGAGACCGTGGCGCGCTGGCGCGATCAGGTGCCGGCGGAGTTCCGGTTCTGCTTCAAGTTCCCGCGCGAGGTCAGCCACGACAAGCTGCTGATCGATTGCGGCGGCGAGGTCGCGACGTTCCTCGAGCGGATCGCGCCGCTCGGCGGGCTGATCGGGACGCTGTTCCTGCAGCTGCCGGCGCGGTTCGAGCCGGTGCAGCTGCCGCGGCTGCGCGCGTTCCTCGATGGGCTGCCGGCCGGTCATGACTATGCCGTCGAGCTGCGCCACGATGCGTTCTTTCGCCCGGGCTCCGCGGAGCGCGATGCGCTGGCGTTGCTGCGCGAGCGCGGGGTCGATCTGGTGACGATGGATACCCGCGGCGTGCACGCCGGTCACAGCCTCGCGCTCGCCGAGGTCCGGGCGCGCAAGCCGAACCTGCCGGTGCTGATCCGCACCACGGCGAACCGGCCGATCGTGCGCTGCGTGCCGCACGAGCAGTTCGATGCGAGCCGCGGGTTCGTCGAGCCGTGGGCGCCGCAGCTCGCGCGCTGGATCCGCGAGGGTAAGCGGCCCTACTTCTTCATGCACGCGCCCGACGACACGTACGCGCCCGAGAACGCTTATGCGTTTCACGCGATGCTCTGCCGCGAGCCCGGGATCGAGGTCGGCGAGCTGCCGGCCTGGCCGGGCGGGCCGCGTCAGCTGAGCCTGCTGTAACCGATGCGATGCGCGGCGCGACAGGGTCGCGGCGTGCGTGTGGTCGTGCGTTGCACTGCCGGTGAGCAGTTGCCGTCCGGTCGGTCGTGATCGGTGCCTCGTGACGGGTCTCACGCCGGGCGCTGGGCAGCGATGCAGCGCCCGGTCACGGGATCTGAACTGACGTCGATTCGACGCAGCGCGGCCCGAAGACAGCGAACTTGTGAGCATGAACGTACCGGATCGCCTTCGAGTGAGCGAGCATGCGGTGTGCGTGGCCTACTGATAGCCAGCCTGCTGTGGTTGGGCGCCTGCGGGTTCTCGGCTCATGCGGCATCGCCGGGCGACGATGATGCTGGCGGCGGCGATGGATCGATGGGGACGGATCCGAACGACGTCGATGGCGACGGGATCCCGAACGACATGGACAACTGCCCGACGGTCGCGAACGCGGACCAGGCCGACATGGACGGCGACGGGGTCGGTGACGTGTGTGACAACTGCCCGACGGTGAAGAACCCGCCGGTGGCGACGATGGGCTACGATCACCCGATCCAGCGCGACCACGACGGCGATGGCCGCGGCGACGAGTGCGATCTGTGTCCGCACATCGCGACGACGATGGACAACGACATGGACGGCGATGGGATCGGCGACGAGTGCGATCCGCAGCCGACGGTGAAGAACCCGCCGGCGTACTTCAACGGGTTCTACGATCCGCCGGATGCATCGTGGTCGGTGCCGCGCAACGCGGGGACGATGGCGGACTGGGAGCTCGCGGCGGGCCCGGGCGGCCACACGCTCGGCTGGCGGCAGAAGACGCTCGACGGCAGCCACCGCCACCAGTTGCTCCTGACCGGGGTGAAGCAGCAGCACTACATCGACTCGGTGATCGTCGTCGATGGCATCTCTCCGGGCGATGGGGATTCGAACCTGCGGGGCGCGAACGTGTCGTACGGCTTCTTCCCGGTCAACCAGGACCAGAATGATGTCTTCTACATCTGCGGGATGCAGCGCGACACTTCGAAGGTCGATAACAACGACGCGGCCGATCTGACGGTCCTCGAGGACAACACGATCCAGGGCACGCAGAAGACGGCGGCGTGGCCGGTCCCGGCTCCGAACACCCGGATCCATGTCGTTGGCCAGGCGCTGCGCGTCGGCAGCACGCAGCCCCAGATGGGCAATACCAACCTGATGTGCGCGGTGAACGGCGAGACCGCCGGCACGACGACGCCGCTCATGTTGAGCAACAACCCGGTCACCGGGTTCCCCGACGGCCAGATCGGGCTGCACACGTACGGGACGACGGCGTGGTTCGACTACGTGTTCTACGTCGAGGTCATCCCGGCGCCATAGGCACGGCGCCATAGGCACGGCGCCATAGGCACGGCACCGCAGACCGCGACGAGGCGGCGCGCTCGGGGAGGTTCGCCCCGGGCGGCACTCCCGAACGCGAATCGGCGGCGTGAACGCATGGCGCGGGCTGCCGTCTTCGTGGGAAAAGATGGCCGCCATGAGAATGTCCATGATCCTCTGCCTGGGGCTCGCTTCGGCGTGCGTCTCCTCGGGTACGTATAACAAGAAGGTCGCCGAGCTCACCAAGCAGCGTGAGGACGAGGAGGCCGCGGCGAAGGCGCGCGACAAGGCGCAGGCCGATCAGATCACCAAGCTGACCGGCGAGCGCGACGCGCTGCAGAAGCAAATCGACGACGACACCCAGCTGGTGGCGACGCTGAAGGACCGGCTCGAGAAGCTGGGCCAGAACGTCGACAACCTGGTCAAGGAGCGCGGTCGCCTCACCCAGTCGGTCGCCGACACGACGGCGCGGCTCGAGGAGCTGCGCAAGCAGAAGGCGGCGGCCGACGCGCGGCTCGCGACGTTCCGCAACCTGGTCAGCAAGCTGCGCTCGATGATCGACGCGGGCCAGCTCAAGGTCGTGATCCGCAACGGCCGGATGATCATCGCGCTGCCGAACGACATCCTGTTCGACTCGGGCAAGACCGAGGTCAAGGCCGCGGGCAAGAAGGCGCTGACCGGCGTGGCCCAGGTGCTGTCGACGGTAGGCGATCGCGACTTCCTGGTCGCCGGCCACACCGACGACCTGCCGATCAAGACCGCGGCGTTCCCGTCGAACTGGGAGCTGTCGACCCGGCGCGCGGTCGAGGTCGTGCACTACCTGATCTCGCAGGGCATGAAGCCGAAAGTCCTCGCGGCCGCGGGCTACGGCGAGTTCGATCCGTCGGTGCCCAACGACTCGCCCGACCACCGCGCGCAGAACCGCCGGATCGAGATCGTGCTGCAGCCGAACATCTCGGACCTGCCGGCGCTCGACGACAGCATGACCGCGCCGGCCGCGAGGTAGCCGCGCTGGCGGCCGCGGTCCGGACCGCCGGCGCCTCGCGCGCTGGCTGGCTCCGCCAGCGTCAGCCGTGCGGCGGTGTGCGACGACGAACCGAGGGCGCGCTGCGACGTGGGTGTGGATGGCGTGCGACGACGATCTGCCGCCTCGCCGCGCGATCCGACAGCGCGTGTTGCTCGCGCGGCATATCGCTCCTCCGCGCGCGGGTGCATATCCGGATCAGGAGGGTACGATGCACAAAGCAATTGGTCGGAGTCTCGTGGTGATGATGTTCGCGCTGGCCGGCTGTGCGGTGACGGGCGATGCGCCGTCGTCGACGGAGCCGCAGGGCGGGGAGCCCACGTCGCAGGTCACCGAGCAGGTCGTCAGCTGTCCGCTGCAATGCAAGGAGACCGAGCTGGTCTGCCAGGGCGCGTGTCCGAAGGATCCGTTCAACCCGCAAAACGATTGCGGGTGCAAGGCGGACTACGACGCGTGCCTGCTGACGTGTCACTGAGCGGCCCGGGCCGCCCGGGGCCGCGGCTGCCAGCGGGGCCGCGGCTGCCAGTGGGGCCGCGACTGCCAGCGGGACCTGAACCGCCGGCGGGTGCGGTCCGCGACGGTGCGCGACGGCCGCGGAAGGTCGCATGCGACGGCGATGTCCTGCGCGCGTACCGGTACGTCCGGGACTCGACAGTACGTGTTTACTGGCTCTGATATGCGTCGACCGAGAATCGGCGCATATCAGGATCAGGAGGGCACAATGACAAGATCGTGTATGTGGTGTGTCGTGTTATTTGTCTCTGTGGTGGCCGGCTGCAACACCGGCGAGGGCGACCCGACGGAGGCGTCCGATCAGGCGGTCACCGTCGATCCATGCCTCAGCTCGTGCCGGATGGCGAACATGGCGTGTATTCGCGACTGTGCACATGATCCGACGGAGGGCGGCGACTGCGGCTGTCCGGAGGCAAACAGCGAGTGCGTGCTGGCGTGCCCGAACGGCGACAGCGACCTGGACGGCATCCCGAACGGCAGCGACAACTGCCCCTCGGTCGCCAACGCCAACCAGGCCGACTGCGACGGCGACGGGATCGGCGACGTGTGCGACACGCTGAACGCCAACTACCAGCCGGCGACCGCGGATCACACGTGCTGGACCGCGAAGACGATGAGCACGCACAACATTCCGTACTTCGAAGACCGCGTCGAGCATCGCGAGCACGACGTCAGCTCGTGCCACGCCGCCGATCGCTGGGTGATGCATTCGGCCGGCAGCGCGAGCTGCAACGGGAAGACCGACTTCGATTGCTGCGATGGCGGGCTCGGGACGCTGATCGAGAGCACCGGCGACGATCCCTTGTTCTGGTGCGGCACGACGAACATCAACAAGAACGAGTGCCACTGACGGTCGCGCCGGATCAGGCCGGCTCGCGCCGGATCAGGCCGGCTCGCGGCTCGGCGGCGGCTTGAGGCCGTACTTCTCCATCTTGGAGACGCACCGGCGCTGCTATGTCCGCGACATCGCGAACGTTCTGCAACCCGCGCAACATCCGCAACGAAAGTTTGCCGTCGACGGGCATCTCATCGCGGTAGACGGATGGGAGACGGCATTGTCGAACCGATCGCCCGGCAGCGCTACTGAGGACTGTGTCTGCCGCTGCGGCAACTGCTCGCTGGGTTGGCCACGCCCGGCGGTCGAGGCCGTTCGCGTTCAGGACCGTCGCGACGATCGCGTGCCACTTCGGCACGGACGCGGCACGACGACGATGCCCCAGACTGCCTGCCCGGGACGGAACCACGCCGCCATCGGCGGCTCGGCGACGTGCACCAGCGAGGCGGCCCAGCGTTGCATCTCGCTTGCTCGGTCCGCTTCTCGAGCGCCGTGGTCGCAAA
>DATBBB010000391.1:0-40969 GCA_036271215.1 Kofleriaceae bacterium | reverse complement strand
GCGATCAATGGGTCGCCATGCCGGCGCGTCGAGCTATACTCGTTGGCATGAAGCTCGTCGGCGAACGTCGTGCCCTCGCGGCCGCGATCATGGCCTTCTATTTCCTGTTCTACGGCGGGATCGCCGCCTTGCAGCTGGTCCCTGACCTCACCCGGGCGCTCGCGGCGATCGCGGGGGTCTACGGCCTGGCGTTCTTCGCGCTGGTCGCCGGCTACTTCTGGGCGCGCTGGTACGCCGTCGGCGTCGGGCTCTACGGGGTGATCACCGCGGCGGTCGGCGTCTGGCAGATCGGCCCCGAGCCGGTGCTGCTGTTCATCGGCGGCACCCACCTCGCCGCGACCATCTTCCTGTGGGGCCAGGCGATGAGCGCCCCGTACGACGGCCAGTCGGCGTGGCGCGAGAAGTTCCACATGGACGAGAGCTCGGTCCAGCGGCTCGGCCGCTCGGTGATCCGGGCCGGGGTCAGCCTGCCGTTCATCCTGCTCTACGCGTTCGCGCCCAAGCCGGATCCGGCCACGGCGCTGGTCTCGGTCGTCGCGCTCGTGCTCGCCGCCGCCGGCCTGCGCGGCCTGGTCCAGCTCAAGACCTGGGGCGTCCTGGCGCTCGGGGCCGCCGGCGCGCTGATGCTGACCGTGGTCGGGGCCGACGTCGTGACCCACGGCCTGACCGCGACCGCGATCAGCCCCGGCCTGTCGGGTGCGCTGCTGGTCGCCGCCGCCGCGCCGTTCGCAGCGCCGATCACCCGGTTCCTGGCGATTCGCTAGCCGCGGCGTCGATCGCGATTCGTGGCCGGCGTGGCTCATTGAATCTCGCCCGGCCTCGCGCTACCGTCGGGGCCATGGGTAGAGGTTCGTCCTCCGTGCGCCGCCTTGGCGCGCTGATGCTTGTTGCCGGCCTCGGGGCCGGGCTGGTGGCGTGTCAACCACTGTACGGCGGCAAGCCCGAGAGGCTCGTGGCGCCCCAGAAGAAGAAGCCACCCAAGGAAGAGGTCACCGAGGTCCAGATCAAGGAGATCGAGGACTGCGCGGCTGACTTCCGCGCCGATCCCAAGACCGCCCGCCCCAACGCCGGGTTGTCGAATCAGCTCACCGGCGAGGGCGATACCGCCGTGGCGAGCTCGGAGAAGTCGAACGAGATCACCCAGCGCGTCGGTCTGATCCGCGACGCGATCGACAAGTACCGCAACGCGCTGATCAAGGACCCGTACAACGCCGACGCGACGCTCAAGCTCGCGCTCGCGTACGACAAGGTCTATCGCAAGGGCTGCGCGATCGCGATGCTCAAGCGGCTCAACGCGCTGACCGCGAACCCCAGGTACGCCTCGAAGGCCACCCCCGCGATCGACTCGATCGGCGACAACGGCCAGTGGTTCAAGCGCTATCGCAAGGACGCGATGTCCGCGGTGGGGCGCTGATCATGCGGGGTTTGCGGCTGCCCTGGCTATCCCGGCTATCCCACAGGGCGAGGTCTCTGGGCCTTGGGGGCCTTGGGGGCCTTGGCCTCGCGCTGGCGCTGTTCGGCGCCTGCGCCGAGAAGCAAGAGATGACGCCACCGCCGCCGCCGCTGCGCCCCGATCCCGATCCGACGCCGACCAAGGCGACCTCGTCGCAGAAGGACTGCGAGCCGGTCGACAGCGATCACGAGCTCAAGGCGCTGACGTTCGACGAGCGGTCGATCCCCGAGGGCACCCGGCTCGCCGAGCAAGGCCGGACCAAGCTGCGCACCGCGCGCAGCGCCGAGGTCACCCGCGCCACCGGCGAGGACATGGCGACCCAGTCGGTCAACGACTTCATCACCGCGCTGCTCGCCGATCCGTACAACATCGAGGCGACGTACAGCCTCGCGGCGGCCTACGCGACGATGGGCCGCCACCAGTGCGTGATCAACCTCCTGACCCGGCTCTTGCAGATGCGTACGCACCCGAGCAAGCACGCCGAGGTCGAGGCCCACCTCGACCGCCTGCTCGGCCGCAAGCAGGTACTCGATCCCGACTTTGCCGATATGCGCCGCGACGAGCGGTTCCGCGCACTGATCCAGAAGATGTGCGAAGGCACCAACGACGCGAACTGCGTCTACGGCTCCCAGCACGACAACCGCGAACGCTAAAACCGCGCTGCGGGCCCGCCGGCTTCGTTGTCGCTGCGCTTCCGGCGGAAAACCGCGCTGCGGGCCCCGGGGGCGTCGTTGTCGCTGCGCTTCCGGTCCTCGCGTACGTGAGTACGCTCCGGTCCGGTTCTCGCTCCGCCTCGCCCGCGGGGCTCCTCGCTGCGGTTTTCCTCGGCTACGGCTGACGGGACGCGGAGTCTCGCTCCGCCTCGCCCCTCGTGGCTCTTCGCGGCGTTTTCTTCGGCTACGGCCGCGGCTGCTCGCTCCGCCTCGCCCGCGGGGCTCCTCGTTGCGGTTTTCCTCGGCTACGGCCGCGGCTTCTCGCTCCGCCCGCGGGGCTCCTCGCTGCGGTTTTCCTCGGCTACGGCCCTCGCCAGGGCCGGCCGGCCGGTCGGCCCGCGACGCCGAGAACGAATGCGAGTCTCACCCTGTAAGCCATCGCGGCTTTACCTCGGCGCCTCGGTGCCGTATGAACCAAGGGTGCGAATCTTCGGCGTGGCCTCGGCCTCACTCGTTCCGCTGATCTTGCTCGTCCCCTCGCTCGGCGAGGCGCAGACCCCCGGCGATGCGAAGGCGGGGAGCGCGAAGCCGCCGGCGGCGGCGGCGGCACCTGTAGCGGGAGCGCCCGCAGCCGGTGCGCCCGCAGCCGGTGCACATGCGGCGGGTGCGCCCGCGGCCGGTGCGGCCGCGGCCGGTGCGCCCGCGGCCGGTGACAAGCCCAAGAAGCCCGAGAAGGGCCCGGTCGGCAAGGCGCCGGCGCCGTGCGGCGCGACGATCCTGCCGCTCGTCGAGGGCAACAAGTGGACGTACGGGTTCTCGGCGTCGCCGAACCCGCCGCGCGAGGATCTGGTGAAGCTGCTGCCGTCCCAGCCCAGCGAGGTCACGATCACCGTCAAGTCGGTCGTGGCCAAGGGGCCCGATACGGTCATCACCCTCGAGGAGAAGACCAAGGCCGACCTCAGCAAGGACCCCAAGAAGCACATCATGGACGAGCGCACGATCACGAGTACCGTGACGTGCAATCGCACCAAGTTCGAGGTCTCGCCCGAGAGCTTCTTCTTCGCCGGCGAGCCCGGCGGCTACTTCGGCCTCGCGTTCGACGACATCAAGCGGCCCAAGGACACCAGCTACAAGCTGACCAACGGCACGATCGGCGAGGCCGAGTGGCGCGAGGACATCGTCGCCCACTTCACCCGCACGCCCGTCGAGGGCTCGGGCGCCAAGCTCGACAGCGGCAAGCTCGAGCTCGAGCGTAAGTTCACGCCGGCCCAGCCCGAGCGGATCAGCACCCGGGTCGGCTGGTACACCGCCGAGCACGTCGTGCTGACCACGACCGGCCGCGTGACCCTCGATCACCCGCAGTCCGACATCCCCAAGAGCGAGCTGCCCGCCGGCTGGGTCAACCAGCTCTGGCTGGTGCCCAACGTCGGTGTGGCCCAGGTGCTCAACGCCTACGGCCACATGTACCTGCTGACCGACGTGCAGCTGAAGTGACGGCCCGCCCGGCGACGCTGCGGCTGACCAAGCCGCTGCGCGACCGCATCCTCGCCGGCCATCCCTGGCTCTACGACCGCGCGGTCGGCGCGATGCCGGCCGGGGTCGCGCCCGGCGACGTCGTCACGATCGCCGACGCCTTGGGCGAGGTCGCGCTGGCGTTCGCCGATCCGGGCTCGCCGATCCGCGCCCGGATCCTCGCGTTGCCCGGCGCACGGCTCGACGCCGCCTGGGCCCGTGGCCGCGCCGAGGCCGCCGCCGCCCGCCGGACCCGCGATCCGCTGCTCGCCGGCTGCACCGGGCGCCGGCTGATCCACGGCGAGGCCGACGCCTGCCCCGGCCTGGTCGTCGACCTCTACGACACCACCGCGGTGATCGTGTTCGACGGCCCCGCGGCCCAGGCGTTCTGGCGGCCGCGGCTCGCCGATATCCTCGCCGGCCTCGCGCACGGCGGCGCGGCGATCGAGCATGGCTGGCTGCGCGGCGAGCGGCGCCGGACATCCGGATCCGGGGCGAGCTCCGCCGGCGAGGCGGTGCGCGGCGATCCGCCGGCCGAGCTGGTGATCGCCGAGGACGAGGCGCGGTTCGCGGTCGACGTCCGCGCCGGCCAGAAGACCGGGTTCTTCCTCGACCAGCGCGACAACCGCCGCACGATCCGCCGCCACGCTGCCGGCCAGACCGTGCTCAACCTGTTCGCGTACACCGGCGGGTTCTCGCTGCACGCCGCGCTCGGCGGCGCGGTCCGCGTGACCTCGGTCGACATCGCGCCGCCGGCGATCGCCGGGCTCGAGCACAACCTCGCGCGCAGCGGCCTGCCCGCCGATGCCCACGAGCGGGTCGCGACCGACGCGTTCGACTTCCTGGTCCGCGCCGCCCGCCAGCACCGCCGGTGGGACCTCGTGATCGTCGACCCGCCGAGCTTCGCGCCCAGCGAGCGCGCCCGGCCCGCCGCGCTCGCGGCCTACCGCAAGCTCGCCGCCGCCGCGCTCGCGGTCACCGAGCCCACCGGCCGGTTCGCGCTGGCGTCGTGCTCGAGCCACGTCACCGAGGCCGACCTGCTCGACCAGATCGCGTCGCTGGGCTCGCCGGCGTCGTCGGCCCCGCTGCGGCTGCGCGCGACCGCCGGTGCGGCCTCGGACCACCCGGTGCTCCCCGCGTTCCCCGAGGGCCGCTACCTGAAGTTCCTGCTGTTTGATTTATAGATCCCGACTTAGGTCGCCGGGGGCACGTGCCGGTGCCGTCCACCTCCGCTGGTGACCGTGCGTGATAGAGTCGTCCAGATGGTGGACGCAGGGGTGCAGCTGTACCGGATTCGCATCACGAGCTCAGCGGTCGCCGAATGCGTTGGAAGGCGACCGCTGGTGTCGATCTCGCGCGCAGAGGTACGCAAGCTGCGAATCCAGCGTGGTCTCATCACCGAGCGGCCATGGATTCTCGCCGGAGTCGGCTTGTGTATCACCGCCATCGGCATCGCCGGTTTGGCGCACACCGTGCTGACGTTTCTGGGCAAAATGGACGGAAGGCTGCTCCCTGCGAGACTGATCTCGATGTCACTTGTCGCTCTTGTGTTTGGGCCGGTCGCCCTCTACTTCTCGTTCCGCCGAGGCTTGACGCTCCTGGTCGACACCGCATCCTCTACACGGAAGCTCGGGTTCGGCGCACAGGTCACGAGCGCGGAACTGAACAACTTCGTCGACGCCGCGCGCGCGTCTGGGATCACCGTTGAAGTCAGCGCGGATCTGCCGCACGCCAAGTTGGTTGCAAGTCGCTCGTAGCCCGAGACGCGCACGTCGACCCGGTGTAGAGGATCACGGGCCGTGACCTCAGCAACCATTGAGAACACGAGCTTCAGGCCGGCTTGGCCAGCAGGGGAATCGGCGGCTACGCGCTCAGGCGGCGCGGATCCGGCCGCGGCGGGCCGCCTCGGCGCGCAGCGCGGCGGCGCGGGCGTTCATCGTGCGCTCCTCGGCGTCGTCGCGGTGGTCGTAGCCGAGCAGGTGGCACAGGCCGTGTGACGCCAGGTGGAGCAGCTCGCGATACAGCCCGCGGCGGGCCTGGCGGCGCGCGGTGTCGACCGAGATCACGACGTCGCCGAGCACGCCGGGGTGCAGGCTGCCGCCGGGGCCCTCGCGCTGGGCGAACGCCAGGACGTCGGTCGGCCTGGACTTGCCGCGGTAGTCGCGGTTGAGCGCGTGGATCGCCGCGTCGCCGACCAGCCGGACGCTGACCTCGTAGTCGGCGCGGCCATCGTGGCGCGCCGCGGCGCGGATCATCCGGCCGAGCTCGGTGCGCAGCCGGCGGCGCAGCGCGGCGGGTAGCACCACGCCGTCGTCGACGACCAGATCGAGGCTCACTGCTCCGCCACCGTCAGACCGGCCGCCGCCGTCAGACCGGCCGCCACCGTCAGACCAGCCGCCACCGTCAGACCAGCCGCGACGACTTGGTCCATACCTGGGCCGCCACGAACACGCTGAACAGGTCGTCGTCGAGCTGGCCGCGCTTGACGTCGGACGCCAGGATGTCGAGCGCCTTCTCCGCCGGCATCGCCTTCTTGTACGGCCGGTCGCTCGCGGTGAGCGCGTCGTAGATATCGCTGATCGCCATCATCCGGGCCGGGATCGGGATCTGCGCGCCGCGCAGCGCGTTCGGGTAGCCGGTACCGTCGAGCTTCTCGTGGTGCGAGCCGGCGATGTCGGGCACGTCGCGCAGCGTCCGGCTCCACGGGATCCGGCGCAGGAAGTTGTACGAGTGCACGACGTGGCTGTTGATCTCGATCCGCTCGTGCTCGGTCAACGAGCCGCGGCGGATCTGCAGGCAACACGCCTCGTTCTCGGACAGGAACGGCACCGCCGCGCCATCGTCGTCGCGCCAGGTCATGCCGGCGATCTCGGCGATCCGCTCGAACCCGCCCTGATCGAGCACGGTCGGCTCGTTGGCCGCCAGGACTGACTTGATGATGTCGTCGAGCTCGGCGACCCGGCCGGCGAGCTCGCGATCGACCCCGGCGAGCTGGGCCGCGACCTGCTCGCGCGTCGACTCGGTCAGGTAGCGGACCTTGGACTCGAGGCCCTCGATCTTGTAGCCGCGCTTGATCAGCTGGAACCGCTGCAGGATCAGCGCGCGCTCGTGCTCGTACAGCTTCTTGGCCTTGACCAGCACGTGCTCGCGCACGCCGACCTTGCCGAAATCGTGGAGCAGCCCGGCGTACTGGATCTGCACGAGGTCGTCGTCCGAGAACCGGACCTCGCGGAAGTGGCCGACGTCGGTCTCGTTGACCGCGATCGCCAGGTTGACGGTCAGCCGCGCCACCCGCTCGGAGTGGCCCGACGTCGTCGGATCGCGCGACTCGATCGCGGTGACCGCCGCCTTGACGAAGCCGTCGAACAAGGTCTTGACCTCGCCGTACAGCAGCACGTTCTCGAGCGCGATCCCGGCCTGCGACGCCAGCGCGAAGATGTAGGTCTCCGAGATCTCGTCGAACGGCACCACGCCGTCCTCGAAGTCGCTCGGCAGATCGAGCTGGATCCAGCCCTTCGCCCGCTTGTTGATCAGCTGGATCACGCCGATCACCTCGTTGCGCGCCGAGATCATCGGCACCGCGAGCACCGAGCGGGTCTGGTAGCGGTTCTTGTCGTCGAACGAGCGGTCGTGGACGAAGCCCCACGGGTTATTGCCGACGCCCGGCGGCTCGAGGCCGTACAGGTTCGGGATGTTGATCCGGTCGCTCGACAGCACGCACTGGCCGACGATCGACGTCGCCGACACCGCCATCACCGGCGTCGAGGCCGGCAGCTCGCGGCTATCGTTCTGCGAGACCTCGAACCGCAGCCGGCGCTTGATCACGTCGTCGTCGTGACCCTCGACGATGTAGATCGAGCCGGCGTCGGCGTTGGTCACGTCGCACGCGTGGCGCAGGATGATCGCGAGCAGCTTCTTGATGTCGCGCTCCTGCGACAGCAAGCGGCCGATCTTGATCATCATCTCGTTCTCGTGGCGCGATCGCTCGAGCTCGAGATCGATCGTCGCGCACGCCATGCGCTGGACGATCGCGTCGGACCGGCCGCGCAGGGTCAAGAGCAGCCGGGTCATGCCGATCGGCGCGCTCATCGCGGACAGATCGGCGTCGCCCGGCATCGCATCGAGGTGCGAGGACTCGAGCGCCTCGTCGCTACCGACCAGGATCAGGCCGTAGTTGCCCGACCGGGCGCGCACCAGGTGCGGCCGCAGCTCCTCGGGGTTGGTCCAGACCTCCGGCCACGCCAGCACGAGCAGCACCGGCATCCGCGAGCGCTGCGCGACGACCTCGAGCTCGACCCAGCCATCCCCCTGCCGGCGCACCCGGTAGCCGCCCATCCGGCGATCGCGCGCGACGGCGCCGACAAGATCGTCGGGGCTGGTCACCATCGATTGCAAGTCTACCTCTTCTCCAGATCCACGGTTGGCGCTCCATTGTGCTCCACCCCGCCGTCACTGCCACCATTTGCGGCAGGCGCGTCGGTAGCCGCCGCGCCGGGCCCGGCCTCGCGCGCCTCGAACCGTGCCCGGTCGCGCCGATCGTAGGCCCGGATCAGCGCCGCGACCAGCGGGTGGCGGACGACGTCCTGGTCGCTGAACTGGACCTTGCCGATCCCGCGGATGCCCTCGACCAGCTCGAGCGCATCGCGCAGCCCGCTCTTCTGGCCGCGCGGCAGGTCGGTCTGCGTGATGTCGCCGGTGATGACCGCCTTGGACCCAAAACCCATGCGGGTCAGGAACATCTTCATCTGCTCGGGCGTGGTGTTCTGCGCCTCGTCGAGCACGATGAACGCATCATTGAGCGTCCTTCCGCGCATGAACGCCAGCGGCGCGACCTCGATCGTGCCGTCGGTCATGAACCGCTCGAGCTTCTCGGCCTCGACCATGTCGTGCAGCGCGTCGTGCAGCGGCCGCAGGTACGGATCGACCTTCTCTTCGAGCGTACCGGGCAGGAACCCGAGCCGCTCGCCGGCCTCGACCGCCGGGCGGGTCAGGATGATCCGGCGGACCTGCTTGTCGAGCAACGCGCGGACCGCGAGCGCCATCGCCAGGTAGGTCTTGCCGGTGCCCGCCGGGCCGACCGCGAACACGATGTCGTTGCCGCGGACCAGGTCGACGTACGCCTTCTGGGTCGCGCCCTTGGGGGCGATCGGCCGGCCGGCGCGCGGGGTCAGGATGGTCTCGCCGAACACGTCCTGGATCGTCAGGCCGGCGCCGCCGCCCTGCAGCAGCTTGACCGCGCGCACCACGTCGTCCGACGACAGCGCCTTGCCGGCGAGCGCCAGATCGTAGAGCTGATCGAGCGCGGACTTCGCGGTGTCGACCGCGGCGTCCTCGCCCTCGAGCGTGACCTCGTTGCCGCGCAGGTGGATCTGCGCGCCGGCGGTGCGCTCGACGAGCTTGAGCCGGGCGTTATTGCTCCCGCACAGCGCCTGCAGCGCCTCGGGATCGTCGAAGGTCAGCTTCTCGCGTCGAATGGACTTGGTCGTCACGGGGGGGTTCCGTTAGGTCCGCAGACGCTCCTCCGGACCGCGTCGGTCGCGTCGCTTGTATCCCGGGGCCTCGTATAGCACGGCCATCCGCTATGGTGAGGCCATGGATTCGAACCAGCCACCTGCCCCATCGACCAGCACGTCGGGCAGCACGCCCGGCAGTACGTCGGGCGGGCCCGTGCCCGGCCACGCGCCGGCCGGCGCGTCGCTGCCGCGGCTCGTCGCGATCATGGACCGCCTGCTGGCGCCCGACGGCTGCCCGTGGGACCGGGAGCAGACGCTCGAATCGCTGCGGCCGTTCCTGATCGAGGAGACCTACGAGGTGCTCGACGCGCTGTCGCGCGGCGACGTCGCCGGCCACTGCGAGGAGCTCGGCGATCTGCTGATGCAGATCGTGTTTCAGGCCGCGCTGCGCGCCCGCGACGGCGCATTCGATGTCGACGCCGTGGTTGCGGGGATCTCGGACAAGCTCGAGCGCCGCCACCCCCACGTGTTCGGCGACACCGCCGGGGTGACCACCAGCGCCCAGGTGCTCGCCCAGTGGGAGGACATCAAGCGCGCCGAGAAGGCCGCCGCCGCGGGCCGAAACGGGGCAGACGGGACAAACGGCCCGAACGGGACGGCCGGGACGGCCGGGACGGCCGGGGCGCCCCAGGCCCGCATCCTCGCCGGGGTCAAGCCGGCACCCGCGCTCGCCCGCGCCCAGAAGATCGGCGGCAAGGCCGGCAAGGCCGGGTTCGACTGGGCCGGCTGGCAGGGCTCGCTCGCCAAGGTCGAAGAGGAGGTCCGCGAGGTCGCCGAGGCCGCGCGCGGTGGGGTCGCCAAGGAGATGCACCACGAGATCGGCGATCTACTGTTCGCGGTCGTGAACGTTGCTCGCAAGCTCGGCGTCGATGCCGAGAACGCGCTGGTCGACGCGACCACGCGGTTCCAGCGCCGGTTCGAGGACGTCGAGGACGGCCTGGCCGCGCGTGGCAAGACGCCACAGACCTCGAACCTCGAGGAGATGGACGCGCTGTGGAACGAGGCCAAGCGACGCGAGCCAAAGACCTGAGTGATAAAAGTGATGCTTTTTTGAGCACCCGAGATCGAGTGAGAGCGATCTCGATGAGATCAGCCACTCCATCACCAGTCGTTCCGCAAGTTATTCACAATCTCGGTGGGTACTCCCGCGCGGGAACGCACCTTGGCGTGACGGCCGTCGCGCGACGCTATTGACTCTGCATCCCAGGCGAGGTAACCACTCGCTCCCTTTAGGAGAAATTGCCCGTGGCCAATATTGCGTCGGCCGAGAAACAGAACCGGAAGATGATCAAGCATCGCACGCGCAACCGCGCCGCGATGGCTTCGCTGCGCACCGCCGTCAAGAAGGCGCGCACCGCCGTCGACGACAAGGCGAACGACGCCGCGTCGCTGGTGAAGTCCGCCGTCTCGATCATCGATAGCGCCGTGACCAAAGGTATCCTCAAGCGCCGCACCGCCTCGCGCTACGTATCGCGCCTGGCGCTGCGCTCGCCCCCCGCCGCCGCGTAACCTAGTTATCGTCGTCGGCGTCGCCCGCGGCGCCTTCGCCGGCGGTGATGCCGTACTTGCGCAGTAGCTTGTGCAGGTACTTGCGATCCATGTCGGCGTCCCGCGCCGCCTTGGAGATATTGCCCTCGGCGCGCTTGATCAGCCACGTCAGGTAGCGGCGCTCGAACAGCTCGTTCCACTTCTCCTTGGTGTCGCGGAACGACACGCCCGGCTCGAACTCGAAGCCGTCGCGAAGCTGCGCGCCGCGGGCCGGCTCGTTGCCGAGCGGCGCGACCAGCATCCCGGGATCGGCGCCCAGCGCGAGCGCGCGCTCGATCACGTTGCGGAGCTCGCGGACGTTGCCCGGCCAGTCATGGGCCATCAGCGCCGCGCGGGTCGCCTCGGTGAGCGTCGTCCCGCCGCCGGGCGATAGCTTGGCGAGCATCGCCTCGAGCAGCAGCGGGATGTCCTCGCGGCGCTCGCGCAGGGACGGCGCGGTGATCGGCACGACGTTGAGCCGGAAGTACAGGTCCTCGCGGAACTTGCCCTTCTCGACCTCGGACCGCAGATCCTTGCGGGTCGCCGCGATCACCCGGAGGTCGACCTTGATCGTCTTGCTGCCGCCGACCCGGCGCAGCTCGCGCTGCTCGAGCACGCGCAACAGCTTGGGCTGCAGATCGAGCGACAGCTCGCCGAGCTCGTCGAGGAACACCGTGCCGCCGCTCGCTAGCTCGAACGCGCCCTGGCGCGCCGTGACCGCGCCGGTGAACGCGCCCTTCTCGTGGCCGAACAGCTCGCTCTCGATCAGCGTGCCGGCGACCGCGCCGCAGTCGACCACGATGAACGGCGCGTCGCCCCGCCGCGACAGCTGGTGCAAGGTCCGCGCGATCATGTCCTTGCCGGTGCCGGTCTCGCCCTCGATCAGCACGGTGGCGTCGGTCGGCGCGATCCGCTCGATCAGCCCGAAGATCTCGCGCATCGCGGGCGACTTGCCGACCATCTCGCCGAGCGCTTCTTGCTCGCTCGGCAGGATCTCGATCCGCTCCTCGAACGGCGTGAACTTGAGCTCGCAGGCGCCCAGGCCGATCACCGAGCCGGCCCGCAGGTACGCTTCTTTGACCTCGGCGCCATCGAGGAACGTCCCGTTGGTCGACTTGAGATCGCGCACCAGGTAGCCCTTGGCGTCGCGCATGATCTCGAAGTGAACGCGCGACACGGTCTCGTCGCTCAGCACCAGGTCGTTCTCGCCCGCCTTCCCCACCCGGAACACGTCGCCCGAGATCACGAACTCGGTGCCGCGCTGCGCACCTTTGATCACGACGAGCTTGCACCGGCGGAGGTTGACGGTCGCGGGCGTCGCTTCACGCCGGATCCGCGTCCCCGTCAGGTGCTCCATCGCGAAAATGGTACCGCGATCACGCGCGGGCGTCTGCCGTCGACGGCCGGGTAGGTGGGCCCCAGATCGCCGGCCCCGGATCGCCGGCCGGGTTTCTTGTTTGACCGATCCAACGAGAGTACCTTCCAGCGAGTGCAGCGTTTGTTCGGGGGATTTGCACTCGCGTCGGCGCTTGTGCTGTCCGTGCTCGCCGGCCGTGGGACCGCGCGAGCCCAGGCTGTCTCGGCGGTGTCAGCGCCGTCGCTGTCGCCGGGGTCACAAGGCGGCCCCACCAAGCCGTCCGACGCGCCGCTGCCGTCGTGCCTCGACCAGACGATCAAGGACCAGCTCGGCGCCGAGCTCAAGCCGCGCGGCGTCCAGAAGCGCAACTTCATCAAGAACAAGAAGATCGTCCTGGTCGCGCATGGCGGGTTATTCGGCGGCGACCTGACGTCGTCGAACTGGCTGGCCGGCGGCTCGCTCGGGTTCTTCTTCACCGAGGATCTCGGGGTCAACGTCGAGTTCGACATGACGCCGCTGACCCTCGATCTCGACGCGCCGCTCAACAAGTTCTTCGGCGACAACCGGTTCGAGCCCGGCATGGCGTACGTCGGCCTGGCCAACATGATGTGGTCGCCGATCCACGCCAAGCTCAAGCTCGGCGGCGGCATCGTGCACTCCGATATCATGCTGTTCGCCGGCGGTGGTCGGATGTTTCACGACGCGGTACAGGGCCTGTCGTTCGATGCCGGCGCCGCGATCGACCTGTTCGTGACCCGCGCGCTGACCGTGCGGCTCGATCTGCGCGACCTGATGGCGGTCGAGGAGATCTCCGGCGAGGTTCGCTACACCAACAACATCATCGCGACCGCCGGGCTCGCGCTCTACCTGCCGTCGGGGCTGTGATGAAGCTCGCCCCGCAGCTCGCCCTGCCCCTGGCCTTGGTGCTCGCGTTCGGCGCCGTGGCGCTGCGCGGCTCGGTCGCGCGCGCCGACGATGACGCGCCCAAGGGCGATCGCATGATCGACCAGAAGCTGGCGAAGGCCGACGCGGCGAAGAAGTCGCAGGCCGGCGACGGCGGCGACAAGTCGGACGCCCCGCCGGTGATCGGCACCACCGGGATGTGCATCGACCAGGAGATCGCCGACCGGCTCGCGATCAAGCGCAAGCGGCGCGGCGCGGTCGACCGGCTGTTCGTCAAGCAAGGCCGCCACGAGATCGCGGTCAACGGCGGCTACTACGACAGCGACCTGCTCAGCGGCACGTACATTCTCGGCGGGTCGTACACGTTCCACATGACCGACGAGACCGCGGTCGAGTTCGCGGGCTGGTGGACCCACGCCAACGCCGACATCATCCGCGCGCTCGAGGACAAGCGCGGCACCGTGGTCACCGACACCTATGCCCGCGAGATCTTCGCCGAGTCGCTCCTGGTGTGGAGTCCGGTGTACGGCAAGCTGCGACTCGGTGGCTCGATCGTCCACTTCGACCTCCACACCGACATTGGCGTTGGTGTCGTTGATTCGACCACCAGTCGTGGCGCTGCCGGCGTGCTCGGCTTTGGCATTAAGCTGTTCCTGGGTCAGGCCGTGGCGTTCCGGATCGACGCCCGTAACCGGACCTTTCGCCAAGAGCTGCTCGATGAACGCTTCCTCGTGAACGACACCGCGGTGACCGCCGGGCTGTCGGTGTTTCTGCCGTTTCATAATTGATAGCGCTGCCCGCGCGATCGCGTCATTTTCGGGAGACTTCGATGCCCGCTCGCTGGAAAATTATTGCGTTGCTCGCCGTGTTGCCGGCCGTGGCGGTCGCTGCTCCCAAGAAGCCCGCGAAGAAGTCCACCAAGAAGCCCGCGACGCCCGCGACCGATCCGGCCGCGCCGACTCCCGACGCGACCAGCGAGCCGGCGAGCGGCGACGCCAGGGCGCCGGATCCCGCGGCGGCCAGCCCGGCCCCGGCCTCGGCGTCGGCCGGTGACGCGGCGCCGAGCTCGCCGGGCGGCGGCGATGCCGCCAAGCCGGCCGATGGCGACAAGCCCGCGGCCGACGGCCCCGACGTCGATAGCCTGCGCCAGGAGTACCTCAGCCTGCGCGACGAGCTGTTCAAGTCGCGCGCGCGCGCCAACGCGGTGGCGAGCCAGCTGTACTCGACGCGGATCCAGGTCAAGCTGACCTACACCACCGGCCGCTACTACAACCCGTCGAAGTCGTCGATCCGGCTCGACGGCGCCAACATCTACGAGGACGCGTCGGGCGCGATCGCGGGGGACGACGGCATCCGGTTCGACGGCTACGTCGCGCCGGGCCGCCACCTGATCACGTTCCGGGTCGAGGCGACCGGCAAGGACGACGACTCGTTCACCTCGACGACCGAGAGCCAGGTCGTCGTCAAGGCGGTCGCCGGCAAGGACCTGATCGTCGCGGCCAAGGCCAAGGACTCGGGCGACATCGCCTACGAGTGGAAGCGGACCGAGACGGGCAGCTACGGCCTGGGCATCGACGTCGCGGTCAAGACCGCCAAGACCGCCGAGACCGCGCCGGCCCCCACCCCGCCGCCGCCGGCGAAGGCCAAGGGGGACAAGAAATGATCCGCCGGCTGCCGCCGCTGACCGCATGGCTCGCCGCGGCGGGCCTGGTCGCGGCCGTGCCCGCGGTCTCGCCCGCGCCGGCCCAGGCCGCGCCGAAGGCTGCCGCCGGCGAACCGAGCGCCAGGCCCGCCCAGGCTGATCCGATCGCCCGCTACTTCACCGAGCTCGAGGCGATGAAGCTGATCGACGCCGAGAGCGGCAACCTCGAGTCGCTGCGCAAGGAGCTCGGCGCCGCGGAGCTGCTGCTGCGCGACGGTGCGTTCGTCAACGCCGCGGTCGCGCTGTACCTGATCGTCAAGTCGCCGCGCTACACCGCGTTCACCGACTTCGTCGAAGCGCAGAACGCCGAGTACGACCTCGGGGTCGCGCTGGCGCGCGCCGGCAGCTACGGCGCCGCGCTCGATGCGCTCGAGGTCGTGCTGCGCCGCGGCCCGGGCGCGCCGTACTGGGGGCCCGCGCACCGCCGCGTGGTCGACATCGCGCTCGAGACCCGCGATCACGCCGGCGTGCTCGCCCGGCTCGAGGCGATCAAGCTCGCCGATCCGATCCCGCCGTCGGCGGCCGGCGAGCGCTCGTACCTGCGCGGCCGCGCCGCCTACGACACCGGCAAGCTCGCCGACGCCGAGGGCGAGCTGGTGCTGATCTCCAAGCAGAGCCGGCTGTACAGCTCCGCGGTCTACCTGCGCGGCGTGATCCGCGCCCGCCAGGGCAAGTACCGCGACTCCGCCGAGGCGATGTGCGAGATCGCCGCGACCGAGGACACCGACAAGTTCACGTTCGTGGTCGACGAGCGCTACTTCACGATCAAGGACCTCGCCCGGCTGGGCCTGGGCCGGATCGCCCACGAGCAGGGCGAGTACGACGACGCCTATTATCATTACTTCCAGATCCCCGATGACTCGGCGTACCTGCCCGACGCGCTGTTCGAGGCGTCGTGGTCGATGTACCAGAAGCGCGAGCTCGCGACCGCGCGCGACCTGGTCGCCGAGTTCCTGAAGACGTTCCCGTCCTCGCCGCTGTGGCCCGAGGCCAGCCTGCTCGCCGGCTACGTCGAGCTCGCCGACTGCAAGTTCGACGACTCGCAGCGGTGGTACGACCGGCTGACCCAGAAGCTCCAGCCGATCGTCGACGAGATCGATCGGGTGCGCAAGGATCCCGAGCTGCGCAAGCAGCTGTTCGCCACCGCGATCACCCGGTTCCACGAGGTCAAGGACGAGGGCGGCGCCGGGGCCAAGAAGGCCGCGCAGGCCCAGGCCGGCACGCCGATGGACGAGCTGGTCGCCCTGCTCCGGCTCGATCCCAGGTTCCTCCGGCTGTCGGACGCGATCACCGGCATGCACGAGCAGGCCACCACCGCGCCGACGATCGTCCGCGAGTGGCAGCACCTCGCGCAACAGGTCGGCGAGAAGAAGGTCGGCCAGATCTCGACCGCGCGCACGATCGAGCAGGAGCAGCTCGCCGACGCCAACGCGCTGGTCGAGGACCTGCGCCGGCTGGTCGGCCAGATCCAGGCCCAGAAGTCCGAGCTCGCCCGCGCCCGGCGCGATGGCGTGCTCGCCGACGGCGACGCCAACGACGAGCTCGCCCGGCTCGACAAGCTGCTCGAGCGCGCGCGGACCGGCGAGCACAGCGCGGTCGCCGCCGCCGACCGGGCCGCCGAGTCGGTCACCGGCGCCGCCCAGGCCGGGATCCGGCCGCTGATCCAGGGCGACATCGCCGACGCGCGCCGGCTCGACAAGGCCGCGCACGCGCTCTACGACAAGCTCGAGCAGGCCGGCGACAAGCTCGCCCAGCAGTCGGTCGACCGGCTCTACACCGAGACCCGCCGCGTGCTCGACAAGGCCAAGCTCGGCAAGGTCGACGCGATCATCGGCCAGAAGCGCAAGCTCGACATCGAGGTCCAGGACCTCGCGGCCGGGCGATTCCCCGAGGAGCTGATCGGCAAGATGTGGAACGCCAGCATGATCGGCGACGACGAGGAGTACTGGCCGTGGCAGGGCGAGTACTGGGCCGACGAGTACGAGGGCTGGCGATGACCCGGCGATCGATCGCTCGTGCGCCCGGGCGTGCGTCCGGACGCGCGCTCGGGGCGGCGTGCACCGCGGCCGCGGTCTGTGCGCTGTGGGCCTCGCCCGCCGCCGCGCAGAAGCCCGAGCGCGAGGTCGACACGTCGCGCGGCCCGACCTCCGAGCTCTACATCCGCAAGCGACCGCCGGCGCCCGAGGCCCCGGTGCTGTCCGCCGAGCTCAAGACCCTGCTGTCGTCGACCGAGAAGCGGCGCGACGACAAGCGGCTCGAGGCGATCGGCCTTTTGCGCGCGTTCCTCGACGCCAAGCCGACCGGCGAGTCCAGGGCCGAGGGCACGTTCAAGCTCGCGGAGCTGCTCTGGGAAGAGTCGCGCCGGCTCTACCTGATCAAGATGGACGACTTCTCGCGCGCGATCGAGAAGTGCGCCCAGAAGCAGAACAGCTGCGAGCAGCCCAAGGAGCCGCGGATCGATCTCGCCGAGGCCGAGACCCTGTACGTCGAGCTCCACGATCACCACCCCGAGTTCCGCCGCATGGACCTCGTGACCTACCTGATCGGGTTCGCCGAGAAAGAGGCCCAGCACGAGGACACCGCGCTGGTCCGGTTCAACGAGGTGATCGAGCGGTTCCCGCAGTCGCCGCTGTACGGCGACGCCTGGATGATGGTCGGCGAGCACTTCTTCGCGGCCGCCGAGTGGCCCAAGGCGATGGACGCCTACAAGCACATCCCCGACGACGCCGCGACCTCCGACCTCGCGACGTTCAAGATCGCGTGGTGCGAGTGGAAGCTCGGCAACACGATCCAGGCCGCCAAGGACTTCAAGCGCGTGCTCGACAAGGCGGTCGCCGCCGAGCGCACCGGCACCGAGTCGCAGCGCCGGCGCTCGGCGTCGCTGCGCGACGAGGCCTTGCAGTACATGGTCGTGGTGTTCACCGAGGATCGCTCGATCACGCCGAAAGAAGTCTTCGACTTCCTGGTCTCGATCGACGGCGAGCAGTACTCGCGCGACGTCATGGTCAAGGTCGCCGAGAGCTACGGGGCGCAGACCGAGTGGGACCGCTCGAACTCGGCCTACCGGTTCCTGATCAAGATGGATCCCGAGTCGATCAAGGCCGCCGATTACCAGCGCAGCATCATCGCCAACTGGAACAGCGCGATCGACGTCGACCACGCGCAGGAGGAGATCGCGGTCCTGCTCGCGAGCTACGGCCCCAAGAGCGAGTGGGCCAAGGCGCAGCGCAACCGCGAGGCGCTCGCGCGCTCGCTCGAGACCACCGAGGATCTGGTCCGGATCACGGCGACCAGCATCCACGGCGAGGCCCAGCGCCGCGAGAAGGGCTTGAAGCGCCCCGAGCAGAAGGGCTGCGCGACCAAGGCCGATCTGCCGGCCGATGTCCTGTCGCTCTACACCCGCGCGTCCGACGCCTACGAGGGCTACCTGTCGGCGTTCGGCACCGGCAAGGGCGCGACCGAGAAGGCGACCGAGATCCGCTACTACCGCGCCGACATCCTGTGCTTCAAGCTCGCCAAGGTCGAGGCCGCCGGCGACGAGTACCTCGCGGTCGGCAAGAGCGCGCCGGTCGGCAAGTACCACAAGGACGCGCTGTTCAACGCGATGAACGCGTTCGAGCTCGCCCGGCCCAAGGACACCGCGGGCCGCCACCAGCTGTACGACGTCGACAAGAAGTTCGGCGAGGCGATCGACCTCTACGCGACCCTGTTCCCCGCCGACAAGGCGCTGGTCGGCGTGATCTTCAAGAACGGCCAGAAGTTCTACGACTACGGCGAGTACGACGAGGCGATCAAGCGGTTCGGCGTGATCGTCACCAAGTACCCCGACGACGAGAACGCGGGCCCGGCCGGCGATCGCATCCTGTCGGCGCTGAACAAGGCCCAGGACTACGAGAACATCGAGACCTGGGCGCGCAAGCTCAAGAAGGCCAAGTCGTTCGCGGCCAAGGACCAGCAGGACCGGCTCGATCGCCTGATCGTCGAGTCGATCCAGAAGAGCGGCGACAAGTACGCCGACGCCGGCAAGTACGTCGAGGCTGCCGGGTTCTACACCCGGGTGCCCAAGGAGACCTCGGACGCCAAGGTCTCGGCGCAGGCGCTGACCAACGCGGGCGTGATGTACGAGAAGGCCAAGCAGCCCGAGAAGGCCGCCGACGTCTACCTCGATCTCGCCGAGAAGTACGGCGACAAGAGCCCCGACATCGCCGAGAAGGCCGCGTTCTCCGCCGGCCAGGTCTACGAGAAGGTCATCTACTACGACCGCGCCGCCAAGGCCTACGAGCTGGTGTGGGCCAAGTTCCGCACCGGCACCAAGGCGGCCGACGCGCTGTACAACGCCGCCCTGCTCCGCCAGGCGCTCGGCCAGAACAAGGAGGCGATCGCGCACTACAGCGAGTACGCCAAGAAGTTCCGCGAGCGCAAGGACGCGCCCGACGTCGCGTTCAACATCGGCGTGGTCTACGAGAGCTCCGGCGACGATGGCCCGGCGATGGCGGCGTTCGCCGACTACGCGCGGGTCTACCGCTCGACCGGCAAGCGGATCGTCGAGGCCCACACCCGCGCCGGCCGGACCGCGCTCCGGCTCGGGCAGCTCAAGCGCGCCAAGGAGGACTTCGTCACCGCGCAGCGGCTGTGGAAGGCGGCCAGCGGCAAGGAGAAGAAGGACGCCACGACCTGGGCCGCCGAGGCGCGCTACTACGAGGGCGAGCTGATCTTCCGCGACTACGAGAAGGTCTCGCTCGACGTCAAGCCGGCCCTGCTCGAGAAGACGCTCAAGTCCAAGGGCAAGCTGCTCGCCGACGCCGAGAAGGTCTACACTTCGGTGATCGACTACCAGGACCTCAAGTGGGCGACCGCGGCGCTGTTCCGCGTCGGCCAGGTCTACGACGGGTTCGCCGAGGCGCTCGCGACCGCCGCGGGCAAGCCCCCGGCCAGCCTGTCGGCCGATCAGGTCCAGGCCTACCAGGACGCGATCAACGCGTACGTCGTCGACATCCAGGACAAGGCGGTCGCGCTGTACACCGCCGGCTACCAGAAGGCGATCCAGATGCAGGTCTACGACGAGTACACCGCGAAGATCCGCGAGGCGCTCGGCCGGATCGCCGCCGACAAGTTCCCGCCCGAGAAGGAGTCGCGGACCCGCGAGCGGATCGGCGATCGCCCGCCGGTGCCCGAGCTGGTCCAGGAGGTCGCCCGATGAGGGGCCAGAGAGGTCAGATGAGGCGCGCCCTGGCGATGCTCGGGCTGGCCGTGGCGCTCGCGGCGTGCGGCGGCGGCAGCAAGCACGCCCAGACCCAGGCCACCGGGCGCTCGGCGACCGCCAAGCGCGATCCGATCAACCCCAAGGCGGCCCGCGAGTTCGAGGGCGCGATGCGCGCGATGCGGGTCGGCGGCCCCGAGGCCCAGGACACCGCCAAGGCGCGGCTCAAGGCGGCGGTCGAGGCCGACGCGACCCTGTGGGAGGGCTGGTACGACCTCGGCGTGATCGCCTACAAGGAGGGCGATGACGACGCGGCGATCGACGCCTACGGCAAGGCGCTCAAGATCAACCCCGGCCACACCCCGACCGTGCTCGCCCGCGCCGAGGCACTCCGCCGCGCCGGCCGCAAGAAGGACGCGCGCGCCGACTACGAGGCCGCGCTCAAGTCGACCGAGGAGGACGATCCGAACCGCAAGGACGCCGCGGCCCGGCTCGCGGCGCTGCTCCGCGAAGACAACGACTTCGACGACGCGGTCGACGTGCTGCGCGACACCGTGCGGACCTCGGGCACCAACGCCAAGATCTACACCGAGCTCGGCCTGATCTACATCGCGCAGAAGCGGTTCGATCTCGCCCAGCTCGTGCTCACCAAGGCCGCCGAGCTCGACGCCAAGGACCCCGCGGTCTACAACGCGTTCGCGGTGCTCGCGCTGCGCCAGGGCAAGGCCCAGGAAGCGTTCGAGCGGTTCGACCAGGCGGTCTCGCTCGATCCGGCGTACATCGACGCGCGGTTCAACAAGGCCGCGGTGCTGCTCGACGCCGGCGACTACACGCGAGCCAAGGCCGAGCTGACCACGATTGTCGAAAAGCGGCCGGACGACTACGCCGCGCACGTCGCGCTCGGCGTCGCGCTGCGCGGCCTCAAGGACTTTCCGGAAGCCAAGAAGACATGGGACCGTGTGATCAGAGAAGCACCGCGGCGCAGCACGGCCCGCGCCGACGCGATGTACGACGCGGCGATCCTCGCGACCGACTACATGAACGACGCGGCGACCGGCAAGGCGGCCCTGGAGCGATACCTGCAAGAAGCACCGTCGGGTCACGCCAAGCGCCAGGCGGCCGAAGAGAAACGAAAGGAACTGGGCAAATGAGCCGAGTGTCGTTGAGGCCTGCTGCCCCCGGCCGGGGGTTCGCAACCGCAATTTTGGCGGTGGTGTGTGCCGTTTCTCTACCTGGCTCGGCGTGGGCGCAGCCCAAGGCCAAGGGCAAGCCGGCCGACAAGACCTCGGACTCCGCCAAGGCGACCGAGTCGAAGAAGGGCAAAGAGAAGAACTTCGACTTCAACAACCTCCAGCTCAACGGCCAGCTGCGCACCCCGCAGCTCCTGTACTTCCTCGAGCGCGCCAACGAGGAGCTCGAGCGCGCGAGCCTGGAGAAGCGGTCGTTCATCCCGCACATCGTGCGCTCGGTGGAGGAAGAAACATTGTGACGATGGCGCTGCGCACGGCGCTGATCTGGAACGACGAGGTCATGGACGACCTCGTGCTCGACCAGCCACGGGCGATCACGATCGGCTGCGTCGGCGGCACCACGTTCACCGTCCCCGACATCGGCCTGCCGGCGACGTTCACGCTGATCCGGCCCGGCAACCGCGGCTACCTGCTCACGCTCGGCGCGCAGATGCGCGGCACGATCTGCCTCGATGGCCAGGAGAAGGACGTCGCCGAGCTGGTCCGCCGCGAGGGCGCCAGCGGCGGGTTCTGTGCGACCGCGATCGGTGGCCGCGACTGGGGCGTGATCGACCTCGATCCGGCCGGCCGGTTCAAGATCTTCTTCCAGTTCGTCCAGATCGACGACCAGCCCCAGTTCTTCACCCGGCCAATGCTGCTCGGCGGTGGCGGCGGATACCTCGGCTCGAGCATCTCGCTGACCTTGCTGTTCTTCCTCAAGGACGTCGGGCTGCTCGAGGCGATGTTCCGTGGCTTCGGGCTGGCGACGATCGCGATCCTGCTCGGCGGCCTCGGCTGGTCGCTGATCCACCAGGACGGCGAGTCGCAGGCCTCGCTCGCGTTCTCGGTCGTGCTGCACGCGGCGCTGCTGTTCATGACCTACCAGCTGTACGACGGCCAGGATCCGTTCGTGTACCCGGGGCCGCGCTCGCTGACCGGCAACTACCTGGTCACCCGGCTCGACAAGGAAGATCCGCCCGATCCGCCCAAGCCGACGGTCAGCGGCAAGCAGCAGCAGGAGGCGGCCGCGGCGGCGACCAAGGACCCGCCGAAGAAGACCGCGACCAAGGGCGACGAGGGCAAGGCCGGCGGCAAGGGCGACACCGAGCGCGCCCGCGATCCCAACGCCAAGGACGTCCCGCCCGAAGCGCCGAAGGTCCAGTTCTTCGAGGACAAGAACCGCAAGGTCCTCGATAACATCATCGATCGCAACCTGTCGACCAGCCTGTCGAAGTTCACCGGCATCAAGGGCGACTCGCTGACCAAGGGCTCGCTGGGGTTTGGCCCCGGCGCCGGCACCGGCGTCGGGCCCGGCGAGGGCACCGGCACGCGCACCGGCAACAAGGGCAAGGGCAACGGCGGCGGTGGCAACGTCGAGGGCGACTTCGTCACCGGCCCGGGCCGGATCGACACCGGCGCCAACCGGCCGGGCGGCGGCAACTGCAAGGGCGCCGGCTGCGGCACCGGGCCCAAGCCGGTCCAGGTCGCGTTCGCCAACCCGAGCGGTGACTTCGGTGGCCTGACGGCCGAGGAGATCGACCGCGTGGTCAAGGCGCGCGCCGGCATCTTCCGCGCCTGCTACCAGAAGGAGCTGAACCACACGCCCGGGATCGGCGGCAAGCTGATCATCCACTTCAAGATCGGCGGCGACGGCGTGGTCGACGCCGGTAACACCGCGACCGCCGGCGGCAGCACGCTGCACAACGACGCCGTCGAGTCGTGCATCAAGTCCAACGTCAATCGGCTGAAGTTCCCGCCCAAGGGCGGGGTTGCCAACGTGAACTATCCCTTTGTGTTCACGCAAGGAGGCTAGACATGCGTGGCTCTGTACCTGGCTTTGTACCTGGCTTTGTACCTTCCGTCCTTGCAACGGTCGGCTCGCTCGCTGGTCTCGGGGGCCTCGCCGGCCTCACCGGGCTCGCCGGCGGCTGCGCCAACGATCCGGTCTACATCCCCGCGCCGATGGCGATGGATGCCGGCGTCCCGATCCCGATGATGATGGGCATGCTGACCCAGGCCAAGGCGTCGCTCCAGCTGCCGATCAAGACCGAGACCGCCGACGACATGAAGACCCGCGCCGCGCTCGCCGCCAAGCTGGCGCCGATCATGGTCCCGTACGTCAAGGTCGGTGACGTCGAGGTCCAGCTCGCGTGGACGATCACCAACCTCGACATGATGCCCGGCCAGGCCAAGATCCAGCTCAACGGCGCCAACGAGTACTTCGTCTACGATCCGTCGATCATCCAGCTCAACCCCGACGACGACGAGGCGCCGCCGACCCCCGGGCTCACCGGCGATGTGCCGATCGACGTCCCCGCGGGCGGCCAGGTCTCGGGCCTGTTCACCGAGGACCAGATGCGCGAGGCGTCGATCGACCTCGACCAGATCACGCGCGGCAATGTCAGCCCGTTCTTCGCGACCCTGACGGTCAGCAAGAACGCCCAGAGCTTCCAGCCGCTGACCCCGCCGATGCCGACCGTCATGGACTACAAGCAGACCCCGGTCGGCAACCCGATCCCGCGCGAGGCGTTCGCGTACATGACCCGGATCGATCTGGTGTTCAAGCCGACCACCCACATGAGCCTCGAGTACGACGTCCGGGTCCGTGACCTGCGCGGCATCGTGCACGATCTGCTGCTCACCGCGGTCACGGAGAAGCCGGCCGAGCTGCAGACCTTCATGCCCATGACCTACAACCCGACGCCGGGCGCCACGCCGGCCAACTGATTTGCGCCGCCAGACGCGCGATCGCCGCGCAGGCGATCTACCATCGGCGCAGCGATGATCCGGTTCGCCGTTGTCAGCCTCACCGCCGGGGCCATGCTCGCGGGGTCAGGTGAGCGAGCGAGCGCGGAGCCCGAACCGCGTCCCGGTGAGCCACCCGCACCGAGCACCACCTCCCCGTCCGGCACGTCTGACACGTCCGGCACGTCCGGTACGTCCGGAGAGCAACCGGCGCCCAGGCGGGCGGCGGCGACCGGCTGGTACACCGAGGGCGGCCTCGGCGCGGTCGCGTTCCTGCCCAAGGCGTCGAAGGACGCCAACGTCGGGCCGGCGATCGATGTCCGGGTCGGCCGCGACCTGTTCTCGTGGCTGTCGGTCGGCATCACCCTCGCCGCCTCGAGCCACGAGGCCACCACGCCACCGCCGCCGACCGGCGAGTGGTTCCAGCTCTACCGCGGCGCCGCCGAGGCGCGGATCGGCGGCCGGTTCGATCGGCTCGCGGTGTACGTCGAGGGCGGCGCCGGGGCCGCGATGATCTCGTCCAACATCCTGGGCAAGGTCATGATCACCGACCCCGGCGAGCACTTCTCGATCGCGTTCCACGCTGGCGCCGAGATCCAGTACCAGCTCGAGAATCGCCACTACGCGGTCGGCCTGGGCGCCGACGGCTTCCTGCTCCCGCAGTTCGACGCGATCCGCGCCGTCGATACCCGGCTGTACCTGCGCTACACGTACTGACCGGTCAGCGGCTGGCGCGGGCTCGGGCCGCGACCGCCTACAAAATTCTCTGTCGTAGTTTGCTCGTGCGCGACGCCTAACGCACGAACAGACCGGCTGGCCACACGCCGGCGGCCACAGGAGGACGCGATGGAGACGCGGGGAACCGAGGCTGCGAACGAGGACGCCAGCAACGCGCCGAGCAAACCGGCGACGTATCACGTACTGCTCGTCGGGATCGACAACTACCCGGTCGGGGCGCTGGCCGGCTGCGTGAACGACATCGACGCCGTGCAGCGCGTGCTGCTCGACGGCCTGAAGCTCCCGGCGGGCTGCATCACCCGGCTCGCGGCGCCGCGGCCGGGCATCACGCACGACACCCGCGTGCCCGAGCAGCTGCCCACGCTCGCCAACCTGCGCGCGGCGCTCACCGAGCTCGGCACCGACAAGGTCGGGCCCGACGATCGCGTGTTCATCTACTACTCCGGCCACGGCCTGCGGCGTCAGTTCCACAGCGCCGACGGCTCGCCGATCTACCGCGAGTCGCTCGTCCCGATGGACCTGCTCGGCGGCGACTCGCTCCGGCTGCTGTTCGACTACCAGCTCAACCCGTTGCTGCAGGCGATCGCCCAGCGCACCCGGCAGGTCGCGCTGGTGCTCGACAGCTGCTTCGCGGCCGGCGCGACCCGCGACGATCCCGATCCCGACGTCGCCACCCGCCACCTCGACGAGACCGATGTCCCTGCCCTGCGCATGCCGGCGCCCGATCCTGCCGGCGCCACGCGTGGCGATCCGCTCGCCGGCCGCGCGCTGACCCGCGGGCTCGACGACATCCACGTGGTCACCGCGTGCCTCGATCACGAGCGGTCGGTGGAGCGCCCCAACGCCGACGGCGTGCGCCACGGCGTGATGACCCAGGCGTTGATCACCGTGCTGGCGCCGTTCCAGGCCACCGGCCAGGCCACCGGCCAGGCCGCCGGCCTCGACCAGGTCACGTGGGCGATGATCTGGCAGGCGCTCCGCGCCGAGGTCGAGCAACGCAACTCGATGCAGCACGTGTGGATGTCGGGTAACGCCGCGCGCCGGGTGTTTGCCGGCCCTCCCGTCCAGGGCGACCCCGGCATCCCCGTGGTCCGCGCCGACGCCGGCTATCGCGTCCTGGCCGGCACCCTGGCCGGCGTCACCCCGGGCGCCGAGCTCGCGATCTACGACGATGTGCCCGACGACTTCCCCGCGCTCGGCTCCGAGGCCGACCTCGACGCGCGCCATGGCGTGATCGTCGTGACCACCGCGGACAAGGCCTCGGCGACGGCGGTCCCGGCGCCCCCGGGCGGCCCGACGTTCGATCTGCCGCGCGGCGCGCGCGCCCGGGTCATCCGCCCCGGTGAACTCGCGCGCCTCAGCTACGCGATCGATCCCGCGAATCCCTCGCTCGATCCCTCGCTCGGCGCCGCACTCGATGCCGCGCTCGGCGCGTCGCCGCTGCTGGTGCGCGCCGCGACCGCGGCCGCCGCCGACGTCCGGCTGACCCAGCACGCCGGCCGGTGGTACGTGACCGACGACCTCCATGGCACCGGGGGCGCCGATGGGCCGGTGCTCTACGCGGTCCCCGGCGGCGACCTCGACGGCGCCCGCGCCGTGCTCGAGCACTACCACGCGTACAGCCGGCCGCTGCACATGGCCAACGCCGCTCGCGACCTGCCCGGCGCGCTCACCCTGCGCGCCTTGCTCGTCAACCAGGATCTCGGTCCGGCCTCGGCGCAGGAGGCGAGCTTGCCCCAGGCCCCGGCGATCGATCCGGCCCGGCTGCGCGATGCACCATCGCGCGGCGCCGCCACCTACGCCGTGACCTCGAACGACAAGCTGTGCTTCTTCGTCGCGAACACCTGGTCGCAACCGCTCCAGGTCACCCTGGTGAGCGCCGGCGCCAGCGGCAAGGTCGCGCTGCTCGGCGAGGCCGTCATCGAGCCCGGCGCCCACGTCCTGTTCTGGTCGCGCAACGTGCTGGCCAACCCGTTCCGCATGGTCCCGCCGGCCGGGATGACCGAGTGCGCCGACCGGATGTTCGCGATCGGCCGCTCCGTTGTCGGCCACGAGCTCGCCCACCTCGCCGTCGGCCGCTCGTTCGACACCGCCTTCCAGCGGTCGCACACCAAGGACCCCACGGATGCCGCGGACCAAGCCGCGACCGAAACCGCCGACGCGGTGGCGCGCGCGGCCGCGCTCGATCGCTGGACCGCCACCCAGATCGTGATCTTCTCGACTCGCGCGTCGTAGCCACCGGTGGCTTCCGCAGGTGCGTTCGCACCTTGCTGGACGACCACCCACCCCGCATCACCGCCTGGCGACTGCACGGGCAAAGCAAAGGACGATCATGGAGCCGAAGAGCAAGGCCACCTCGAAGTTTCACGTGCTGCTCGTCGGGATCGATGACTATGCGCACAAGCCGCTCGCGGGCTGCGTCCACGACGTCGAGGCCGTCGAGCGCGTGCTAGTGGGGCCGCGCATGGCGATCGACGCCGGGCGGATCACGCGACTCCTTGCGCCACGCAGCGGTGCCGCGCACGAGGCGCGGCCCACCGATCGCCGGCCGACCCTCGACAACCTGCGCGCGGCGCTGGCGGCGCTCGGCTCGGACCAGGTGGCGCCCGGCGACCAGGTATTCATCTACTACTCGGGGCATGGCTCGCGCATCGCGGTGACCGACGGCGGGCCGGCGTTTCATCGCGAGGCGCTGGTCCCGGTGGATCACAAGGACGCCGAGGGCAAGCCGAACGTCTTGTACGACTTCGAGCTCAACCAGCTGCTGCGGGCGATCGCCGCGCGCACCCGCCGGGTCACGCTGATCCTGGATTGCTGCCACGCCGCCGGGGCGACGCGCGAGGGCATCGATCCGCCGGCGTGGACCGCGCGCTACCTCGATCCGGTCCGCGCGTTCGGGCTCACGGGCCCGCTCCGCGTGCCGCCCGGGGTGCCGCCCGGGGCGACGCCCGGAGCGATGCCCGGAGCGAAGCCCGGAGCGAAGATCGATCGGCCGAGCGGCCCGTCGCTGGCGCGCGGCGTCGACGACTGCCAGGTGGTCGCGGCGTGCCTCGGCCACGAGTACGCCAAGGAAGGCCCCGACGGTCGCGGCACGCAGCACGGGCTGCTCACCCGCGCGTTCCTGACCGCGCTCGACGGCGTGCGCGATCGCGAGCTCCGGACCACGACCTGGGCGGCGATCTGGCAGCCGCTCCGAGCCGAGCTGGAACGAACCAACCCCGGCCAGCACGCGTGGATGTCGGGCAACGCCGCGCGCCGGGTGTTCGCGGGCCCGCCGGTGACCGGCGATCCGGGGTTCTCCGTGGAGCGGGCCGACGGCAGCTACCAGATCGAGGCCGGCAGCCTGGCGGGTGTCACGCGCGGCGCCGAGCTGGCGATCTACCCCGAGGTGCCGTCGTACTTCCCGGCGCTCGGCTCCCCGGATGACGTCCGGCTCCGCGCCGGCGTGGTCGTGGTGACCGAGGCGACGCCCGGCACCGCGATCGCCGCGCCGCGCGGCCTCGCGTTCGATCTGCCGCCGGGTGCGCGCGGCCGGATGATCAAGCCGGGCGAGAGCGCGCGCATCACCTACGCCATCGATCCCCAGCTGGCCCCGGCCGTCGCCGGCGCGCTGGCCGGCTCGCCCTTGCTCGAGCGCGTCACCCCGCCGGCGGTGCCCGCCGTCCGGCTCGAGCACCACGACGGCCGGTGGATCGTCAGCGACAGCGTGCACGGCCGCGGCGACGACGGGCCGATCCTGTTCGCGCTGCAGCCGGCCGAGCTCGACTGCGCGCGCGCGGTGATGGAGCACTACTACGCGTACTCGCGGCCGTTCCGCATGGCCGAGGCCGCGATCGCATCGAACGGCAGCCTGGCGGGCGGGCTGGCGATCCAGGTCCTCGCGTGCCCCGCCGACCGCGAGCTGAGCCCGGCGGAGGCCCAGGTCGCCGATCTGCCGCCGGCGCCGTCGACGGGCGGCGCAGCCTACGCGCTGTCGCCGAGCCACAAGGTGTGCTTCGCGGTGCGCAACACGTCGCTGCATCAGCTGCGGGTGACCCTGGTGAACGCGGGGGCGAGCGGCCGCGTCCAGATCCTCGGCGACCAGATCATCGACCCGAGCACGCGCTACGTGTTCTGGGCCCACAACGCGCTCGGCGCGGCGTTCCGCATGGTGCCGCCGACCGGCGCGGCCGTGTGCGCCGACCGCCTGGTCGCGATCGGACGCACCGCGGTGACCCGCGAGCTCGACTACCTGCGGGTCGATCGGACGTTCGCGTCCATCATCCAGCGGACCCGCAACGCCGAGACCGACCGCGACATCGACATCGAGGACGCGATGGGCCACGCCGGCGAGCTCGATCACTGGACCGCGGCCGAGGTCGTGATCACGACCCGGCGGTAGCGCGCCGGCGCCTATCCGGAGGCAGATCGCCGCTCGCGGACTCGTAGGTCAGCGCAGCGCGGTCCGGCCGGTGCCGATCAGGTCGACGAGCACGCGGCGGAACGGGGCGCGGGCGTCGAGCAAGCCGAGGACCGCGGCGGCGCCGAGCCGCTGGCGCCACAGCAGCAGCAGGTCGGCCGGCAGGGCCAGGCCGCCGGCGCCGAGCGCGCGGCCGGTGGTCGCGGCGAGCTCGGCGGCGTAGCGCTCGTCCCAGTGGAAGTCGCCGTGGCCCGCGACCGGCGCGGCGAGCGCGCGCTCCCAGTCGCGGTGCGCGGTGGTCGCCAGCGAGTCGGCGCGGCGCAGCAGGCCCGCGTGCGCCAGGCCGACGCGGAACCGCTCGGCGGCGGCCTCGCGATCGTCGCCGAGCAGGCCCCACCAGATCGCGCGGTCGGCGTCGCGCACCGCGTCCGGCAGCGCGAGCGCGCAGCCGAAATCGAGGCACCATACGGCGGCACCGCCGTCGGGGCGGTCCTCGATCAAGAAGTTGCCGGGGTTGGGATCGGCGTTGAGCAGGCCGTGGGCGAGCGGCGAGCCCCACGCAAACCCGAAGATCGCGAGCGCGGCCCCGCGGCGCAGCTCGGCGCTGCCGGTCGCCGCGGCGTCGACCACGGTCACGCCGCGCGCCCGGGTCATGGTCAGCACGCGCGCCGACGACCGGTCGGCGATCACGCGCGGGAACCGCAGCACGGGGTGGCCGTCCCACGCCGCCGCGAACTGCGCGATCGACCGCGCCTCGGCGCGGTAGTCGAGCTCGCCGCGGACCGCGGCGCCGAGCGCGTGGAGCGAGTCGTCGTCGAGCGAGCGGCCGATCTCGGCGCCGGCGAGCTTGCGCAGGAACGCCGCGTCGTCGAGGTCGGCGCGCAGCGCCTCGGCGACCCCGGGGTACTGGACCTTGACCACGACGTCGGTGCCGTCGGCGAGCGTGGCGGCGTGGACCTGGCCGAGCGACGCCGCCGCGAACGGCACCGGGTCCCAGGCCGCGAACAGCGCGTCCGGCGGCTGCCCGAGGTCGGCGCGGATCACGTCCGCGATCGCGCCGCCCGACACCGCCGGCGCCTGGTCCCACAACCCGGCGAGCACGGCACGCGCGGGGCCGCTGGCGCCGGACCGCCGGCGAAACGCGGCGCCCGGATCGTAGGCGGCGAGCTGGGCGACCTTGGCCAGCCCGCCCTTGAGCCGGCCGGCGTTGGCGGCGAGCACGCGCGCGGCCTCCTCGTCGACGACCTGGTCGTCCTCGTCCGAGCCGGTCGGATCGGTGGTCACGACCTGCTTGGCGCGCGCCCACAGCCGGGCCCAGCCGACCCGGCGCTCGGCGCGGCGGCGATCCTCGGTCATGGCGGGCCGTCCTCATCTCGAGTCGCGGGCAGCGCGGCCCGCATGCTGCGCAGCTCGATCGGCGTGTGCTCGACGACCACCGCGGCCTCGCCGTCGTCGGTGCCCGACCCGGCCTCGTCGGTCCAGAACAGCTCGACCCGGTTCTTGCCCATCTTCTTGGCGCGGTACAGCGCGCGATCGGCGCGCCGCACCAGGTCCTCGCCGTTGACCGCGGTGCTCTCGGGATAGCCTGCGATCCCGAACGACGCCGTCACCCGCAGCGACCGCGGCGGCTCGCCGTCGGTCGTGATCCGGAGGTCGGCGATCGCCGCCCGGATCCGCTCGCCGACGTTGTACGCGTTGACCATCTCGGTGCGCGGCAGGATCAGGGCGATCTCCTCGCCGCCGTAGCGCGCGGCGGTGTCGACCCCGCGCATCTGCGACTTGACGGTATTGGCGATCCCGCGCAGCACGCGATCGCCGATCAGATGCCCGTGGGCGTCGTTGAGCTTCTTGAAATCGTCGACGTCCATCATCACGACCGAGAACGCCGTGCCGTAGCGCTTGGAGCGCTCGATCTCCTCCTCGATCCGGGCGTCGAAGTAGCGCCGCATGAACAGCCCGGTGAGCCCGTCGACCATCGCGAGCTCGTAGAGGTGCGCGTTCTGCAGCGCCGCGGCGATCTGCAGCGCGAGCGACTCGAGCAGCCGCTGGTGATCGGCGCGAAACGCCTGCGCGTGGGTGCTCTGCACCGCGATCACGCCCTCGCAGCCGCCGTACATGAACAGCGGCACGCCGAGCCACGACCGGATGCCGTGCCCGCCGCCCTCGGACGCGACGTCGGTCGTGATGCTGAGATCGTCGATCCGCCGCGCCGTGCCGTGCGCCATCACCCAGCCGGCGACGCCCTCGCCTTCCTTCATCGGCCGGCGGAAGAACTTGTCGCTCGGCCGGTCGAAGCCATCGACCACCAGACCGTCGCGGTCGCCCGCGCGGTCGGCCGCGCGGCGGTGGACCAGCGCCACGACCTCGGCCTCGGGGATCGCCTTGCAGGTCTCGCGCGCGACCGCCTCGACCAGCTCCTCGAGCTGCAGCGACGCCGCCATCCGGCGCGCCGTGGCGTTCAAGATCTCGAGATCGTGGACCCGCTCCTCGAGCTGCTTGCGCGTCCGCGACAGCCGCGAGAACACGAAGTTGATCAACAGATAGGTCAGCGACAGCAGGAGGAAGCCGAGCGGCTGTTCGGGATCGTAGAGCAGCACCAGCACGACGCCGATCGGCATCAGCGAGATCTCGGCGACGATGCCGGGCAGCGCGAGCTCGTCGAGGTACGACCGCCAGCGCCGGCCCGACAGCCGCAGCCGCACGCCCTGCAGCGCGTAGTGGATCACCAGCAGCAGCGCGTCGATCACGACCACGCGCAGCAGGACGTCGACGATGTCGGCGTGGCGGCCGACCAGCGCATCGGCGCGGCCGATCCAGCCGCACAGCGCGACCAGCCCGCCGCTCATCCCGCCGAAGTACAGAACGTAGCCGAGCTCGGTGCCCCAGCCCGACAGGTCACCGCGCCCGCGCCGGCTCGCCTGGTACAGCCGGACCGCGGCGTCGACCGTCAGCGCCACCGCGACGATCCGGCTGGCGTCGACCGTGCCGACGCACAGCGCGGCGGCGACGTAGTACGCCGAGTCGAGCGCCAGCACGCTGCCCTCGAGCAAGCGGAACGCCAGCGCGCGTGCCGCGAGGATCACGACCACGAACAGGACGATCCACAGCACCGGGGTTGGCCCCGGCAGCGGTAGCACCCCGATCGCCGGGAGCCCGAGCACGGCGGCCCAGCCGAGAAGGCCGACCACGATCGTGAACAACGGGCGGGCGGGACGTGCCACAGCGGTACGTAGCACTGTATCGCCGCAGAAACGCAAACGGTCCCACCACCAAAAGCGGAAGGACCGTCAAAGTGTGGTCACCGCGGCTCGTTGCTCCGCAGCGCCCTAAGGTTTCTGATGAGTTAGCGTGTTAAATATCGATGATCATCACGCCGCGCTCGGTCTCTTCGCGCGGAGGGGTAACGACCGGATGGTCATCGCGGTGCCGCTCGAGCGGGAGCGGAAGCTCGATCCGAACGCGCTCGCCCTCGCGTCGTTGTTCCTGTTCCTTCTTGAGGATTTCTTCAATGATCCAGGGATCCAGCATCGCGGACCGCCTTTCGCGGCAGATGTGCAGACTTCATGAGTCGAGCACACGGTTACATTGATCGGTAACGCCGAACTTGGATAGGTGCAACCTGCGGACCTCGGAACGATCTCTTCAGCCTGAATATTCTAATGCATCGAGACCCGAGCGGCTCGACTTCTCGACTACGAATTCATGTGGTGCCGGGATCGAGGACGTGCGACGGCGCACCGGGTGCTTTGCACCCCACGACGCGGATCAGGACCGAAATCTCGAGCCCCCTCGCCAGCTTGTCCGGCCCGTGGCGCCCTGACCTTTTTGCGCACCGAGATCCCCTGCGCGACCCGCCGCACAGCGTCTCAGCGTGCGGCGGAGGTGAGATTGTTCCCACCGCCGGCGTCGATCTACCGTCGGCCCACCGTCGGCCACCGCCGGCGCTCGGGGTGCGCACGCCACGGTTCCGGGGGCGCGCTTCAAGCGCGGTCGAGCGACGGTGCGGCCGGCCCGGCGGGCGAGGCGGCGTCGCGGCGGTTCCGGGGGCGCGCTTCAAGCGCGGTCGAGCGACGGAACAGCTCGTCGGCTCGAGGACGCGCTGACGAGCGCGAGCATGCGAGCGCGCCCGGGGTCCGTATCGCCGAGCGTTTCGCGAGGCGATCGAGGCGACGCAAGTCCGTATGCCATACGGACTCCTAGTCCAGGTCCTTCAGCTTCCAGGCGCCGTCCTCCTTGAGGAACTGGACGGTATAGCGATCGCCGTAGCTCATCCGGGCGTCGTTGCCGCGCTCGGTGACCGGCTCGTCGACGTTGGCCTCGAGCGTGTTGATCAGGTTCTCCATCTGCTCGCGCGACGGCCCGGTGAACTGGGCCTGCATCTTCTTGGCGTCCATCTTCTCGCGGTAGCTGTTGGGCACGAACCGCAGCATCACGTCCCAGCGCTCGAGCCGGTAGGCGCGGATGAACGAGCGCAGCGCCGCCTTGGGCGATGACTGGTCGTAGAACCCCAGCGGGTTGGTCGCGATCCGCCACTGACCGCCCTCCTGGACCAGCCGCATGGTGTCGCCCAGGCCGTACTCGAACTCCGCCGAGACCTCGAGGTTGCCCTTCTTGCCGCGCAGCCGATCGGCGGTCTCGTTCACCTCGCGGCCGTTGTCGCGCATCATCCGCACGTAGTCGTCGCGCGAGACCTTGCCGCGGAACCCCGCCGACATCAGGTCGTAGGCCGCACCGAAATCGCGGTTCTTGAGCGCGCTGCCGTAGCGATCGAGCGTGGCGCTGGGCCCGGTGCCGCGCGAGCACGCCGCCAGCGCGACCCAGAGCGCCGCCGTGGTTGCCATCGCACCGATCCGCATGCCGGTCCGCATCCCGGCGGTTATAGCAGCCCGGCCGGCGGATCGCCGGCACGCGCGCGCTTGTGATCCGCGGCGAACCCGGTGGTCGCGATCGCCATGCACAGCGCGGCGACGACGAGCACCGCGGTCGGCACCCACATCGCGACGGTCGTCCCGGCACGATCCACGACCTCACCGACCACCCACGACGACGGCGCGGTGCCGAACATGTGCATCGTGAAGATCACCAGACCCTGGGCGGCGACGCTGCGGTTGTGCGGCGCGAGGTCGTCGACCGAGGCCGCCATCGGCGCGTGGTACCAGCTCAGGAAGAACAGGGTCGCGATCCCGGCGACGTACAGCCACGGGCCGTTCGGCACCTCGATCGCGAGCGACGCGCACGGGATCGTCATGGTCATGCCGACGACGATCGTCCACAGCCGGCCGCTGGTCCGCCGGCCGCGCAGCCAGTCGGCGATCCGGCCGCCGGTCAGGATCCCGCCGAGCCCGCCGAACAGCGACAGCACGAGCAGGGTGGTGGCCTGGTGATCGGTCATGTGCTTGGAGCGGGTCAAGAACTCCTTGAGCCACGCGTTGTAGCCGCCCGCGGCGAACGCCATCGCGGTCGCCGAGGCGATCATCCAGCGCAGGGTCCGGATCCGGATCAGGACGGAGACCTCGCTCAGGAAGTGCGACGCGACCTGCGCCAGGTAGCGCCACCACGCGATATCCGGCGGCGGCGCATGGTGCGCCGGCACCGGCAGCCCGGTGAGCAGCCCGGCGAGCACGACGCCCGGGATCGCGAGCACGATCACCACGAGCGGAAACCCGAGCGCGATGCCGACCGCGAACCCGGTCACGCCGCCGAGGAACAGCCCGAGGTTGAAGATCGAGAGCCGGCTCGCCTTGTTCGGGCCCTCGAAGATCTCCGACAGGATCGAGTTGGCGACCGGGACCACGGCCGCGGTGCCAAAGCCGACCAGCGCGCGCGACACCGACAGCCCGACGTAGCTGTGACCGAGCGCACCCGCGGCACCGGCGACGCTCGCCAGCACCATGCCGGCGATGATCACGCGGCGGCGGTCGTAGCGGTCGCCGGCCCAGCCGAACGGCAGGGTCGCGGCGGCGTGCGGCAGCATGAACACGGTCTGCAGCAGGCCGACCTGCGCGTCGTCGATCGAGAACCGCAGCTTGAGCGCCGGCACCACGGCGAACAGCGCGTTGCGCGCCGCGTACGACACCAGGTTGGTCAGCGCGAGCACGACCAGGATATGGGTGTTGCGCGAGCGGGCCGTCACGGCGAGGCGCCATCGGTGACCGAGAGCTCGTAGCCGGCCTCGTCGGACGACTCGGTGCCGCGGACCCGGATCACGGCGAGCTTGCCGGCCGGGATCGCCGCGACCGCCTTCTCCGCCGCGCCCTTGCCCGGGTGATCCGATCTGGCGACGATCGTGCCGTCGACCAGGATCTCGATCGCGAGGTCGAGCTCGTTCGGGGTGTCGATCGCGGCCTCGAGGGTGTGCGCGGCGTCCTGGGCCGCGACCGAGAAGCAGTCGACGTCGCCGGTGCTCCACTGCGCGTGCAGGCTCTTGCGGTCGGCCGGCATCGCCATCGCGGTGTCCGGCGTGTCGTTGGGCTCGATCTCGGCGTCGGGCGGGACGACCTTGGCGATCGCCCGGATCTGGTACACGGTCTCGGGGTTGGAGCGCTCCGCGGCCTTGACGATCAGGTACAGGAACGGCGGCGCGCCCGGCGGCACGGCCGGCACGAAGCCGCGCACGACCAACGGCCCGCCCTTGCGCCCGGTGCGCTTGACGATCGGCTTGCCCACGCCGTCGGCGATCTCGAGCTGCAGCGCGACGCCCTCGACCGGGGTCAGCTCGAGGTCGAGCGCGTTCTTGGCCGACAGCGCCTCGATCGAGACCTTCCAGGCGTCGGCGTCGCCGGTCCAGCCGAGGAACCCGGTGCCGATGTCGCCGGCGATCAGGTCGTTGGCCTGGCCGCGGTCGTCGTCGGGCTCGTGCTCGGCGCCCGCCGCCGGCGCGATCATGCTCGCGGTCAGCTCGTACGGTCCGCCCGCCGGCCTGGCCGGCTCCGCCGGGGGCAGCGCCGCGGCCGACCCAGCCGAGCCGGATTTTCTGGCCGACTTCTTCGGCCTGGCCGGGGCCGCCGCCGGCAGCTTCTTGCCGCGCACGACCGCGAAGTAGCGGCCCGGGGTGACCCCGAAGTTGGGGATGCCCTCGCGGACCCGGGCGCCGCCGCGATCCGAGCGCGCGACCACGGTGCCGCCGGCGTCCTCGAGCTCGAGCACCAGGTCGACCGCATCGAGCGCCGACGCCATCACCGACAGCGCGCCGGCCTGGGTGACCTCGATGCGGTAGCGATCGACGTCGGCCTCGGGGTCGATCTTGCCATGCACCGTGCCGCCGAGCACGAGCGCGGTCGCGGTGTCGTTGGTGTCGTTGGGCTCGACCTCCTCGGTCGCCGGCCCGCCGGGCACGCCGCCGTCGGGCAGCGCCGGGGTGGTGACCCGCTCCACCGCCGCGGCATCGCCGGTGCGCTTGTGAGCCGGCCGCTTGGCGCAGCCGGTCGCGCCACCGCTCACGCCGCCGGCCAGGCAGGCTGCCACGCCCAACGCCGCCACCCGCCCGCATGCCCGCGGCCGCACGGTCAGCCGACCTTCGACTTCTCGGCCAGCCCGGCGAGGAACTCCGCCGATGACACGACCTGGCCGTCGCACTTGATCTCGCCCTTCATCTTGAAGATCTTGCCCTTGCGCAGCGGCACGACCTCGATGATCAGCTGATCTCCCGGCGTCACGGCCTTGCGGAACTTCACCGCGTCGATCGCCATGAACAGCATGACGTGGGTCGTCGGATCGAACGTCACGGCGCGCGACGCGAGGATCCCACCGGCCTGCGCCATCGCCTCGATCTGCAACACGCCCGGCATCACCGGCACGCCCGGGAAGTGGCCCTGGAAGTACGGCTCGTTGAACGTCACGTTCTTGAGCGCGATGACCTTGTCGTCGCTGATCTCGAGCACGCGGTCGATCAGCAGGAACGGATAGCGATGGGGCAAGAGGCCGAGGATCTGCTCGGCCTTCATCGCGGCTTCAGGCGCCATATACGCCTGGTTGTAGCACCTGCGGTGCGGTTACTTCATCTCGGCATCGAGCTTCTGGGTCAGATCGACCGCCGGGTCGGCCCACACCGTGGCGCTCTGATCGAGGATCAGCGACACGCCCTCGGCCTTGGCGATCGCGGCGATCTTGGGTTCGGCCTGCTTGAGCAGATCCTGGATCAGCTTGGTGCGATCCTGGGCCAGCTCGCGCTCGAGCTTGACGTAGGTCTGCTGGAGGTCGACGAACTTCTTCTCGAGCTCCTGGCGCTTGGCGTCGAACACCTCCGGCTTCAAGATCGCCTTCTGCTTCACCAGGTCGGCGTCGGCCTTCTTGAGATCTTCCTGCTGCTTGTCGAGCAGGCCCTGCTTGGTCTTGCGGGTCTTGTCGAACGCGTCGTTGGCGCGCTTGCCGGCGGGCGTCGACGACAGGGTCTCTTCGATGTTGATGATGCCGATCTTGGGGTTCGCGGGGACCGCGCTGTTGCCGATCCCGCCGAGCAGCGGGCTCACCATCAAGCCAAGACCAAGACAACCCAGGGCTGCGTAGCGATTCATGGGGACCTCGAGCGGTTCATACGACGACTCGGACCGGACTCAAAGCCCGTTTCTTCAATCTTGCAGGCCGATCCGATCGATCTTCGGGACGAGGAATCCGCGCGAGCCCACGCGCAGTGGGGTGAATTTCGCGGCTCCGCCGCGAAAGTCGCCAGTCGACGGGAACGTCCCCTGGTTAAAAGAAGTTGCCGATGGTGAATTCGAACACCAGCGGGTCTTCGTTCGGCTGCGCGTCGAGCGGGATGCCCCACTCGAACCGCAGCGGGCCGATCGGCGACTGCCAGCGGAACCCGAAGCCGACCGACTTGCGCAGGCCCGAGGTCAGCGACTCGAGCGGCCGGAAGCACGGATCGAACTTGATCGAGATCGACGAGTTCTTGCGCTGCAGGCCCGAGCAGTAGCGATCCTCGAGGTTGTACGCGTTGCCCATGTCGTAGAACACCACGCCGGAGATCCCGACCTTCTTGAACAGCGCGAACTCGACCTCGCTGTTGAAGATGATCTGCATGTTGCCGCCGAGCGGCAGGGTGCCGAGCTGCTGGCCGGGCTCGCCCGGTGGCTGGGTCAGGAGCTGCGGCCCGAGCGAGCGCGGCGCGTAGCCGCGGATGTCGTAGATCCCGCCGACCAGGTAGCGCTCGCTGAGCGGCACGCCGAGCGGGTCGGTCGACGTGGTGACGCCGAGCTCGCCGTTGAGGTGCAGCACGAACGGCCCCCACAGCTCGTGGTAGTGGCGGATGAAGCCACCCCAGCGCACGAACTTGTTCTCCGAGCCGGTGTACTTGCTCGCCCACTCGGCGAACGCGGTCTCGTACCAGCCGCCGGTCGGGAACAGGCGGTTGTTGCGCGAGTCCCACGACAGCGACGCGCGGACCGATGACGTCCAGCCGCCGCGGAACAGGTTGGCCACGCTGGTCGCCGCGATCGGCGCCGAGGTCGCGCCGAGGTTGGCGATCGTGCTGGTGCCGGTGGTGATGCCGACGTCCTCGAGCTTGTAGATCAGGAACGCGCGGGCCTCGTACGACAGCGGGTAGCCCCACGTCAGCTGGCCGCCTTTCGAGTCGCGGAAGAACGTGCCGAACCCGATGCTCTGGTTGTAGAGATCGATGCCGAACGTCCACCGGGTGTCGAGCAGGTACGGCTCGACGAACCGGGCGAGGAACAGCTCGCGGAGGCTCGACAGCTGGGCCTGCAGCGACAGGGTCTGGCCGCGGCCGAACAGGTTGTTTTGCGAGATCTGGGCCTGGGCGATGAAGTTCTCGACCGACGAGAACCCGGCGCCGATCTGGAACGTGCCGGTCGGCCGCTCGATGACCTCGACGTTGACCTCGACGAACTCGTCCGAGCTGCCGCGCTTGGTCGATACCGTGACGTTCTCGAAGTACCCGAGCGCGGTGACCCGGCGCTTGGAGATCTCGAGGTTGGTGTTGTTGAACAGCTCGCCCTCGGAGATCTTCATCTCGCGGCGGATCACCTTGTCGCGGGTCTTGGAGTTGCCGCGGATGTTGATGCGCTCGAAGTACGCGCGCTTGCCGCGCGCGACCTCGTAGGTCAGGCTGATCAGGCGCTTGACCGGATCGACCTTGGTCAGCGGCAGCACGTTGGCGTACGCGTAGCCCTGGTCCTGGTAGAATGCCGACAGCTTCTCGCGGTCCTCGGCGATCGCGGTGCGCGAGAACGTCACGCCGGGCCGCATCTTGATCCGCGCGAGGTTCTCGGCGGCCGAGCCGATCAGGTCGCCCTTGAAGGTGATCGTGCCGATCGAGAACACCGGGCCCTCATCGATCGGGATCGAGAGGTACATGTATTCCTTGTCGCGCGACAGCCGGAGCTGGGGCGTGCCGACCTTGACGTTGGCGAACCCCTTGTCCCAGTAGTGCGCCGACACCAGCAGGAGGTCGCGCTCGAACGCCTCCTGGCTATACACGCCGGAGTCGTTGATGAACGACAGCGCATCGGCGCGCCGGGTCTGGATCGCGAGCCGCAGCTCGTCGTCGGAGATCGACCGGTTGCCGATGAACTGGACGTCGCGGATCTTGACCTTGGCCTTCTCGTCGACCTTGAACCAGACATCGACCTCGGACTCGTTGACCGGCTTGATCTCGTAGTCGACCGTCGCGAGGTAGAACCCCTTCTGGACGTACTGATCCGCGATCTTCTCGCGGTTCTTCTTGATCTTGCCGATGTCGACGATCGTGTCGAGCTCGAGGTCGATCACCTCGTTGATCTTGTCGAGCCCGAGCTCGTTGTTGCCGGCGACCAGGACCTTGCGGATCGACGGCTTCTCCTTGACCGAGAACGTCAGGACCAGGCCGCCCGACGTCCCGATCTCGGCCTCGACCCCGACGTCGGCAAAGAACCCCATCTTCCACATCGCGCGGATGTCCTCGCGCAGCTTCGTGGTGTCGTAGAGCGTGCCCGGCTTGGACAGCAGCTGGACGCGGATCGCGTCGTCCTCGACCTTGCGGTTGCCGCGGAACTGCACGCGCTCGATCGAGCGACCCTGCAGCGCGGGCGCGCGGCCACCGGCGCCGGGCGCCGGGGTGATCGACGGGGCGCCGGCGCCGGCCCCAGGCCCGGCTCCGGATGGATCGGCGTCGCCCGCGGCGGCCGGCGACGGCTGGGCGAGCGCGCGGCCGGCGAGGCCGAGGCCGAGCACGCAAGACAAAAAGACGATCAGTGACCGCTTCACGATGCCGCTCCTGCGTCGGGTGGCGAGGCCACGTCGGAAGCCTCGGGTGCGTCGGCAGCCTCGGCGTTGGGGACAGCCCCCGAGCGGTACGGTGGACCGCCTTCTTCGATCAAGCGGCCGCCATCGATCATGCGCAACCGGCGCGGCATCAGCGCCGCGAGATCGGGGTTGTGCGTGACGACCAGGAGCGTCGAGCCGCGCTCGCGGTTGAGGTCGAGGAACAGCTGGTGGATCGCCTCGCCGGTCGAGCGATCGAGGTTGCCGGTCGGCTCGTCGGCGAGCAGCAGCGACGGCCCGAGCACCATGGCGCGCGCGAGCGCGACGCGCTGTTGCTCGCCGCCGGACAGCTCGCCCGGCCGGTGGGTCAACCGGTGGGCCAGCCCGACCCGGCCCAGGATGTCGCGCGCCATCTTGCGCGAGGTCTCGGCGGCGATCCGCTGGATCAGCGCCGGCATCATCACGTTCTCGAGCGCGGTGAAGTCGGGCAGCAGGTGGTGGAACTGGAACACGAAGCCGATCCGACGGTTGCGGAACTCGGCGAGCCGGGACGCCGACATCGTGGTCAGCTCCTCGTTGTCGAACCGGATCGAGCCCGTGCTCGGCAGATCGAGCGTGCCGAGCAGCTGCAGGAACGTCGACTTGCCGACGCCCGAGGCGCCGACCACGGCGACCATGTCGCCGGGCGCGAGCTGGAGGTCGATATCCCACAGGATCGGGAGCGGCTTGCCGCCATGGATGTACGACTTGCCAAGCCGTGTGACCTCGATCCGCGCGCCGAGGTGTTCGGTCGTGGGCTCGGCGGGTCGGGGGGTCGCGGCAGCGTCAATCACGAGCGA
>DATBBB010000390.1:0-31520 GCA_036271215.1 Kofleriaceae bacterium | reverse complement strand
GTGACCAGAAATCCGTCGCCAAGAGCAGCTGATGCGTGTGTAAGAGCGCCGCTTCTTTGCAACAACAGGAGTTCCAGTGCTGAGCATAAGAATTCACGTCCGCGAACAAGCTCATCGACGTCGGATAGACCGGGAATGGTGGCTGCTCGTAAAGGAGTGCGCCCCAAGGTGGCCGCTTTCGACCACCCCACAACCAACGATGCCATCTTGATTCCAGTGACCTGGCAAAGGGTCTCAGCATCCAGCCAGCCTTCTCGATACAAAGTGTGTGCTGAGTTGACGAGAGCGGTGCGGTCTCGAATTAATGCAGCTGCGTCGTCGGGCGAAATAGCCTTAATATGTCCAGCTCGTGCTAGTCGCTCATAATCCACTGGCGCGGGACCATTGGGAAATCCGAGACTCGCAAGGAGGGTTAGCCGGAGCATCTCTGCTTTGTCGTCGGCCGCAAAGCGTGTCCGCAGTGCTTCTGCCGCCTGCTGAATGAGGGCAGCAGATGTTGGCAGGAAACGCACCATCGAGAGCATTTGTCCGCATGCCGCGAGTTGATCGCGTCCTAGCGTGTCGATGCTTGTTTCGAGCAACTCGCGTGCGTATTGCGCAGCTCCTTCGATGTCTCCTGAACGGATTAGTGCGGCCGCGAGACGCAGCTTTGCGTTTGCGTCGGACGCATCATAACTCAACAGGTGCGACCAATAGGCGATGGCGCGCGAATCGTTTGCTTGGTCGGCCGCATAGGCACGTAACTCGGCAGCCCGTTCGGTAGTCTCAACGTTCTCAAGAACCTGTAAGGCCCGCGCACCTTGCTCGAGTTCCACAAGACAACGCGCGAACATTAACGCCATCGAGGAAGTGGGAAGGTCGCGATGTGCTGCCTCAGCATGTATGAGTGCTACGTCAAACTGTCGACGTTCGACAAGCAGTTCGGCTAGAGCTATGTGAATCGGGACGCGACCCGGCCAAGCTGCAACGAGACTGTTCAGGAGTTCGAGCGACGAGTGCTGGTCACCGGCAACGCGCAGCAACTGTGCACGCATCAGGTCGGAGCGCCACGGATGGGCTTGCCTAGGCATTAATTCTAGGGCCTTTGTTAACTCCCCCTTCTCAGCGAACTTGAAGGCTAAGCGCACCTCGTTGGCTTGCCCCCTGTCGCGTTCGGCTTGATCTGAATGCGAAGCAATCCACCCATATAGCTCCCGCTCGCGCAAAGAACTCGCGTAGTTGAGAGCGATCTCCAATAGGTTCATACGAACCTGCGGAGGAAGTTCTGTCGCGAAAATCAGCTTACACTGCACAGCGATCTTTTTCGTGACATCAGCGCGCTCGTGGATGGCGATGCCGTTATCTGCGAGATCGTCTTCGAAAACAGTGCGTATAAGGGCAACCATCGCGCTTGAAACAAGGTTCGCGGAGAGGATCGAATTCTTCGGATCCTTTGCGAGCCCATCGAATGCCGCGGTCGCTGCCTTTGCGACTTCGCCAACGACCAAGCGGTGATGTGCGAGTGCGTAGAGAACCGAGGGCTCTCGTTCGAGTACATCATCAGGAACGTTTCCACGCGACAGTTCGACGAGAGCCGAAGCTTCCTTCCATCTGGTATTTTCACGTTCGCCGAGTGGTGCCGCATCGAGGACAGCACGAGCGCGGTGCGTATCCTTCAGTTCAACGAGAGTACGAGCGAACACGCTGCGCTGTCTAACGTCCAGCGCGGAATCGTCGACCACCTCCACCAGTTGCCGGGCACGTTCCACGTCCTGAAGGTTCAAGAGGCTGCCCACTTGCCCGAGCACTGCCGACACGTAAACAGACCTTGCTTCAGCCCCGTTAGCCGCGCTCTCGGCGACCTGTGCGACAACCGTTTGGATCTCCGAATACAACCGTAGTGCCTCATTCCAGTGGCCACCATCGAATGCCATGCGTGCGCGCTCAAGATCTTCGCGGCAGAGCGACACGGCGGCCAGTTCCAGCCCCGTGGCGTACGTGGCACTCGTCGCAGTTCGCGCGCTGGCTTCCGGCTTGTAGCGCTCGACGACGGCCGCCAGCCTCTTGCGCGCAGCAGCGGTCAAGGCTTTGCGAGCCACTATCGGCGCCCTCCCGTTCGCTGCTCAGACAGGCGTCGCTTGATAGTCGCCATCGCTCCGGCATCATCGTTTGTCGTCTGAAAGGCCAACGCCAATTGCTCCGCGACTTCGAGTCGCATAGCATCGATGTCCGGTGATGGATCGATCTCGTCCGACATCGGGATGTCGCGCAGAAGGCACAGGAACTCTTCCGGATCACAGAACTGTTCGTGTTTGTCGAGCAGCATGTTCAGCCGAAGCTGTTGTGTCTGAGACAGGCGCCCCGCAAGTTGCCGTAACTCGGTTTCATTGGCGACCACCGCATCGGAAATGCTCGCGCACGAAGCGAGGTCGCAATGCCCAAAGGCGCGCGCCATCTGAGCGCGCACATGGGTGTCTTCCTCGGTAGTTGCGTACTGAAACAGCGCAGCCGCGATCGGCATTGCTCCCAATCGGTCAGAGTACAACCGCGATGGTTTCTCGTCTGGTGTCGTATCTTTGACGTCGATATCGGCGACGATCATACCCTCTTCGTAACGCGCGAGCTGCGGAATGCTGTATGGGAATTCCATATGTGGTTTGTCTCTGATCGAGTCAACGAAGATCGAAGTGCCACCACCATCGGCGATATTCGCGTAAACGACTGGGCGGCCGTAGCGCTTCGTTTCCGACATTGATCGCGCGGTGAACTCGCTGATGGTGTGATGGGGTGTCAAACTGGGGACGGCTAGCAGACGACAGTCGTCGAGCTTCCTCCCGACGTATTCACGACATGGGTCCGCATCGCGGCGCAGGTAATCGAGGCAGATGAAAATTCCAAGCGTAATTGCGATCGGGGTTGTCACCTTGAGCGGAGACCATGTCGTCCCAAGCGACATTTCCAGCTCGAGATATGTTTTATTGAGTTTCGGCTGGAAGGACCCGATCGCGCCGTCGATCGCGATCGGAGAGATCGACGTCCCCGGAGTTGGTTCGGTGCCGCCGAACTTCGCGTAGACCCCAGCGCGAAGATGTTTGGGCTCGACTGTATGCGTCCCGCAGACGACAACCATCCCCTGCGTTTCTGGTAGCAACGAGTCGATGCATTCGGGCGGGACGGAGTACTCGGGGAACACGACCAGATGGACGCCCCATGCTCGGCACATACGTAGGATCTCGAGCAGACGTTGCCGCTGGTAGTCGCAGTACAACTTGCGCAGTTCTTGGCCGGTCTTCTTACACCATCCGAATAGTGCGCCAAGACTGCTCTCGTGCTTGAGAGCATACCAGTCCGGCCAATTGGGATCTTTCGGCGGGACGGGTGGCTGCTCGAGCAGGTGGATGCGTTGGCAGACCGCCGATGGCTGAAAGTCGAGTTGCACCGCCGCAGCTCGGAGGTAACCAGGCTTGGGCACTGGCGGTGGCGGAAGCACGAACATCGCCTCCTGAAGACCTGATCGGTCCGCGTTCGCCACCACTGCTTCCGAGCCTATCGCCGCGCAGCATCAGGATGAAGCTTGTCGGTGAATAATTGGTGACTAGCAGTGCCTCGAATCGCCTAAGTACTGTGGAGGATAAGGGGATCGAACCCTTGACCCTCGGCTTGCAAAGCCGATGCTCTCCCGCTGAGCTAATCCCCCGGGTGGATTCTGGTAACGCGGCGAGGGGCGGGTCGTCAAGTGCCGTCAGGGCCGGTCACAGGGGCGTCAGGTGGCGCGGCGGAATACCTGGACCTGGAGGCCCTGGTCGGTGGCGCTGTGAGCGAGGGTGAGGCCGGCGGTGGCGGCCCAGGTGGCGATGGTGGCGGGCGCGAGGCGGAGCTTGGGGTAGGCGCTGAGCTGGGTGCGGAGGCCGTCGGGGCCGGCGGTGGTGACGATGTCGGTGACCGAGATCCGGTCGGCGTCGAGGGCGTCGATGCAGCAGATCAGGGAGCGCTGGGCGTCGTGGCGGACCGGGATGAAGCGGTCGAGGCCGGTGCGGGGTGGGCCGCTGTAGTCGCGGTAGGCGAGGGCGAGGACGCCGCCGGGGACGAGGACGCGGGCGGCGCCGGAGAGCAGGCGGTGGACAGCGTCGGTGTCGGGCAGGTGGGGGAGGGTGTCGCCGAGGCAGAAGATGGCGTCCCATGGGGCGCCGGGCGGGCTGGTGCGAGGTCCAGCGGTGGGATCGGCCGCCGCGACGTCGGTTGCGGAGTGGCCGGCGGCGGCTTCGAGGAAGGCGACCAGGTCGGCCTCGAGGGCGGTGACGGTGGGCGCGGCGGCGCGTAGCTCGGCGAGCAGGCCGGGGTGGAAGTCGACGGCGGTGACGGTCTTGCCGGCGCGGGCGAGCGGGACGGCGTGGGCGCCGAAGCCGGCGCCGAGGTCGAGGTAGCGGGTGAGGTCGGCGAGGCCGTGGCGGGTGAGCCAGGCGGCGCCGCGCTCGAAGGGATCACCGGCGCCGGCGACCGACCAGGTGTAGTGGGCGCCGAGGAGCTGGTCGTAGTGCTGCTTCGCCGTGGTCATGATGCGTGGGATGCGCGCGGCGCGGCGCCGAGTTCACGCGTGGTGGATCGCGGGCTGGCGCTGGGCGCGAGGGTGGAGCGATCGCGAGCCACGGAAGGCGGCGAGGGCAGAGTGCCTGTTGCGCCGAGCGAGGGTGTCCAGGTTATCGCCAGTTGGCCATGTTGCGGTCCGGGCTGCGCTCCGGCGCCGGCGAGAGCCGCGACGGCTGCGGGGCAGCGAACATGGCGGGGCTGGCCTGGAGTGTGCCGATGATCTCGGTGCGGGCGTGGTCGACGGCGAGGGTCACGACCGCCGCGCCGAGCGCGATGGTGCCGATGCCGAACGGGACAGCGCCGACAACGAGCGCGGACAGGATCTGCGCCTGGAGGTCCGTTCCGGGCGCGTTGTCGACCGCCTGGATGATGAACACCACACCGACGCCGAGGCCGGCGAACGCGATCAGCAGTAGTACGCCGACGAGCAATCCTACGACTACACGCATGCCTTGACGGTAACGCAAGTCCTGGGGTTGGGCGAGCGCTGCACGGCGGTGCGGATGCGGAGGGCGTGCAGGCGCGCTGACGCGGCGTGGTACGGGTCACGCCGGGACGCGGGCGTCAGGTGCGCCAGGCAGCGAGCTGGTGCTGGGCGGTGCGGCCGGGCGAGCGTGGTCGGGCGAGCCTATGGGGCGCGGCGCCGGGCTCGCGGCTCGCGGCGGCGGGCGTCAGGTGCGCCAGGCGGCGAGCGGCAAGGCGACGGCGGCGACGATGATCCAGAGGGCGAGGCCGAGCAGCAGCGGGCGCAGGCCGACCTTGGACAGCGCCCGGCGCGACAGCGAGAGGCCGATCAGGTAGAGCGCGAGGACGAGGGCGCGCTGGCCGATCGCGACGACGGGGCGCGAAACCAGGTCGAGGCCGGGGAGCCAGGTGAACGCGGCGGCCATCGCGACGAAGCCGAGGATGAACCACGGCCAGCGGACGTGGCGCAGCCCGCGGAGCCGGCCGCCGGTAGCGGGGCGCTCGATCGGGTTGGGCAGCCGGTGGAGCCGGCTGCCGGCAGCCGGGCGCCCGATCGGGGCGGTGCGGGTGAACGCGATGGCGAGGGTGAGCGGGACGATCCACAGCGCGCGGGCGAGCTTGGTGGTGGTGGCGACCGCGAGCGCGGTCGGGCCGTAGGCGAGGCCGGCACCGACGACGGAGCTGGTGTCGTGGATCGCGAGCGCCGCCCAGCGGCCGAACACCGGCTCGCTGAGGCCGAGCAGGTGGCCGAGCGCCGGGAACAGGAGCAGGCCGAGCGCGTTGAGCACGAACACGACCGCGAGCGAGACCGAGAGCTCGTGCTCCTCGGGGTCGATCACGCTGGCGACCGCGGCGATCGCGCTGCCGCCGCAGATCGCGGTGCCGACGCCGATCAAGAGCGGGGTCTTGCCGGCGATGCCGAGCTTGCGGCCGAACACGATCGCGAGGCCGAGCGCGGTCGAGATCGTCATGATGGTGATCGCGGCGCCGCTGGTGCCGACGCGCCAGACGACGATCAGGTTCATGCCGGCGCCGAGCGCGACGACGCCGAGCTGCAGCGAGCTCATGGTGAGCCGCTTGACCGCCGGGCCGGGCTGCTGGCCGGAGCCGAGCGCGAGGCCGATGCCGGCGAGCAGCGCGAGCCAGCCCGGGGCGCCGAGCACGGTGAGCACGAGGCCGGTGATCGCCGACAGCCCGACGTAGAACCTGCGAGCGGTGGAGTCGATCATCGCGCCTGCACCGAGTGCGGGGCCGCGTGCGGGGCCGCGTGCGGGGCCGCGTGTGGGGCCGACGCCGGGTGCACGGGGGGCGCGGGCGGCGCCGGCGGGGCGGGTTGCGCGGGCGCGCCGACGTCGAGCGGGATGCGCAGGAACCGGCGGCCACACGACTCCGCCGACGGCAGCCGGCCGGCGTCGATGTTGACCTGCACGCTGGGCAGCAGCAGGCGCGGCGCCGAGAGCACGAGGTCGCGGCTGTTGCGGAACGCGATGAACTCGTCGAGCGTGGTCGCCGTGGTGATGTGGATGTTGTGGGCGCGCTCGTGGCCGATCGTCGTCGAATAGCGCAGCTCGCGGCCCGCCGGCTGGTAGTCGTGGCCGACGAACACGCGGGTCTCCGGCGGCAGCGCGTAGAGCCGATCGTGGACCGAGTGGTAGAGCGCGGCGGCGTCGCCCTGCGGGAAGTCGCAGCGGCCGGTGCCGGAGTCCTCGAGGAACAGCGCGTCGCCGGTGAACACCGCGTCGGCGATCCGATAGCTGACGCACGCCGGGGTGTGGCCGGGGGTCGCGATCACCGCGATCGCGAGCGCGCCGGCGTGCACGACGTCACCGTCGCCGAGCAGGCGATCGAACTGCGAGCCGTCGGTCGCGAAGCTCGCGGGCAGGCCGAAGATCGGCTTGAACAGCGCCTGGATGTCGGTGATGCGGGCGCCGATCGCGATCCGGGCGCCGAGCTCGCGCTGGAGGCAGTGCGCGCCGGACATGTGATCGGCGTGGGCGTGGGTCTCGAGCGCGAAGTGCAGGGTCAGGCCGAGCGCGCGGATCCGGGCCACGAGCTTGGTGACCGAGTCGAACGCGATGCGGCCGGATGCAGGATCGTAGTCGAGCACCGGATCGATCACGACCGCATCGCGGGTCGCAGGATCGAACACGAGGTAGGTCAACGTCGACGTGACGGAGTCGTAGAACGGCTCGATCTCGAGAGTCGCCTGGGCCATAGGGTGACCTCCGAGCAAGGGGTACGCCATCCGCGACGACGGATGCGTCGCACGGGCAGCGGTGGCACGGCTGCCCTGGCGCGTGGTTACGTCGTGAGAGCGCTGTAAACGTCCAGTGGTGCCGCGGGCGCGAGTCGAGGCCGTGAAACAAACGTAGCGTTCGGTGAAACGCGTGTGATCCAGTCCATCCGCGATCGCAGCGCCGACGACGGTATGACGGCGATGTAGAGCAGCAGTCGGCAGATATTTGTTATCTGCGAGACAGGTTATTTGTGCTCGATAGATGGATATCTGCCGCGCACCGCTCCAGGGTTCGTGAACGGGCGGCGTGACGGATGGATATCCGCCGCGCGCCCCTCGAGGTTCATGAAGATGGTGGTTGGGACGTCCATTGCGCGCCTGTTCCGGGGGGACATGAAACGCGCATGAAACGCTCCGAGTCGCGACCTGGCGGATGGACGTCCGCTGCAACGCCGCTTCGGGGTAGTGAAACGTCCGCGGCCACAGCGGCGGCGCTGAAATGTCGGCGAGCGGAGCCGGGGTGCTACTCGGTGGCGCGCTTGACCTCGTCGGGGTCGAGCAGCCGCGTCAGCACCGAGCTGGGAAAGGGCGACGACCTACTCGGTGGCGCGCTTGACCTCGTCGGGGTCGAGCAGGCCGTAGGTGCGCATCCGGCGCCACAGGGTCACGCGCGACATGCCGAGCAGCTGCGCGGCGCGCTCGCGGTTGCCGGCGGCGCGCTCGAGGGCGAGCTGGACCCGGCGGACCTCCGAGGTCGACACCGTGGCCTGCGGGACGAGCGCGGTGGGGCCGATGCCGTCGTCGTGATCGAACCCGGAGATCTCGGGCGGCAGGTCGGCCTCGACGAGCACGGGGCCGTCGCCGATCACGAACGCATACTCGAGGGCGTTGCGCAGCTCGCGGACGTTGCCGGGCCACGCGTAGCCGACGAGCGCATCGAGTGCCTCGGGCGAGATCCGCGTGACCCGCCGGCCGCCGCCGGCGTTGAGCTCCTTGATGAAGTGGTTGGCGAGTAGCTCGACGTCGCCGCGCCGCGCCGCGAGCACCGGCAGAAAGATCGGCACGACGCGCAGCCGGTACATCAGATCGGAGCGGAACCGGCCTTGCTCCACGGCAGCGCGCAGCGACTGGTGGGTCGCGGCGACGATGCGGACATCGACCTCGAGCGGATCGGTGCCGCCGACCGGGATGATCGTCCGGGTCTCGAGCACGCGCAGCAGCTTGGCCTGGAGATCGAGCGGCATCTCGGCGACCTCGTCGAGGAACAGGGTCCCGCGGTGCGCGGCGCGGAAGATCCCGACGTTGTCGCGCACCGCGCCGGTGAACGCACCCTTGACGTGGCCGAACAGCTCGCTCTCGAGCAGGTTGGGTGGCAGCGCGGCGCAGTTGATGACGCGGAACGGGCCGTGCTGGCGCGCCGACAGCTCGTGGATCGCGCGCGCGAGCAGCTCCTTGCCGGCGCCGGTCGGGCCGCGGACGAGGATCGTCACCTCGCGGGCCGCGGCGCGCGTGGTGATGTGGAACACCCGCTTCATCTTGGGATCGCGGGTCCACATGCCGTGGAACAGCATCGGCGGATCGTCGGCGGACGACGCGGCGTCGGGCTGGGTGTCCGAGATCCAGACCAGCCAGCCCGCCAGGGCGGCGTCGCGCTCGATCGGCGTGGCGCGGAGCTGCAGCGGGCGCGGCACACCGTCGGGGCCGGGCCGCAGGATCGTGCTGGCAACCGGTTCGCCGCGGCCGAGCGCCTCGGCGAGCGCGCGGCGCTCGGGCTCGCTGCACAGCGCGTCGAGCACCGGGCGGCCGGGCGTCAGGTCGGCCGCGACCAGCGCGGCGGCCGCCTCGGTGGCGTGGAGGATCGCGAGCTCGGCGTCGAGCACGATGATCGGCCCGGCCGCGTCATCGAGCGCCGCCCGCAGGACCTGCTCGGCCGACAGCAGGCTCGGTCGCTTGCGCATGGTGCACGCATTGTATGCCTTGTCGTCGCGCCGTGCCGCGTCGCGATCATCCGTGCCGCGCTGTGCCGCGATCGTCCGCGATCGCGGATGCGCGTGACACCGAGCGACCGCCGCCGATCGACCGCCGCCGATCAGGGATCCCGGCCGTCGAACACCGCGATCAGCTGGTCGGCCGCCGCGGTCGAGGTCAGCGCACCGGCCTGGACCGCCGCCTCGAGCGGGCCGAGCGCGGCGATCACCGCGGGGTGGCGGCGAAACCGGGTCTCGAGCTGCTCGCGGATCAGCGCCCACATCCAGATCCGCTGCTGATCGGCGCGCAGCGCGGCGAGCTCGCCCGATCCGGTCAGCGTGCGGTGGTGGTCGTCGATCAGCGCCCAGAGCTCGTCGAGCCCGGCGCCGGTCTGGCCCGAGATCGTGACCGCGCGGGTCGGCCAGCTCGCGCGGCGGCGCGGCAGGTAGCGCAGCGCGCTGCGCAGGTCGGCGAGCGCGAGCCGGGCGCGGGCGGCACCGTCGCCGTCGGCCTTGTTGACCGCGAGCGCGTCGGCGAGCTCGAACACGCCCTTCTTGATCCCCTGCAGCTCATCGCCGGCGCCCGGCAGCACGAGCACGAGGAAGAAGTCGACCATGTCGGCGACCGCGGTCTCGCCCTGGCCGACGCCCACAGTCTCGACCAGCACGGCGTCGAACCCGGCCGCCTCGCACAGCAGCATGGTCTCGCGGGTCCGCCGCGCCACGCCGCCCGGCGACAGCCCGCTCGGCGACGGCCGGATGAACGCGCTCGGCTCGAGCGAGAGCCGCGCCATCCGGGTCTTGTCGCCGAGGATCGAGCCGCCCGAGACCTGGCTCGACGGATCGATCGCGAGGACTGCCACGCGCTTGCCGCGCGCGACCAGCCGCATGCCGAGCTCGTCGATGAACGTGCTCTTGCCGACGCCGGGCACGCCGGTGATCCCGACCCGCTGGGCGCGGCCGGTCTCGGGCAGCAGCCGGTTCAGGAGATCTTGCGCGAGCGCCGCGTCGCCGGCCTCGCGGCTCTCGATCAGGGTGACCGCCTGGGCGAGCACGCCGCGATCGCAGGCCCGCACGCCGCGCTCGTAGGCCTCGAGCGACAGCCGCGGGCGCCGTCGCCCGGGCGTCATGGCGCCGGTACCGGCGGCGCGGGCTCGCCGGCGGGCGGCGCGGGTGGCTCGCCTTGCTCGAGCCGGTCGATCAGCGCGATCGCGGCGTCGGCGATCACGGTGCCGGGGCCGAAGATCTCGGCCGCACCGGCCGCGCGCAGCGCCGGGTAGTCGTCGGGCGGGATCACGCCGCCGGCGACCACGAGGATGTCGGGCCGGCCGAGCGCGGCGAGCGCGGCACGCAGCGCCGGCACCAGGGTCAAGTGGCCGGCCGCGAGCGAGCTGGCGCCGACCACGTGGACATCGTTCTCGACCGCGGCACGTGCGGTCTCGTCGGGAGTCTGGAACAGCGGGCCGATGTCGACGTCGAACCCGAGGTCGGCGAACGCCGACGCGATGACCTTCTGGCCGCGATCGTGGCCGTCCTGGCCCATCTTGGCGATCAGGATCCGCGGCCGGCGACCCTCGTGCTCGAGGAACGCCTGGGTGCGGTCGCGGACCCGCGCGACCTGGTCCGAGGTCTCGCCCATCTCGCCACTGTACACGCCGGAGATGGCGTGGGCCTCGGCGCGGTGGCGGCCCCAGACCTTCTCGAGCGCCCACGAGATCTCACCGACCGAGGCGTGGGCGCGGGCCGCGTCGATCGCGGCGGCGAGCACGTTGCCGTCACCGCGCTCGGCGCACCCGGTCAGCGCGTCGAGCGCGCGGTGGCACGCGGCGGCGTCGCGCTCGCGGCGCAGCCGGTCGAGCCGCTCGATCTGGGTCTTGCGGACCGCGGCGTTGTCGACCTTGAGCACCGGCACCGGCGCATCGTGCGTCGGGCGCCAGCAGTTGACCCCGACGATGCGCTGGCGGCCGGCGTCGATCCGCGCCTGGGTCCGCGCCGCGGCCTCCTCGATCCGCAGCTTGGGCACGCCGGCCTCGATCGCCTTGACCATGCCGCCGAGCGCCTCGACCTCGGCGATGTGGGCGCGGGCGCGGGCGGCGAGCCGATCGGTCAGCCACTCGACGTAGTAGCTACCGCCCCACGGATCGACCGGGCGCGTGGTCCCCGACTCGAGCTGGAGCTGGAGCTGGGTGTTGCGCGCGATCCGCGCCGAGAAGTCGGTCGGCAGCGCGAGCGCCTCGTCGAGCGAGTTGGTGTGCAGGCTCTGGGTGTGGCCCTGGGTCGCGGCCATCGCCTCGACCACGGTGCGCACGACGTTGTTGTAGACGTCCTGCGCGGTGAGCGACCAGCCCGAGGTCTGGCAGTGGGTGCGCAGCGCGAGGCTCTTGGCGCTGCGCGGCGAGAACCGCGCCATCAGCTCGGACCACAGCAGGCGGGCCGCGCGCAGCTTGGCGACCTCCATGAAGAAGTTCATGCCGATCGCAAAGAAGAACGAGAGCCGGGGCGCGAACGCGTCGACCGACATCCCCGCCGCGATGCCGGTGCGCACGTACTCGAGGCCATCGGCGAGCGTGTAGCCGAGCTCGAGATCGGCGGTCGCGCCGGCCTCCTGCATGTGATAGCCGGAGATCGAGATCGAGTTGAACTTCGGCATCCGCTGCGAGGTGAACGCGAAGATGTCGGCGATGATCTTCATCGACGGCGCGGGCGGATAGATATACGTATTCCGCACCATGTATTCTTTGAGGATGTCATTCTGGATCGTGCCGGTGAGCCGGGCCGGCGCGACGCCTTGCTCCTCGGCGGCGACGATGTAGAGCGCGAGCACCGGCAGCACGGCGCCGTTCATCGTCATCGACACGCTCATCTTGTCGAGCGGGATCTTGTCGAACAGGATCCGCATGTCGAGGATCGAGTCGATCGCGACGCCCGCCATGCCGACGTCGCCGACCACGCGCGGGTGGTCGCTGTCGTAGCCGCGGTGGGTTGCGAGATCGAACGCGATCGACAGCCCCATCTGGCCGGCGGCGAGGTTGCGGCGGTAGAACGCGTTGGAGTCCTCGGCGGTCGAGAACCCGGCGTACTGCCGCACCGTCCACGGCTTCTGGACGTACATCGTCGGGTACGGCCCGCGGACGAACGGTGCGAACCCGGGCAGCGAGCCGAGGTGCGCGACGCCGGCGAGGTCGGCGGCGGTGTACAGCGCGCGGTGCGGGATGGCCTCGGGGGTGTCCCAGCCGGGCGCGGTGGTGGCGGAGCCGGGCGCGGGTGCGGCGGGGCCGGCCGCGGCGGTGGCGAGGTCGGGCGCGGTGGCGGCGGGGCCGGGCGCCGGCGCGGGGATGTCGTCGAAGCCGAGCGCACCGTAGTCGGGCAGGCGGGTCATGCGGCACCTCGGGCGGCACGGACCCGATCGATCAGATCGGTCAGCGTGGCGAGTACGTCGCCGCCGGCGAACACGAAGTGCGTGACGCCCGCGGCGCGGAGCTCGGCCTCGAGCTTGCCGGGCCGGCCGGCGAGGACGATCGCGCGCGCGCCGGCCGCGCGGAGCTCGCCGGCATGCGCGACTGCCTCGGCCGTGTAGCGCTCGTCGCTACCACACAGGCACGCGATGTCGAGGTCGCCGAACACGCCGGCCAGGTCGGGCGCGCTCGCGGCATCGCTCGCGGCCCCCGGCGCGGCCAGCTCGCGCGGCCGGATCCCGGCGGCGGCGAACAGCGCCGACGCAAACCCGGTCCGCGGCCGGTGCTCGCTCGGCGGGCCGAGCGTGACGAGCACGACGCTGGGCGGCGCAGCCTCGACGCGGTGGCGCAGCGCCTCGAACGCCTCACCGTCGCGGTGGGCGACCAGCGCGGGGGCCGCCGGCACGGGCGGCGCGGCCGGCACCGGCGCGGGCAACCGCTCGTCGGGGTTGGCGAACTCCGAGACCCCGAGCACCGGCTCCTTGCGGCGCGCGATTGCCGCGGCGCGCTGGGCCCACGCGGCGGAGAGCCGGTCGCGCAGCGCGCCCGAGCGCAGCAGCGCGGTGACGCCGCCGTCGCGCTCGATCGCCGAGAACCGCGACCACGCCTCGCGCGCCAGCGCGTCGGTGCGGGCCTCGAGGTAGTAGGAGCCGCCGGCGGCATCGAGCACGCGGCCGAGCTGGCTCTCCTCGCGCAGCACCAGCGCGGTGTTGCGCGCGACCCGCCGGCCGAGCGGCGAGACCACCCCGAGCGCGGCGTCGAACGCCAGCGGCGTGATCCGCTGTGCGCCGCCGAGCGCCGCCGCGAACACCTGCGTGGTGCCGCGCAGCATGTTGACCCACGGATCGCGCTGGCTCTGGGTGCGCGACGAGCACACGGCATGCAGCGCCGACAGCGCGGTGTCGCGCGCGCCGGCCGCCGCGAGCAGCTTGTGCCACACCACGCGTAGCGCGCGCAGCTTGCAGATCTCGCCGAACGTGTCGCGGCCGACCGCGATCTGCGCCCACATCGCCGCGGCCGCGGTATCGAGCGCGATCCCGCCGTCGAGCAGCGCGCGCAGGTACGCAGTCGCGCTCGACAGCATCAGCGCCAGCTCGTCCGCGGCATCGGCGCCCGCGTCGTGGAACGCGAGCGACGACACGCGAACGCTGCGCGGCCGCGCCGGATCATTCGCGCCGCGCGTCACCATCGCAATCAGCGCACGGGAGCGATCATCGCCGGCGAGCTGCGGGTCGATCGCCCCGCGTGCGACGGCAGCGATCCAGTCGAAGCCGTACCAGGTCGCCGCGTCCGCGCGTTGCCCGGCATCGTGATCGCCGCCAGCGCGCGCGGCGCCGCTGGCCGCACCTCGCGCGTCACCCTGAGCGCCCTCCGCGTCCGCGTTGCCGGGCTCCGGCGCACCCTGCGGATCGACATCGAGCACCAGCGCGACGCCGCGCGCGCGCGCGGCCGCGATCGCCTCGGCGTCGCCGGCGTCGGCCCACAGCGCATCGGCGCCGCCGTCGAGATCCTCGGCGATCGCCTCGGGGCGCCGGCCGGTCACGGGATCGATGCGCATGCAGATCTGGAACGGCCGCGCCGCCACCGACGCGCCTCGCACGAACGGCGCCATCCCCGGCAGCGCCGGCTCGGCCGCGTGCTCGGCCGCGTACTCGTCGGCCGCCCCGACGTAGAGCGGTCGGAGCGCGAAGCCCTCGGCGGTGATCTGCACGAGCTTGTCGAACGGCGCACCGGCGAGCTCCTGATCGACCTGGGCACGCCAGGCCGCGAGCTGCTCGGCCGTGGGCAACGCGGACCGCGGGGGCAACGGCGACGACATGCGCTACATGTTGCGGCGGTACTGACCGCCGACCTCGTAGAGCGCGCGCGACAGCTGGCCGAGCGTGCAGACCTTGCAGGCCTCCATCAGCGCCGCGAACACGTTGGCCCCGTCGAGCGCGGCGCGCTTGACCCCGTCGAGCGCGGCCGGCCCGGTCTGGGCGTTGCGGTTCCAGAACGCGTCGCGCGCCGCGATCGCATAGCCCTTCTCGTCGGGCGTGGCGCGGATGACCTCGGGCGGCGCCACGGTCGGGCTGCCCTTGGGATCGAGGAACGTGTTGACGCCGATGATCGGCAGCGAGCCATCGTGCTTCATGGTCTCGTAGTACAGCGACTCCTCCTGGATCTTCGAGCGCTGGTACATCCGCTCCATCGCGCCGAGCACGCCGCCGCGCTCGGAGATCGACCGGAACTCGGCGAGCACCGCGGCCTCGACCAGGTCGGTCAGCTGCTCGATGATGAACGCGCCCTGGTTGGGGTTCTCGTTCTTCGCCAGCCCGAACTCCTTGTTGATCACGAGCTGGATCGCCAGCGCGCGCCGCACGCTCTCCTCGGTCGGCGTGGTGATCGCCTCGTCGTACGCGTTGGTGTGCAGCGAGTTGCAGTTGTCGTTGAGCGCGAGCAGCGCCTGCAGCGTGGTGCGGATATCGTTGAACGCGATCTCCTGGGCGTGCAGCGACCGGCCGCTGGTCTGGATGTGATACTTGAGCTTCTGCGAGCGGTCGTTGCCGCCGTACTTGTCGCGGATCGCCTTGGCCCAGATCCGGCGCGCCACGCGGCCGAGCACCGCGTACTCCGGGTCCATGCCGTTCGAGAAGAAGAACGACAGGTTCGGCGCGAGCTCGTCGATGTGCATGCCGCGCGACAGGTAGTACTCGACGAACGTGAACCCGTTGGCGAGCGTGAACGCCAGCTGGCTGACCGGGTTCGCGCCGGCCTCGGCGATGTGATAGCCGCTGATCGACACCGAATAGAAGTTGCGGACCTTCTTGTCGATGAAGAACTGCTGGATGTCGCCCATCATGCGCAGCGCAAACTCGGTCGAGAAGATGCACGTGTTCTGCGCCTGGTCTTCTTTGAGGATGTCGGCCTGCACGGTGCCGCGCACCTGCTGCAGGGTCGCGGCGCGGATCTTGTCGTAGGTCTCGCGCGGCAGCACCTCGTCGCCCGACACCCCGAGCAGCATCAGGCCCAGGCCGTCGTTGCCGTCGGGGATCTGGCCCTGGTAGCGCGGCCGCGGCACGCCGCGCCGGGCGTACAGCTCGTCGATCGTGCGATCGACCTGGGCCGCGTCGCCGTGCTGGCGGATGTGCTTCTCGCACTGCTGATCGACCGCCGCGTTCAAGAAGAACCCGAGCAGCATCGGCGCCGGGCCGTTGATCGTCATCGACACCGAGGTCGCCGGGTCGCACAGGTCGAACCCGGAGTACAGCTTCTTGGCGTCGTCGACGCTGGCGATCGAGACCCCGGAGTTGCCGACCTTGCCGTAGATGTCCGGCCGGTGATCCGGATCCTCGCCGTACAGGGTCACCGAGTCGAACGCGGTCGACAGCCGCTTGGCCGGCAGGCCGCGCGACACGTAGTGGAACCGCTTGTTGGTGCGCTCGGGGCCGCCCTCGCCGGCGAACATCCGCGCCGGATCCTCGTTCTCGCGCTTGAGCGGGAACACGCCGGCGGTGAACGGGAACTGGCCGGGTGGCGCCTCGCGCAGCAGCCAGGTCAAGAGATCGCCCCAGTCCTCGTAGCGCGGCAGCGTGACCTTGGGGATCTTGAGGTGCGACAGCGACTCGGTGGTCAGGTCGAGCTCGATGACTTTATCGCGCACCGCGAACTGGTACTTCGCGGCGGCGTAGCGCCGCTTCATCGCCGGCCACTCGGCGAGCAGCTGCTTGGACTCGGCGGTCAACCGGGCCTCGAGATCCTTGTACAGCGCGACCAGCTCGGCGACGTACGCCGGCTCGCCCTCGACGATCTGGGTCACCTGGACGACGTCGTCGGCGCTGCGCGGCTCGACGATCTCGAGCTTGCGCTTGCCGACGTTGGCCCGCAGCGCCTCGATCGTGCCGTGCAGCTGGTACATCCGGCGCGCGATCGCGGCCTGGGCGTGGACGTGGGCGTCGTTGGCGTCGCACGCCTCGGCGATCTCGGCGAGGTAGCGCGTGCGGTCGGGCGGGATGATCCACGTCTTCTCGGACATCCCGGCCGACAGCTCGAACGTCGAGTGCAGCGCGGCGCCGGTGCGCGCGACGATCAGATCCATCAGCGCGCGGTACAGCGTGTTCATCCCGGGATCGTTGAACTGCGCGGCCATCGTGCCGTAGACCGGCAGTTCGTCGTCGGGCCGGGCGAACGCGTTGTGGTTGCGCTTGTACTGCTTGCGGACGTCGCGCAGCGCGTCGAGCGAGCCGCGCTTGTCGAACTTGTTGATCGCGATCGCGTCGGCGAAGTCGAGCATGTCGATCTTCTCGAGCTGGGTCGCGGCGCCGTACTCGGCGGTCATCACGTAGAGCGCGACGTCGGCGTGATCGGTGATCTCGGTGTCGCTCTGGCCGATGCCCGAGGTCTCGACGATCACCAGATCGAACCGCGCGGCGCGGCAGATCTCGATCGACTCGCGGACGTGCTTGGACAGCGACATGTTCGACTGCCGGGTCGCGAGCGACCGCATGTAGACCCGCGGGTTGTCGATCGCGTTCATCCGGATCCGGTCGCCGAGCAGCGCGCCGCCCGACTTGCGCTTCGACGGATCGACCGAGATCACCGCGATCGTCTTGTCGGGGAAGTCGGTGAGGAACCGGCGCACGAGCTCGTCGACCAGGCTCGACTTGCCGGCGCCGCCGGTGCCGGTGACGCCGAGCACGGGGACCTTGGTGCCGGCGTCCTTGCCACCTGCGAGCAGCGGAGCGAGCGCGGCGCGCAGCTCGTCGCCCGCGGCCGGATCGTTCTCGGCCGCGGTGATCAAGCCCCCGATCGTCGCCGGGGCGCGCTCGGCGAGGGTGGGGATCACCTTGGCGATCGCCGGCGCCGGCTTCACGAAGTCGCAGTGGCGGAGCAGATCGTTGATCATGCCCTGCAGGCCCATCGCGCGGCCGTCATCGGGCGAGTAGATCCGGGTGACGCCGTAGGCGTGGAGCTCGTCGATCTCGGACGGCAGGATCGTCCCGCCGCCGCCGCCGAAGACCTTGATCGCCGCGCCGCGCTCGCGCAGCAGATCGAGCATGTACTTGAAGAACTCGACGTGGCCGCCCTGGTACGACGTGATCGCGATGCCCTGGACGTCCTCCTGGATCGCGCAGTCGACGATCTCGGCGACCGACCGGTTGTGCCCGAGGTGGATCACCTCGGCGCCGGCCGCCTGCATGATCCGGCGCATGACGTTGATCGCCGCGTCGTGGCCGTCGAACAGCGACGCCGCGGTCACGATCCGGACGTGATGTTTCGGCTTGTAGGGGGCTAGGACCGCGGGTCGATTCACCACGGGCGGAACGTACCATCGTCCTTGGCGAGCTGGCGAAGCTCCCTGCAGCCCGCGGCCGAGGCACGGTCGAGGGAGCGTCAGCCCGAGGCGTCGAGATCGGCGAGGTCGCACCCGGCGCGCGCGGTCGTGTTGTCGATGTACACGCCGCGGACCCAGCGCGGGCCGCGGAACGCGGTGCGGCCGTGCAGCATGCGGTGGTTATCGTAGACCACGACGTCGCCGGGGCGGAGCTGGAACCGGACGTGGTGCGCCGGGTCGCGCAGGATGCGGACCAGTTGATCGTAGGCGCGGTACCAGCCCGCCATGCGATCGAACGCGAGCTGGAACGGCGCCATCGTGAAGTACGACACGCGGACCCGGAGCCGGCCGTCGCGCTGGGTCACGATCGGCGCGACGACCTCGCGCTCGAGCTGGCGCTGCTTGCGGTGGAACCGGACCGGCGTGTGGAGCAGGCGATCGGCGGCCTCGGCGTCGTGGCTCGCGAGGTAGCGGAACGCGGCCGCGCCGTCGGCGAGCACGGTCTCGCCGCCGGTGTCCGCGACCCGGACACCTTGCACCAGCTGGTAGCGCGGCGGCTCGTCGAGGAACGGCTGATCGGTGTGGAGATCGATCGCGGCGTCGGTGTAGCCGAGCTGATCGGTATGCGCGTTGGTCGTGTCGGTGCGCAGATCCTCGATCCGGCCGGCGTGCGAGGCGATCACGCCGAGCCCGCGCGACTCGAGCGCGGCGATCCACGCCGCGGTCTCGGCCTCGGGCGTCGCATATTCGCGGCGGACCACCGCGGCGCCATGGTGATCGACCCGGGCGAGCAGCGCGTCGACCACCGCGGCGGGGCCAGGCGTGCCGTCGAGCTCGAGTGTGCGGAGGTCCGACCGCGGGCGCGGCACCGCGACACGGTCGATCGCGTAGGCGTGGCGGCGGAGCCACGCGAGCGGGAACCGGCTGACCCGCTGATCGTGCGCCCACCGCACGCGCAGCACGCCGTCGTCGATCGTGGCCTCGGTCGCGACCAGCGCGTCGGGCAGCGCCGCCGAGTCGGTCAGGCGCTCGCCGGTCGCCGGGTGGCGATCGAGCTCGCAGTTGTGGCGCAACCAGCGCAGGTGGAAGTCGGCGTGGTGATCGGCGTCGATCACGCGTACGAAGCCGTCGTGGAGCTCGGCGGCGGTCACGGGCCTGTCGGTCATGGTGGTGATCTCGGTTCTGGCGGCGATCATGTCGACGGTGCTGGTGGCCGCGCGCCGCGTCGGTAGGTAGCGGTCCCTTCCGGGATTCGAACCCGGCTCGCCGGTTTTGCAGACCGCTCCATCCCAGATGGAAAGAGACCAGAAGAGGGCACGAACGAGTTATCCGTTATAACGGATTAAATGTCAAGCCAGACGGACGCGCGCTCGCCGCCCGTCGACGGTGCAGTCGCGGGGCCGCGATCGGCACGCGCCGGCTGACGGCTGGCTTCGTGGGCCGCCGTGCTCGACCGCCGTGGCGGGAGCGATGGCGTTGTCCGGGGAGCTGGGCGCGCGCGATCGCACGCGCGGCGCGGCGCTCCGGAGTTGTCGAACATTCGTTCGCCACTCTTGTCGATCGGCTTGCCGGCGTACTGCCGGCCGCGCCTATACGGCCAAGATCGTCAGCTCGAGGACTCGCTGACTCAGGCGCGGGGCGCGTTCATCGGAACGTCGTCGAAGTCGAGCGAGCGCTGGGGCGCGTACTGCATCTGGAAGTCGCTGACGTCGTTCTGGCGAACCGCCGACGGCGGCGGGTCGGTGTCCTTGATGCCGTTCGGCCATGCGGCCAGCTTGTCGGGCGGCGGGTCGGCGTTCTTCACGCACGCCAGCACCCAGCTCGCCGCGTTGTCCGGCGTGAGCGGGGGCCGGATGCTGGTCCACGTCAGCTGGTTGCGGCTCGGATCCTTGGGCGATGGCCCGCCCCACTGCGCGAACCACACGTGCGCGTAGTCGGGGTTGTCGGGGAGCTTGGCGAGCGAGGTCAGGAAGTAGGTGTAGATGTCGAAGCTGCCGCGGGTGTCGAGCGAGATCCCGAACTGGGTCTGGAACTCCGTGTCGCTATCGCTGGGGGAGATGTCGAGCGGCGGCGGGTCGCCGTCCTTGATGCCGGCCGGCCACGCCTTGATCGAGCTATCGGGAACGTCGGGCGCGTCGTCCGTCGTGCGACAGATGACCCAGGTGGAGCCGGAGGGCGGCGTCTTCGACCACGTCAACGACGTGGAGCCGGGGCTCCAGGTGGCGTACCAGACGTTATAGGGCGGACTCGAGGGAACATTGCTCAGCGAAACCATGAAGTACATGTACTGACTCATCCTGAGACTCCCTTGGGCAAGGCGATAAAGCGACCGTGACCGACTGCGCGAAGCCCGACGCGGCTTCGCGCTCGATCGACCATGTCCATCCTGGCGACGGGGTCTCGACGATTCAGACAGCAGATCGTGAAAATATCACTGTCCGCGTGTTCTTGTATGTCTCAGTGGACGCCGATGGTCGGCCACACCGAGATGTCCGCACCCGCTTTGCGGGCGGCATCGAGGAACTCGGCGAGCGACAGGCTCGCAGGGAGCGGCGCGATGCCGACGGCCTGGATCACGTCGTAGTCGCTACGCCCCGTCGCCTTGAACCGGATCTGGAACTGATCACCGATGGGTTGGCATTGCGGACCATTGGGGCATTGCGCCACTAGCTTGCCGTCGGAACGGTAAATTCTAATATCGGCTGATCCATTCGGCCGCGCATCCACGACAATCTCGGTGTTGACCGGTAGATCGGAAACATCGGTTGCTGCGGCGTCGCGCAAGGCACCGCGGGTACGCCGGGTACCATCGGGGAGCTGTGCCGTGACCCTGAGCTCGTTCATCGCGAGCGGGCCGGCGTCGCCAGCGAGGCCGGATCGATCGCGCGTCAGGATCAACAGGACGCCCGCGGCCGCCGCGACCGCGAGCCCGGCGACGATCCAGGTCCGGCGCCTGCGCGCATCGCCGATCGGCGTCACCGTGGCGGGCTTGGTGGCGAGCCGCGGCACCTCTGGTGTCACCGCGGCGGGCTTGGTGGCGAGCTGCAGCACCTCGTCGTGCCAGCGTTCGTCATCGGATGTCCCCACCGGGAGCTTGCCGAGCAGGCCCTCGAGCACGGCGTACTCGCGCGCGAGCTCGGGCGAGGGCGCGGGGGCCGCGGGATCCGCTTCGCGGGCGAGCAGCCACTCCACCTCCGCACGCTCGGCGTCATCGCGATACGGCACGCTGCTCAGGTCGTCGGTCTCCAGCGGGTCGGGATGCTTGCGATCGCTCATGGTAACCCTTCCCCTTTCAGGCACCGGCGGAGCCGCGGCAGGATGCGAGACACCCGGACCTGAACCGTGCCCTGCGGCGCACCGACCTCCTCACCGATCTCCGCGTAGCTCAGGCCGAGGAAGTACCGCATCATGACCTGGCTGCGCAGCGGTGGCGCGAGTTTTTCCAGGCAGCGCTCCAGGGCACGTCGCGTGGCGGTTTGATCGGGATCCATCAAAGGGTCAGGCTCTCCAACGAGCTCTTCCAATACGTCAAATTGATCTAATTTTGATAATGGTGGTGCGCGTTTGCCGCGTCGCAGCTCATCGAGCGACCGGTGGTATGCGATCCCGCACAACCAGGTCCACAAGCTGGCACGGCGCTGAAACTTGTCGATGCCCTGAAATGCTTCAAGAAATACCTGCTGGCGGACGTCCTTGGCCGCCTCGTGGTTCCGCACGATCCGGAGCGCGAACGCCGTGATCGGCGTCCCGTACGCTTTCATCAGGATCTGGAGCGCCTCACCGATCTGCCCGTGCTGGATGCACGCCAGGGCGGCATCTTCCGCGGCCTGGTCCACGCGCGATCTCGGTAGATCACTTCCCCCGGGTGGCATCGATGACGGGTCGTCGCTCCCGGTCATCGTGTGGCTGCCGGGTGGCTGTATTGCATATCGCGCAGTGTAGGTGGCCGGCGTAGAACCGGTCAACGCCGCGCGGCTTCGAGCCGGAGGAACCGCGTGGTAGCTTGCCACCTGCATTGCAGGAGAGGGGACGCTGGATGGCGCAGTCATTCGTACGTCGCATGGCGAGACTCGGCGGGATCCCGAAGTGGTTGTGGATCGCGTCGGTATGCGTCGGGCTGTCCGGAGGGGTCGCCGCGGCGGCGATGCGCTGGCAGGCCGCGCACGCGGCGTCGCTGTGCGAGCAGGTCGCGGATGAGCCAGCGAGCCGGCGAATCCAGATCTGCCAGGCCAGCTTCTTTTTGACTCACAATCCACATGATCTCGCCGAGGTCGCGAGAGGCTATCTGCACATCCAGGAGCTCGGGATTGCCGAGACGCTGGCGCAGCCCTTGCTCACCGGAGCGGGCTACGACGATGCCCACGCGATCCTGAGCTACATCACGAAGCAACGTGGGGAGTTTGCGATCGCGAGGGCGCACGCGGCGATCGCGCTGGTCGGGCATGCGTTCGTGCACAACAATCGGGGGCTGGCGCGCGATCTGAGCTCGCTGTCTCAGGCGGCACGCGACGAGGGGGACTACTCGGTCGCGCTCGATCTCGGGGAGGCCGCCTTGCAGCGCGCGAGGCAGGTCGGGGAAGCGCACGTCACGATGACCGCGATGCTCGCCGTGGCGGATGTCCGCCGCCGGCTCGGTGACAGCCGCTACGCCACCAATATGTTGCAGAGTGCGTTGTCCTCCTCACAGCTGACCGCATGCGACCGGACGTGGCTCCAGACCAAGGTCGCGTTGTCCGAGATCGACGAAGGTCGTGACGATCTGGCCAAGTCGGAGCTGGAGAGGGCCGCGCGGGATAACAAACGAGACAACGACCAGTGTCGTGACAAGCGGCTTACCGCGATGATCGCGGAGAACACCGCCTTGCTGAATCGCTTGAAGGACCCGCGCGGCGCGGTGGCCGCGCTGGATCAAGCCCGCGAGCTTTATGGCAAGCACTTCGAGGAGCGCTTGCTGCGCGGTTATGTGGCCGCCGGGGGGGGCGCGTTCGACGAGGCCGAGGGCTACTTTCGTGAGGCCGATCAGCTGGAACGGCCGGACGCCGACTGGGACTGGGAGCTCGAGCGCGCGGAGGCAGAGGTGTGCGATCTGCGCGGCAAGCCGGGGGACGTACAGCTCGCCGAGCAGCACTACCGCAAGGCGATCGCGAGCATCGCCGCGCTGCGCGGTCCGGCGGGGAGCCGGGTGGCCTCGTTCGTCGCATCGCATCGCGCGCCGTACGACGGACTGATCGCGCTGTTCGCTCGCCAGGGCCGGTGGCGAGATGCGCTGGAGGTGATCCTCGAGCTCGACGCGAGCGACATGTTGCGATCGACGACAGACACGATCTCGCAGCTCGGCGGCGATGCCGATGCCCCAGATCCCGCGTCGAGCGCGCCGATCGCAGCGCCCGTCCCCGCGATCGACGACCTGCTCGCGGCCTGGCGGACCCGCGATCTCGTGATCCTGATCGCGCCGGCATCCCGGCTGCTGATCCCGAGCCACGAGCAGGTCTATCGGCTTCGGATCAACCACGGCGTGCTCACCGGCGAAGCCGTGGGCGACGCCGACGCCGCGCGGCACTGGGTCGAGGCGCTGCTTGCCGAGCCCGACAACCTCGACGCCGCGCAGAGGCTCGGCGCGATGTTCGTGCCTGCCGACGTCCGCACGGGCGAGCTCCACGTGCTCGCGATCGGTGTGCTCGGCAAGGTGGCGCCGGCGATGCTGCGCGGCCCCGATGGCGTGCTGCTCCAGGCGACCCATCCGCTGCTGAAGATCCTCGCGATGCGCGCGCGCGGCCCCGAGAGCCGGGGCGCCGGCGCTTCGGTGGTCCTCGCCGACCCGAGCGGCGATCTGCACAGCGCGGCGCTCGAGGGCTTCGTGGTCGCCGGCGCGCTGGGCCATGGCACGTTGCTGTTCGGCGCCGCCGCGCAGTTCCCGGCGACGCGAGAGCGGCTGTGGCAGGCCAGCAACGCACCGTTGCTTCACCTCGCCGGACACGTCGCCCCCGATGGCCTGCGGCGCAAGCTGCACCTCTCCGATGGCGATGTCACACCGGCCGATCTGCGCGCGCGTCACTTCGCGCCGCGGTTCGCCGTGCTGGCCAGCTGCGGCTCGGCGGCCGCGACCGACTCCGAAGGCCTGGGCTCGATCGCCGCGGCGTTGCTCGAGTCCGGAACGTCGCTGGTGCTCGCGACCGATCGCGATGTCGACGACGAGCTCAGCATGCTGCTGATGACCGAGTTCTATGCGCAGCCCGATGTCCATGCCGATCCGGCGCGCGCGCTGGTGCGAGCGCAGCAGGCACTGGCACAGCTTCAGCACGCTCAATCGCTGATCGCTGCGAGCTTGCCGGGGTGGTGGCCCGATCCGGCTCGCAAGCCCGCGAGGGATCGCGCGGACGCGCTGAAGAACTGGACCGCGTTCTTCGTGATGGCCCGACCACCCGAAGTGCCCGAGCGCAGCGCCGCGCGTGAGTGAGATCCCGATCGTCGATCGCCGATCGTTGCCGCAACCTCACGGCACTGAAGCAGCTGCACGGGCCTGCGACAAGACGCCACAAAAAATCTGTCGTTAATCACAATGCTCGTCTGCCTCACGAGCATGGTGATGTCGAAGGCTCACGCGATCTCCGCGCGCGAGATCGCGGCGGAGGTCGCGGAAGTAGCGCATGACCGTCGAAAGACACTGACGCTGCTGATGGATCGCTATGGCGATGGCATCTTTCGCTACGCGCTGGCCATGACGCGCGATCGCAGCCTGGCCGAGGAAGTTCGCCAGCAGGTGTTCGTCGAGGCGTACCGCGACGTCGGCAATGTTGCCGATCCGGCGGCGTTGCCGATGTGGTTGTTCGGTATCGCGCGCCACCGCTGCCTCGATGCGGTCAGCTCGCGGATACGGTGGCAGCAGCGCTACAAGAACGAGCCGCCCGATGAGCCCGAGCTTGATGATCTCGAGCTCGATCGCGAGCTGGATCGCAAGACGATGGCGCGCATCCTGGCCGACTGTCTGACCAAGCTGGCGCCGGCTGCGCGCGATGCGGTGGTGCTGCGCTATCAACAAGAGCTGTCGTACGACGACGCTGCAAAGCTCGCGGGCGAGCTTCCAGGCACGCTGCAGCGGCGGGTGGCGCGGGCGCTGCCGGTGCTGCGTAAATGCATGGAATCCAACCTGCACGGGGGGGAGCGATGATCTGCGAACGGTACTGGCGGGACGGGGTGTTGCAGGTGGAGCGCGGCGAGCGCGATCCGCACCGCGAGACGTGCGGCGCATGCCAGCACGCGCATCAGCGGCGCGACGAGCTGGTGGCGGCGCTATCATTGATCGATCGGGCGGTCACCGGCGATCCGGTGTGGCAGGCCCGGGTGTGGAGCCGGATCGCGCGGCTGGAGGCGCGGCCGCCGCGGCGGTGGTGGCAGGTGCTGACCGGTGGGCTGGTCGCCGCGGCGACCCTGATGCTGGTGTGGTGGCAGCTGGGGGCGGGTGGCGCACCCGGCGAGCTGCGGCCGCACGTCGACATCGTGCCCAGCGAGACCGTGATGCGCTCGATGGGGCCGCGGGTCGGCGATCGGATCCGGGTCGCCGTCCGGCCTGCGGACGAAGTGCGCATCTACCGCTCGGACCAGCTCGTGCTGCGCTGTCCGGCCAGCTCGACGGCGAGGACGGTGGCCGGCGGCTGCACGATCGATGACCGCGGCATGGTCGTCGACTCGATCATGGCGGCCGTGGGCAACTACGACGTCGTGATCATCACGGCGATGCCGGTCGAGCCGCTCGGCAACCTGGCGCGCGATCTCGGCGCCGTGGTGTCGGCCGGTGGCGAGTATCAGCTGACGTCGATCGCGATCGAATAGCCACCCGACTCGCCGCGTCAGTCACCCGGGCGAGGCCGCGGCGGGCGCGGACCCGGCCGTGCGCGAGGGCCGCGGAGGACAATCGCGGGTGTCGCGGTGTGTCGCGCGTTGGCGGCTCCGGCACAAGCCGATAGAGTCCGGCTGTGAAGACCCCAGGCTCACTCCTCGCGGTAGTCTTGCTGATGTCCTGTGGCGGCCCCGCGTCGCCGCCGCCCGTGCCGCCGGCATCGCCGGCATCATCGGCCGCGGGGCCCGTCGAGAGCCGGCCCGCGCCACCGGTCTCGGCTCCGGCGCCGGTCTCGGCGTACGATGCCGCGGTGGCCGAGGTCAAGCGGCTGACCGCGCTCGCCGATCGCGATCCGTACCTGGCGCCGTGGACCGGACCGTACGGCGGCGTGCCACCCTGGGACAAGCTCGACGCCAAGCTGTTCCCGAGGTCGTTCGAGCTCGGCACCCAGCTCACGCTGGCCGAGATCGCGGTGATCGCCGAGAACCCGGCGCCGCCGACGTTCGCGAACACGTTCGTGCCGCTCGAGGACAGCGGGCGCCACGCCGGCCGCGCCGAGACCTTGTTCCAGACCATGGCCGGCAACCTCAGCACGCCCGAGGTCCAGGCGGTCGAGCGCGAGTGGGCGCCGAAGCAGGCGGCCGCGCGCGACAAGATCACGTTCAACGACAAGCTGTTCGCGCGGGTGACGGCGGTGTACGCGGCGCGCGACCAGCTCGAGCCCGAGCAGCGCCGGGTCGTCGAGCTGCGCCACGACCGGCTGGTCAAGGCGGGCGCCAAGCTGTCGCCCGACGACAAGGCCAGGGTCGGCAAGATCAACGAGCAGCTCGCGGGGCTGTTCTCCGAGTTCAGCAAGAAGGTCCTGGCCGACGAGAACACCTGGATCGCGCTCGGCCCCAAGGATCTCGACGGGCTGTCGCCGCAGCTCAAGGCGACCTACGCGGCGGCCGCGGCCGAGCGCAAGCTCGACGGCGCGTGGGCGGTGGTCAACACCCGGTCGAGCGTGGACCCGTTCCTCGCGGCGTCGGCGCGGCGCGACCTGCGCGAGCGGGTCTGGAAGGCGTTCAAGAACCGCGGCGACAACGGTAACGAGAACGACACCCACCAGGCGATCGCGCAGATCGTCAAGCTGCGGGCGGACCGCGCGCGGCTGCTCGGCTACGCGTCGCACGCCCACTGGCGGATGTCCGACACGATGGCGCACGACCCCGAGAACGCCCGGGCCCTGATGATGCGAGTGTGGCCGGCGGCGGTCGCGCGGGTCGGCGAGGAGGTCGCAGACATGGAGAAGATCGCCCGCCGCGATCACCTCAAGCTGCCGTTCGAGCCCTGGGATTATCTGTATTACGCCGAGAAGGTCCTCAAGGCGAAGTACGACCTCGACGACAACGAGCTCAAGCCGTACTTCGAGCTCGACAACATGATCGCGGCGTCGCAGTGGATGGCCGAGCAGCTGTACGGCCTCCAGTTCACCGAGATCACCGGCAAGGTCCCCGTGTTCGAGCCCAAGGTCCGGGTCTGGGAGGTCAAGGACAAGACCAGCGGTGCGTTCGTCGGGCTGTTCTACGGCGATTACTTCGCGCGCAAGGGCAAGCGCTCGGGCGCGTGGACCACGGGCTACCGCCGCCACGAAGCGTTCACCGGCACCGTGCAGACACCGATCGCGTCGAACAACAACAACTTCGTCGCCGGCGCACCCGGCGAGCCGGTGCTGATCTCGCTCGACGACGCGCGGACCTTGTTCCACGAGTTCGGCCACGCGCTGCACGGCCTCCTGTCCGAGGTCCGCTACCCCGAGCTCGGCGCCACGCCGCGCGACTTCGTCGAGTATCCGTCGCAGGTCCACGAGCAGTGGGTGCTGGCGCGCCCGATCCTCGACAAGTTCGCCCACCACTACAAGACCGGCAAGCCGATGCCGCAGGCGCTGGTCGACAAGGTCACGCGGTCGAGCAAGTTCAACCAGGGCTACCAGACCGTCGAGTACCTCGCGTCTGCCATCCTCGACATGGAGATGCACATCAAGCCCGACGGCATCATCGACCCCGCCGCGTTCGAGCGCGAGACGCTGCAGCGGATCGGCGCGCCGCCCCAGGTCGCGATGCGCCACCGGCTGACCCAGTTCACCCACCTGTTCGCCAGCGACGCCTACTCGGCGGGCTACTACAGCTACCTGTGGTCGGAGGTCATGGACGCCGACACCCGCGAGGCGTTCGCCGAGGCCGGCAACCCGTTCGACCCCGGCGTCGCCGGCAAGCTGCGCACGTTCATCCTCTCGCCCGGCAACACCACCGATCGCGCCGAGGCCTATCGCCAGTTCCGCGGCCGCGATCCCGACGTCACCGCGCTGCTCAAGAAGCGCGGGTTCCCGATCAAGAAGTAGCGGTGGAACTCGCGGCGGTGGCTTGAATGCGCCGGCGGAACCGGCCAACGTAGCCGCGATGGGCAAGCTCGTCGAGGCCGCTCCGTTTGTTGGGTTCCCGAACCGCGCGATGCAGTTCTGGCACGAGCTGGCGGCGGAGATGAACAAGGACTGGTTCGTCGCGAACAAGCAGCGCTACGAGGACGAGTGGACCGCGCCGATGGCGGCGCTGCTCGGCGAGGTCGCGCGGCGGCTGGCGCCGGTGTACAAGCCGGTGAAGCTCGGCGCGCCGAACGTCATGCGGATCTACCGCGACGTGCGGTTCGCGAAGGACAAGACGCCGTACAAGACGCACATCGGCGCGGTGATCCGGCTCGCCGGCAAGCCGGCGGCGCAGATGGGCAACGCGGTGCTGTACGTGCACCTGGGGCTCGACGAGGAATATGTCGGCGACGGCTGCTACCAGTTCGACGCGGCGAGGATGGCGAAGTGGCGCAAGGCGGTGGCCGGCAAGCCAGGCGAGGAGCTGCAGCGGCTGATCGCGAAGCTGCGCAAGGCGGGGTACCAGGTCGGCGGCCACGAGGAATACAAGAAGGTCCCGAGCGGGTTCGCCGCGGATCATCCGCGCGCCGAGCTGCTGAAGATGAAGGGGCTGACCTGCGCGTTCCCCGAGATTCCTCGAGGGCTGATCGGCAAGCCGGGCTTTGCCGACTGGCTGGTCAAGCACGGCAAGGCGACGGCGCCGCTGGTGATCTGGCTGCATCGCCACGTCGGCTAGGTACGTCGCGGGACGGAGCCGGGCCGGACTGGCCGCACCCAGGCCAGTCGAGGCCAGGGCGAGTCGGGGCCAGGGCGAGGCGAGGCCAGGGCGAGGGCCGGCGGGTTGGGCAACGATTCTCCGGGCGCCGGCATCTGAGCGATCGGTTGCCCGGGCCGACGTTTCTGCACGGATCGGCCGAAATCTTGAGAGGTCGTGTCGATCTACGGCGCCGTCATTCGTCGTGGTGGCAGGAGCATGCGCATGGCCATCGAACCCCCACACCTCGGCCGCGATGGCTGGGATCTTGTCCAGTGCGACTGGGGGCAGCGCCAGCGTAGTGAGGCCCACCCGGGCGCACGCGGGACGTGGGCCGGGCTGGTGTGGCGGATGGTGGCGGCAGTTCGCGGCGTGGCGACGCGGATCTGGCGGCGGCCCGCGCGGAGCGAGCCGAGCTGAGCAGCCGTGAGGGCGGGTCGGTTGTTCGTGACGTGAGCGGCGCGAGCGTTGCTGAGCGCGCCGAGCGGACCGCCCGCGCGGAGCTTGGCCGGAGCGCCGGGCCGCGCCACGCCTTTACGTGCGGTGGACCTGGAACGGCGCGAAGCTCTGGACCGTGGGCATCAGCTCGATCGAGTTGATGTTGACGTGGGCCGGCACCGAGCTCGCCCAGTGCACGGCCTCGGCGACGTCGGCGGCGGTGAGCGGCTGCATGCCGTTGTACACGGCGCGCGCCTTGGCCTCGTCGCCGCCGAACCGCACCGCCGAGAACTCGGTGCCGCCGGACATGCCGGGCTCGACGCAGGTGACGCGCACGCCGGTGCCGTGGAGGTCGCTGCGCAGGTTGAGGCTGAACTGGTGGACGAACGCCTTGGACGCGCCGTACACGTTGCCGCCCGGGTAGGGGTAGCTGCCGGCGACCGAGCCGATGTTGATCACGTGGCCGCGGCCGCGGGCGACCATGCCGGGGAGCACGGCGCGCGTGGCGTAGACCAGGCCCTTGCAGTTGGTGTCGATCATCTGGTCCCAGTCGTCGAGCGACGCGCGCGGCGCCGGCTCGAGGCCGAGCGCGAGGCCCGCGTTGTTGACCAGGACGTCGATCGCAGAGAACGCTGCGGGCAGCGTACCGATTGTCCGCTCGACGGCGGCGCGGTCGCGCAGGTCGAGCTCGACGGCATGCACGGCCTCGCCGAGCTCGGCGGCCAGCTCGGCCAGCCGATCGGCGCGCCGGGCGCTGATCACGACGCGCGCACCGCTCGCGACGAACCGCCGCGCGATCGCGACCCCGAACCCGGCGCTCGCGCCGGTGACCAGCACCGTGGCCGGCGTCGCGGTCACGACGCGGCTCCGGGCCTAGCGCTGGCGCTGGCGACGGCAACAGCGCCGGCGAACGAAGGGCATGACGCGATCCGCGCGTGCAGATCGCGCGCGTGTGGCTCGGAGAGCTCGGGCATGCCCCGATGTTCCGGGCCGATGCCCTCACGAGCAAGATGTTCCCCGCGCAAACTGCGGGACGGTCACCTTGCTCGTGAGGGCACGCGGGAGGGCGTCGATGTCGGCGCTCGTGACGCGAGCCGCGCTTACAAGCGGCCGGTCAGCAACATCACCACGAGGATCAGGACCACGATGCCCGCGGGTGACCAGCTGCTGTAACCCCAGCGCGAATAGCCGAAACCGCCGCCCATGAGGGCAAGGAGCAACAAGATAACGAGTAGGAGCATCATGTTCTGGTCAAGGTGCAAAACCAGCGCCCAGCTCCCCCGGCCGTCGTAACTGCCCGATGAGGTGGCGTTCGGCCCACGTGCGGGGCACGCCAGAGGTCGGCTGCGCGCTATCACGGGCAGGCGGGGCGATCCACGGCGCGCGGTCCGGCGTGCTACCGCACCTCACGCAGCGCGAATCCGCACGATGCCAGCCGGCGCGCCGGCGCACGGCGGTAGACAGTCGGCGCGATGTGGCGCGAAGATGACCGTGGATGGCTGAGCCCGCGGCCTCGGAGATCACGGCGCTGCTCGGACGCGCGAGCGAAGGTGACGCCCGTGCGCGCGATGCGTTGTTGCCGCTGGTGTACCGCGAGCTCGAGGCGATCGCCCGCGGCTACGTCCGGCCGCCGCACCTGTCGATCGAGCCCCGCGATCTGGTGCACGAGCTGTACATGCGGCTCGCCCAGGCACCATTCGCGGCCCGCGATCGCAAGCACTTCTTCGCGATCGCCGCGCTGGCGATGCGCCAGATCCTGACCGACCGGGCGCGCCGGCGGCGGGCGGCCAAGCGCGGCGGCGACGCGGTGCGGGTGACCTTGACCGGGCTCGCCGCGGCCGATCCACGGCTCGATCTGCTCGCGGTCGATGACGCGCTGACCAGGCTCGAGGCGCTGAGCGCGCGCCAGGCGCGGATCGTCGAGATGCGCTGTCTGCTCGGGCTGTCGGTCGCCGAGACCGCCGACGCGCTCGAGGTCTCGGAGCGCACGGTGCACACCGAGTGGCGGCTCGCGCGCGCGTGGCTGACCCGGCAACTGGGCGAGCCGGAGCCGCCGGGGCCGGGGCCGGGCGAGCCGCCGGAGCCGG
>DATBBB010000389.1:0-10005 GCA_036271215.1 Kofleriaceae bacterium | reverse complement strand
GATGCGTCTTCGATGACGAGGTGGAATAGCGAATAGTACGCGCTCGAGATCGCGCGGCGTAGCGACGACTGCTTCGGCTTGCCTCGTTCGAGGGCGGCCAGATGGGCTGCCTGGTCCAGGAGATCCGTGGCGAGGCTCATGCGATCTTGCGCTTCAGCGGCGGCAGCTCGGACTCCGAAACGAAGTCCACCGATGCGAACATCGGTACGTTCAGGTTCGCCGCACGATTGCGGAGTGCGGTGGAGATCTTCATCAGGCGCTTCCCGAAAGCGTCGGAGATCCTGTTCCGCCCGGGGTCGTCCTTGAGGACCACACGGAAGTAGAGCCAGTCATCCCCCGACGAGCTCGGCGCAATCTCGACGAGGATACGGATGACGTCCTTGTCGACTTCAGGAATCAGCTTGGTCAGCTTCTTCGTGAGCGGCTTGTCCAGCGCGTACGCCACGGAGCCATTCTACCAGATCGATCGCGCACGACGACGGTGTTTCTCGACGAGCATTGGGCCGCAATGCGCCGCGGAGCTACGCCAGGCGGAGCAGGCAGACCTGGAGGTAGCGGTCATGGGGCTGAGCGGCCAGCGTCGGGTACTCTGGCGGCAGGCCGCCTTGCTCGACGATCGCGCCGGTGCGCTGGGCGAGGCGCAGGCCTTTTTGCGCCAGCTTGGTCAGCGAGCCAAGCTCGTGGGTGTTGGCGGCGAGCCAGAGCAGGCCGTCGGTCGGGATCACGGCGGCGGCCTTGGCGATCAGCTCGGGGTAGTCGCGGTCGAGCGTCCACGGCGAGCCGCGCGCGGTCGAGAACGTCGGCGGATCGATCAGGACGATGTCGTAGCGCTCCTTGTCGCGGACGGCGCGGGTCAGGAACCGGACGGCGTCGCCGGTCTCGAACCGCCAGCGCTTGGCGTCGACCAGGCCGCTGCGCCCGAAGTTGCCGGCGGCCCAGGCCTGGACGCCGGCCGAGGTGTCGACCGACGTCACGGTCGCGGCGCCGGCGCGGGCGCAGGTCACGCTGAGCGCGCCGGTGTACGAGAACAGGTTGAGCACCCGGGCGCCGGCGACGAACCGGGCCAGGCCGCGGCGGTGCTCGCGCATGTCGGTGAACAGGCCGTGGTTGAGGCCGCCGAGCGGGTGGATCTCGAACGGCACGCCGTGCTCGGTGGCGATCAGCTTGTCATCGGGCGCGGCGCCGACGACGTCCTGCTCGACGCGGTCGGCGCCACCGCGGGCGCGCAGCTTGACGACCGCGCCGCGCAGCTGGGCGAACCCGACGATCGCCTCGGCGAGCTGGACGCCGAGCGCGCGCAGGCCGGCGCCGTAGACGTAGACCACGGCGGTGGTGCCGAGCACGTCGCACGCGAACCCGGGTAGCCCGTCGCCGGCGCCGTGGACGATCCGGTAGGCGTGATCGGGGCCGGGCAGGCCGAGCGCCTTGCGCCAGCGCAGCGCACGCTCGACGCGCCAGCCGAGCAGCGCGCCGTCGATCCGGGGGAACCCGTCGGCCGGGGTCGCGAGCAGCCGCAGCCGGGCGTTGTCGGGGTCGGCGACCGCGAGCCCGAGCTCGTCGCCGCGGTCGTCGAGCAGCCGGACGTGGTCGCCGGCGGTGACCTCGAGCGCGAGCTTGGCGGTGTCGACGTCACGCCCGCCGGCGGCGACGAACGCCGCGGCAGGCCCCGGAAGCGACACTGACTTCATAGCGCAGACTGTAGATCGTGATCGCGCGACGCTGGCTAGGGTTCGTCGCGCTTGCGCGGGCGGGCGATGCCGTACTCGTCGAGCCGGTTGATCAGGGTCCGGCGCGAGATGCCCAGCATCTCGGCGGCGCGGGTCTGGTTGCCGGCGCAGCGGTCGAGCGCCTCGAGGATGCGCTGCTTCTCGAGCTCGGCGACCGTGGCGCGGACCTGGGTCGGCATGTCGGCGGCGCTCGGCGCCATGATCCCCATCGGCGGCGGGATGGTCGCCGATCGCCGGAGCCGCTGGTCGGGCGGCCGCATCGTCGGATCGTCGATCGTGGTCAGGTGGTGGCGCTCGATCAGCGCGCCGGTCGAGAGCAGGACCGCGCGCTCGCACGCGTTGCGCAGCTCGCGGATGTTGCCGGGCCAGGTGTGCTGGGTCAGCCACTGCCGGGCGTCTTCCGACAGCGCGAACGACCGGCCGAGCGGCGCGGCGGCCGCGCTGACGAACTGCTCGGCGAGCGGCAGGATCTCGTCGCTGCGGCTGCGCAGCGGCGGCACCGTGAACGTCGCGCCGGCGAGCCGGAAGTAGAGATCGCGGCGGAACCGGCCGGCCTCGATCTCGGCCGACAGGTCCTTCGACGTCGACGCGACGTAGCGGACGTCGATCGGCCGGGCGCGCGCGGCGTTGACCCGGCGGACCGCGGCGTCCTCGATCGCGCGGAGCAGCTTCTGCTGCAGCGCGTTGGGCAGCTGGTCGACGTCGGACAGGAACGCGGTGCCGCCGTCGGCGAGCTCGAGCATGCCGGGCTTGCTGGTGGTCTCGCTGCCGAACAGCTCGGCCTCGAGCAGCGGCTCGCTGATCGCGCTGCAGTTGATGCGGACGAACGCGGCCCCGCGGCGCGTCGACATCTCGTGGATCCGCTCGGCGAACCGCTCCTTGCCGACGCCGGTCTCGCCGACGACCAGCACGCTGAGCCGGTCCAGGATCCGCGACGCCGACTGCTCGAGCGCGGCGAGCGCGCTCGACTGGGTGGTCTCGCGGCGCGCCCCGGCGCGGGTCTGCACCATCAGCGTGACCGCGCCGATCAGGAACGGCACGCCGATCGTCAGCCGGACCAGGTGGTGCGCCGGTAGCCGGACGCCGTCGACGAACGTGCCGTTGGAGCTGCCGACGTCCTCGATCTCGATGTCCGAGCCGAGCGTGAGGTTGGCGTGGTGGCGCGACACCGAGCCGGAGTCGACGAGCACGTCGCACTTGCTGGCGCGGCCGACCGTGAGCATCCCGGACACCGGGAGCGGAAAGACGTTGAGCGCGGCGCCGTCGATCACGAGCAGCACCCGGTCGCCAAACGGCGCCTGGCGATCGATTTGCTCGGTCGTCGAGCCAGGTTCGTCGTCGATCACGCTGGGTAGCCTACGCGGAGCTGTGGCCAATTAGCAACACACGCACCGCCCGGCGCGGCCGGACCGAAGCAAGCCGGGCCGGCGGGATCCGCCCGGCTGAAACATGGTGCAACAATTGCGTCGCCACCGTCGGGGCCGCCCGGCGCCGCGTGCAGCGCACAGCGTCAGTGATCGCCGGCTCGAGGACTCGCCGGCTCAGTCGCCGGTCAGGATCTCGGCGGCGGACGGCTCGTGGTGGCTCCGCCGCACCGCCGGGCCGTTCGCACCCGCCGCGGCGGCGCCGTTGGGCTCGCCCGTGGACCTCGGCTCATGCTGGTCCTGCTGGCGCCGCAGCTGCTGCGCCTTGAGCACGACCTGGGACGTCATGTTGACGATCTCGTCGACCGTGGCGTCGTTCTGCATCGCGGCGACCGGCTTGGCCAGGCCGAGCAAGATCGGTCCGACCGTCGACGCGCTGCCGAGCGCGCGCGCGATCTGGTAGGCCGCGTTGCCCGACGCCAGCGAGCTGAACACCAGCGTGTTGGCCGCCTTGGTGAGCCGCGAGAACCCGTAGCTCTGCTGGCGGCGCACCGGATCGAGCGCCATCTCGGGCTGCATCTCGCCGTCGATCTCGAGCTCGGGCCGGCGGTCGCGGACCAGCTCGATCGTCCGGTGGATCCGGGTGACGTCGGGGTGACGGACCGCACCGAAGTTCGAGTACGAGATCATCGCGACCCGCGGGGTCACGCCGAACCCGGCGACCGCGTCGGCCATCTGGACCGTGATGTCGGCCAGGGTCTCGGCGTCCGGGAAGATGTTGAACACCGTGTCGCCGAAGAACCTCACGACGTTCTGCATCACGATCATGTACATGCCGACCGCGACCTTGACCCCGGGCTGAAGCCCGAAGATCTCGAGCGGCGGCCGCACGGTCTCGGGGTAGTTGAGCCGCAGGCCGGTGACCATGCCGTCGGCGTCGCCGCGGTCGACCATCACCGCCGCGTAGTAGTCCGACTTGGTGATCAGCGCCTGGGCCGCCTCCTCGGTGACGCCCTTGCGCTGGCGCAGCGCGTACAGCCGCTCGGCGTAGCCGGTGCGCGCCGGCGAGCTCCGCGGGTCGATGACCTCGACCTGGGTCATCAGATCGAGCGACATCTCGCTGCACAGCTGCGCGATCTCGTCGGGCCGGCCGAGCAGCACCGGCCGGGCGATCCCGACGTCGACGATCTGCTGTACCGCGCGCAGGACCCGCGGGCTCGCGGCGTGCGGGAACACGATCCGCCGCGGATCGCGCTGGGCCTCCTTGGTGATCGTCCGCATGATCGAGTACGCGGCGTTCGAGCCCTTCGACATCAGCTTCTCGCGGTACTCGGCGATGTCGAACGTGATCCGCGCGACGCCGGACTCCATCGCGGCCTGGGCGACCGCAGGCGCGACCCACCACAGCACGCGCGGATCGAACGGCTTGGGGATGAAGTAGTCGGGCCCCATCTTGAGCGCCTTGCCGCCGTAGGCCAGGGTCACCGAGTCCGGCACCGGCTCGCGGGTCAGCTGGGCGAGCGCGCGGGCGGCGGCGAGCTTCATCGCCTCGGACACCCCGGTCGCGCGGCAGTCGAGCGCGCCGCGGAAGATGTACGGGAACCCCAGGACGTTGTTGACCTGGTTGGGGAAGTCGGACCGCCCGGTGGCGACCAGCGCGTCGGGCCGCGCGGCGAGCGCGTCGGGGTACGAGATCTCGGGATCGGGGTTGGCGAGCGCGAACACGATCGGCCGGTCGGCCATCGTCTTCAGCATCGCCTGGGTCACCGTGTTGGCGACCGACAGCCCCATGAACATGTCGGCGCCGTGCATCGCGTCGGCCAGGGTCCGCCGACCGTCGTCGGCGGTCGCGAACCGCGCCTTCTGGCGGGTCAGAGCGGTGCGCCCCTTGTGGATCACGCCCTTGGAGTCGACGAGCACGACGTGGTCCGCGCGCATCCCGAGGCTGCAGAAGAACTCGACGCACGCGATCGCCGCGGCGCCCGCGCCTGACACCACGAGCTTGATCTCGGCGAGCTGCTTGTGGGCGAGCTCGGCGGCGTTGAGCAGGCCGGCGCCCGAGATGATCGCGGTGCCGTGCTGGTCGTCGTGGAACACCGGGATCCGCATCCGCTCGCGCAGCTTCTCCTCGATCTCGAAGCACGCCGGCGCGGCGATGTCCTCGAGGTTGATGCCGCCGAACGTCGGCTCGAGCGCGGCGACGATGTCGACGAACTTGTCGACGTTCTTCTCGGCGATCTCGAGATCGAACACATCGATGTCGGCGAACTTCTTGAACAGGCAGGCCTTGCCCTCCATCACCGGCTTGCTGGCCGCGGGCCCGATATCACCCAGCCCCAGCACGGCGGTGCCGTTGGAGATCACGGCCACCAGGTTGGATCGGGCGGTGTACTCCCACGACTTGTCTTCGTCCTTGGCAATCTCGAGGCACGGCTCGGCAACGCCCGGTGTATAGGCGAGCGATAAGTCGAGCTGGCTGACCAAGGGCTTGGTCGGAACGACCTCGAGCTTTCCCTTGCGTCCGCGGCTGTGATACTCGAGCGCGTCTTCCTTGCGGCTCATGGCACGCAAGGTAGACCCCCGGCGCACCCCTGGCAAATTGCAGGGGGACAAGAGCTGTCGAACATACGTTCGATAGCTCTTGTCGATCGGCTTGCCGGCATGCTGCCGCCTGCGCCTATACGGCAGTGATCGCCGGCTCGAGGACTCGCCGGCTCAGCCGTCGATCAGGACCGAGACCTCGAGCCGGGCGGCGAGCGTGAGCGTGCGCAGGAACACGGCGAGCTGCTCGATGTCGGGGTCGGCCTGGGGCGGCAGCACCGCGGCAGCCAGCGCGCGGCTCCGGGATGGGAGGTCCTTGAGGTCGTAGAGGCTGATGTCGTGTGGGAGAACACCGCAGAACAGCACGAGCATCAAGCAGTGGGTCGGGGCGAGGTTACCGACCATGAACATCATCTGGAACAGCTGGTCCGACGAGATCTCGATCGTGCCGTCCTCGCCCTGCCAGCGCACGCCGTACGGTGCCCGGCTCTCGAAGTAGGTGGTCCCGGCGGCGCGCAGCTTGGCAGTCGGTGCCCCGTCCCAGCCGAACTCGCCCAGCCCGCGGGCCAGGAGCGTCCCGGCGGCACAGTCGAGGGTGGTCGGCAGCCGGCTCATCAGCCAGGCTTCGACATGTTCTGGAATCGGATAGCGAATTCGGCGGTGGCAGGCGAGCTCGCGGGTCAGCCCGGCCGGGCACTGGGCGCAGTAATCGACGACGCCGTCCAGCGGGGCGGACTCGTCGAGCAGGGTCTGGATCGTCACGCCGCGCGCGAGCTCGGCTTTGGACTCACCGGGGGAGCCACCGGGGGAGTCACCGGGGGAGCCACCGGGGGAGCCATCGCTGGTGCCACCGGGGGGGCCATCGGGATGGCGGACCGTGAGCTGGACCTCGATCTCGCCGGGCGGGCGGTGGTCGCCATCGTCGCGGATGTGGGCGAGCGCGGTTCGGGCCAGGATCCTCGTCCGGTGCAGACCGACCATGCGCTCGATCCCAAGCTGCTTCTGAGGCTCGCAACCCATCGCGAGCACGTAGTCGATCGCCATGTCGGGGCATCGTAACCTAACCCAGCGCAGCGCTTGTTTCTCCGAGCATCGAGGAGTAGAAACCACAGCACGCACCCGTAGCTCAGCTGGATAGAGCGTTGGCCTCCGGAGCCAAAGGTCACAGGTTCGAATCTTGTCGGGTGCACCGCTTTCGATTCATCTTTAGAAGTTGTGCCAAAGACGCTGGGAGAGATCGCGATCGAGGCGGGGTTGGTCAACAAGGCCAGCGCCGCCAAAGCCGGTCGCATGGCGGAGGAGCGCAACGAGCCCCTGGTCGTCGTCCTGATCCGCGAGCTCGGCGTCGACGAGGTCGCGCTGGTCGGGGCGCTGCGCAAGCAGACCCGCGTGCCGCTGATCGACCCCGCAGAGATCGAGATCGACGCCGAGGCGCTGCGCCAGGTGCCGCGCGACATGTGCGCCCGGCTACGCGTGCTGCCGCTGTCGATCGTGGCCGACGGTGACGTTAGGATCATGCGGCTCGCGATGGCCGACCCGACCGATACCTCGGCGGTCGCCGAGATCGAGCAGCTGACGCATTGCGACGTCGAGGTCAACGCGCTCCCGCTGTCGGCGATCGACGAGCTGGTCGACAAGGGCTACCGCCAGATCAACACCGCGGTGGTCAGCCGGGTAGGCAACCCCGGCGCGACGGTGCAGGTCACACCGCGCGGCAAGCTGCCCGAGACCGAGAACGAGGTGTCGGTGACGGCGCAGATCCCGCTGTCGATGCTGCAAGCCGCGGCACCCGCGCCCACCGACGACCTCGAAGCCCGGTTCACCGCGCTCGTCAGCGTGCTGGTCGCCAAGGGCTTGCTCAGCGACGCCGAGCTCGCTGAAGCGCTGCAAATCACGTTGCGAAAACCAAAATCGTAACGGCGTTTTGCCACGAGCCTTGGCGGCGGCGTGCGGTATTATTCGACGCGGTCGTCCGTCCGCCCCACGACCAATGCCGTCTCATGACATGACTGCCACGATCACCTGCGCTGGCTGCCAACACGCGTACGTCGAGACCGCGCTGTTCTGTCCGAACTGCGGCCGCCCGAAGGTACGTGAAGCACTCGCCGATCCCTTGCTCGGCAAGCTGCTGGGCGAACGCTTTGTGGTCCAGGCGCTCCTGGGCCAGGGCGGATCCGGCACGATCTATCGCGCCGAGCACGTGACCTTGCGCCGCAAGGTCGCGATCAAGGTCCTGCACACCGAGCTGTCGCGCGATGACCTCGCGGTCGAGCGGTTCCGGCGCGAGGCCACCACGGTCGCCGAGATCGACAACGAGCACATCGTCGAGATCCACGACTTCGGGCGCGCGCCCGACGGCCGGCTGTACCTCGCGATGGAGCTGCTCGAGGGCGAGACGCTCGACGCGGTGCTCGTGCGCGACAAGCAGCTCTCGATCGAGCGCGCGGCCGACATCCTGATCCAGGTCGGTGAGGCGCTGATGGAGGCGCACGCGATCGGCTACGTCCACCGCGATCTGCGGCCGCGCAACATCTACCTCTCGGTCCGCCGCGGCAAGGCGAACTTCATCAAGCTGCTCGACTTCGGGCTCGCCAAGCTCGTCGAGACCGAGGGCCAGGCGGCGTCGACCAGCCTCGGCATGACGTTTGGCGATCCGAAGTACATGTCGCCCGAGCAGGCGCGCGGTGACCGGATCGACCGCCGCGCCGATATCTACCAGCTCGGCTGCGTGGCGTACGAGATGCTCACCGGCGCGCCGCCGTTCTCCGGCAACCGCGTGTTTGACATCCTGACCAAGCAGGTCACCGAGGCGCCGCAGCCGCTGCCGACCCGGCGGCGCGGGGTGCCGCTGTGGATGGAAGCCGCGGTCACCAAGATGCTCGCCAAGGACCCGGACAACCGGTTCGCCACCACCACGCGGATGGTCGAGGCGCTGCGCCGTGGGCTCGAGACCGGCGAGGTGATGGAGGACGAGGTCGCGCGCCGCCGCGAGAGCATCCCGCCGCCGTCGGTGTCGCGCGTGATGCAGCGGATGGGGATCCAGCCGGGCGAGCCGGTGCGCGCGCCGGGTGAGCCGGTGCCATCCGCGCCGGTGCCATCCGCGCCGGTGCCGTCCGCGCCGATCGTGGCCGCGCCGCCGGTGCCATCTGCGCCGATCGTGGCTGCGCCGTCGCCGCTGCCATCGCCGCTGGTACCTGCGGCGCCGGTCGTCGCGGTTCCGCTGGCGTCGCCGCTGCCATCGCCGCTGGTGCCTGCGGCACCGGTCATCGCGGTTCCGCTGCCATCGCCGCTGCCATCGCCGCTGGTGCCTGCGGCACCGGTCGTCGCGATGCCGCTGCCGGCGGCGTCGGTCGCCGCCGCACCCGTTGCCGCCCCCGTTGCCCCGCGGCCGCCGATCCTCCCTGCCGCCCCGGTGCTGCCGGCGGGTGGCGATCCGTCGGTGACGATGCGGGCGCCGGTCGCGCCGCCGCCCGAGAAGCCGGATTCGATCGAGCTCTTGCGCAAGCGCACCGGGACGCCGCGGGTCGGCGTGCCGATTCATGGCGGGAGCCCGGCGGATCAGCTGCCGGTCGCCGGCGTGATCGAGCAAGCCCCCGCGGCCGATGCGCACCCCGCGCGCGAGTCCGGACGCGTGGAGTCGTCATCGTCGTCGTCGTCGTCGCCGTCGCCCGCCTTCGCGCATGCCGGCGAGCTCCCCGCGCACGGCAGGCGAAACACCCCCGCATCGTCGGATCTCAACTTCTCGCAGGTCTGGTACGACGAGGGCGAGCAGCTGCTCGATGACGACGAGCCGGCCGCGCGCCGCAAGCGGCCGAACAAGAAGTCGCTCGCCACGACCGATCTGTCGCTGGACGACGAGCTCCCGAAGCCCCGCCACTGGGGCCTGCTTGCCGGGATCGGCGCGTTCGTCGTGATCGGCGGCACCATGGCGTTCGCGTTGACCCGCGGACCATCGCGCGAGTCGGCCGCGTCGCTCGCATCGCGCGAGCAGCCGAGCGCGACCGCACCGATCGATGCCGCACCGAGCGTGATCCTGCCGCCGGATCCACCGGCGACCGAGCCCGCGACCACGCCGCCGGCCGCTGAAACCGCGGCCCCGCCGAGCACGGCGCCCACCGTTGCGACCACCGGCCAGACCGGCACTGCCGGCAGGTCGCCGGCGCCCGCCGTTGCGACCGCCGGCCAGACCGGCACTGCCGGCAGGTCCCCGGCGACCGCCGCGCATCCCACGGCCGCGCCCGCGAGCGCGAATCATCTCACGGCATTGGCCACGGCCGCGCCCGCGAGCCATCCCACGTCGCCGGCTCGCCCGGGAGCCGGGGGCCGTGTCACCGCGCGTACGCCGGACTCCGGCGGCTTCCCGGTGATCGGCG
>DATBBB010000388.1:0-6697 GCA_036271215.1 Kofleriaceae bacterium | reverse complement strand
GTCGGCGTCGCAGGACGTCGTGCTCGACGCGTACATGACCGACGTGCTCGCGCCGCACGAGCGGGCGGCGGGTTCGGCGGTGAACGTGATCGGCTACCGGGTTGCCACGGTGGCGAGCTCGTCGCTGGCGTTCGTGATGGCGGACCACGTCGCGTGGGCCGTGATCTGGTGGGTGATGGCCGGCTGCATGGTGGTCGGGGTCGCCGGCACGTTGCTCGCCGAGGAGCCGGTGATCGCCGTGCGCCCGCCGCGCACGCTCGCGCAATCGGTGGCGCTGCCGGTGCTCGACCTGTGGCAGCGCTACGGCCGCGGCGCCGCGGTGGTGCTCGGGTTCACCGCGCTGTACCGGTTCGGCGACTACTTCGGGCAGACGCTGCTGATCGCGTTCCTGCGCCGCAGCGCCGGCTTCGACTTCACCGAGATCGCCGTGGTGTACAAGGCGCTCGGGTTCGCCGGGATCGTCGTCGGCGGCATGTCCGGCGCGGTGCTGGTCGCGCGGCTCGGCGTGCGCCGGATGCTGTTCACGTTCGGCCTGGCGTCGGCGATGACGCACCTGCTGTACGTCTGGCTCGCGGTGGCCGGGAAGTCGCTGCTGGTGTTCTGCGTCGCGGTCGCGTGCGACAACACCGTGGGCGCGATGACCGCCGCCGCGTTCGTCTCGTTCCTGATGTCGATGTGTTCGCCCGCCGTGAGCGCGACGCAGTTCGCGCTGCTGACCTCGCTGACCTCGGTCGGCCAGCGCGTGTTCGGCCCGCTCGCGGATCGCGTGGTCGACGCGGTGGGCTGGCCGGGGTTCTTCGCGGTGTGCGCGGTGCTCATGCTGCCCGGGCTGGCACTGGTCCGGTGGGCGACCGAGGTAGCCGAGCGCGGTGCCGTGATCGCCGCGGCCGGAGCGGAGCGCGCCGTGGGTACGGGGAGCGACGTCGAGCGGGCCGCGACCACGAGCGCTGCCGCGCCGCCCGCGCGGCCGGTCAGATGATCCGGCCCATCTCGCGGTACTCTTGGCGCGCCGCCTCGACGAGATCGGCAGTGGTGATCGGGCGGCGGGCCTCGGCCGCGATCAGCGCCGCACGCAGCGCGGCCTTCTTGATGTAGCCGCCGGCCATCTCGAACCGCTTGGCCATCAGGTCCCAGTCGATGTTGGGCTCGAGCGGGACCTTGGCCGGGAACATGCTGATCCACAGCTTCTTGCGCTCGGTCTCCTCGGGCAGCTCGAACTGGATCGAGAACCGGACGCGGCGCTTGAATGCGTCGTCGAGTCCCTGCTCGAGGTTGGTGGCGAGCAGGGTCACGCCGTCGAACGTCTCCATGCGCTGCAGCAGGTAGTTGACCTCGAGGTTGGCGTAGCGATCGTTGGACGACTTGACGTCGGTGCGCTTGGCGAACAGCGAGTCGGCCTCGTCGAAGAACAGCACGGCGTGCGAGGTCTCGGCCTCGTCGAAGATCTTGGCGAGGTTCTTCTCGGTCTCGCCGATGTACTTGTTGACGACCTGCGACAGATCGATCCGGTAGAGGTCGTAGCCGAGCTCCTTGGCGAGCAGCTGGGCGACCATCGTCTTGCCGGTGCCCGGCGGGCCCGCCATGATCGCCGACACACCGCGGCCGTACGGCAGCTTGGCCGAGAACCCCCATTCCTCGAGCAGGAACGACCGATAGCGCGCAAACCGCACGACCTCGCGCACAGCCTCGTGGGTGTCGCGCGGCAGCACGAGGTCGCTCCACTGGAAGCCGATCGGGATGCGCTGCGCCATCGCGCCGAGCCGGTGCGAGAACATCAGGCGCGCAGAGTCGCCGAGATCGTCGAGCGTGACGCGCGGCAGCTCGGGGTCGCGCAGCCGCGCCGCCTGGGCCGCGCGGTGAGCGGCGCGCGCGATCGTGGCGCCGGTGAACGCGTAGCGGCTGGCGACGACCTCGAGATCGTCGGTCGCGATCTCGGTGCCGCCGAGCGCACGCCGCCACAGCTCGAGCCGCTCGCGGAACGACGGCGCCGGGACGTCGAGCTCGACGAGCGACGGGATCAGCTCGACGAGCCACGGCGGGTGGCCGGCCAGGGTGAACACGATCGGCACCGCGAGATCGGCGGTGCCGGCGGCGATCGCGTGGACCAGGGCACGCGGCGCATCGCGGTCGATCGCCGTGCCACCGTCGAGGATCGCGGCCGCATCGCGCAGCGCCGCCTCGCGCAAGGCCGCCGCGATCCGCTCGGGGATCCGGGCCTCGGCGACGATACCGGCGAGATCGATCCGCACCGTCGAGCGGCCGCGCTCGCCGAGCAGCGCCTCGGCGATCAGCCCCCGGCCGGCGCCCTCGGGGCCGGCGAGCAGCACGCGCGGCGCGGCGTGGCGGTCGTCGAGCGCACGGCTGATCTGCTGGACCAGCTCGGGCGCCATCACGACATCGGTGCGGCGCGGCGCCAGCTCGCTGATCTTGACCAGGCCGGCGACCAGCTCGTCGATGGTGTCGTGGCCGCGCAGGAACCCGACGATGCGATCGGCGAGCCGGGCGGACCGCATCGTGGCCGGCAGGTCGCCGGCCGGGCCGACCGCGACCACGCCGAGCCGGCGCAGCGGCGCGGTGTCATCGAACCGCAGCAGCACGCGATCGATCATCTGCGCGTCGCCTGCGGCGATCAGCCGCGCGATGAACCCGATGTCGCCGCGCTTGCGGGTGAAGTCGTCGAGCGCGAACGCGTAGGCGCGCTCCAGCTCGTGATCGAGCTCGGGGGCGAGCAGCACGCACACGATCGCGAGATCGAGATCGGACAGCGTGAACACGCGGACCAGGCGCGCGAGCAGCGGCTCGGGCCGGGTGGCGATCGCCTGCTTGACGGCGGCGAGCGCGGCGGCGACCTCCTGATCCTTGACCGGATCGTGAGCCAGCGGGACGCGGCCCCCGAGCGCGACCGCGACCTCCTCGCTCGACGGCCCGAACGAGCTGCCGCTGCCGAGCGGCCGGCGCTGGGCATGGACGGCGAGGAACCGCGCCAGGTACGCGCGGGCGAGGCCGATCGCGGCTTGGTTGGCATCTGACACGTTGCTCGAAGGTAAACTTTCTTAAAAACTTGCGCGATGGTGGGCGGTCCTGGACTGTCAGGCGATGCGGTCCTGGGTCGCGATCCCCGCGATGGGTGCAGCGTGCGGCGGTGCCGCGGCGGCGCTCGGGATGACGCCGGCCGTGGCGCTGGCAGGCGCGGCGATCGCGGCGGTGGTCCGCGTGCTCGCCGGGGATTCGCCGGCGGCGCTGAGCGGCGCGGTGCTGGCGCCGATCCTGGCCGTGGCGTCGTGGGCCGATACCGGCGGTGAGCTGGTGCGCGCGGCCTGCGCGGTCGCCGCCGCCGGGTGGGCCGTGGCCGAGCTGGCGCGCGGGCCGGCCGCCGAGCCGGCCGAGCCGGCGAGCGGTGCCGCGTTTCCGTTCTCGCCGCTGGTCGCGGTGGCGCCGGCGGTGGTCGCCGCGGTGCTCGACCCGCGGTTCGTCGCGCTGATCGCGATCGCCGGGGCGCGGCTGGTGACGTTGCGCTGGCGGCGGCCGCGCTGGGCGTTCGCCGTACCGGTCGCCGGTGCGCTGGCGATCGTGCTCGCGGTGCTCGCGGGGACGTCGTGGCCGGCGCTCGGCGGCCCGTGGTTCGGCGCGGCGCACCCGGTGGCGTTGCCGGTGCTCGCCGCGCGTGCCGGGGCGACCCTGGGGCCGCTCACCGCGGTCGCGGGGCTGGCGGGGCTGGCGGGGCTGGCGCGCGCGCGCTACGCCGAGCTGGCGCTGGCGGCGTCGGTCGCCGGCGCGGTGCTGGTCGATGTGCGGGCCGGGGCGCCGGGAGCGGCGTCGATCGGGCTGGCGGCGCTGCTCGCCGGGCTCGCGATCGGCCGGCTCGCCGGGTTGATCCGGATTCCGTCGGGCCAGGCGATCACCGGCGCGACGATCGGCGCGCTCGTGATCCTGCCACCGGCCTGGACGGCGGTCGCGCACCGGCTGCCGGCCGCGCACATCGGGCGTGCTTCGCGTTAGGCTCAAGCCATGCAGGTCGTGCACGGTCACCGCAACGCTCCCGCGTGGGACGGGGCCGCGATCGCGATCGGCAACTTCGACGGCGTGCACCTCGGCCACCGCGCGCTGATCGCGCAGGCCCAGGCGCTGGCGGCGGCCCACGGCGGCCGCACCGTGGCGCTGACCTTCGATCCGCACCCGTCGGTGGTGCTGGCCCCGGCGAGCGCCCCGGCGATGCTGACCTCGATCGCGCGCCGGCTCGAGCTGTTCGCCGAGGCCGGGGTCGAGGCCGTGGTCGTCGAGCCGTTCACCCGCGCGCTGGCGGACATCGCGGCCGGCGCGTTCGTCGATGACATCCTGGTCGGCGCGCTGCGCGCCCGCGCGATCGTCGTCGGCTACGATTTCTCGTACGGCCATGGCCGGACCGGCAGCGTCGACACCCTGCGCGCGCACGGCGCCGGGCTCGGCATCGACGTGGCGGTGGTGTCGCCGGTGACCGTCGATGGCGACGTCGCGTCGTCGACCCGGATCCGCGGCCACCTGCGCGCCGGCGAGCTGGCGCAGGCCGCCCGGATGCTCGGCCGGCCGTGGGACGTCGACGGCGTGGTCGTTCACGGCGCCGAGCGCGGCCGGGCGATCGGGTTCCCGACCGCCAACATCGCGCCCGAGATCGAGCTGGCGATCGCGCCCGGGATCTACGCGGTGACGCTCGCCGTCGACGGCGGTCCTGCGATGCCCGCGGTCGCGAGCCTCGGCACCAACCCGACCTTCGTCGCCGCCGGCCGGCTCGTGCTCGAGGTCCACGTGCTCGGCTGGCAGGGCGACCTCTACGATCGGCGGGTGCGGACCACGTTCGTGGCGCGGCTGCGCGACGAGCTCAAGTTCACGTCGGTCGAGGCGTTGATCGACCAGATCCACGCCGACATCGCCGCGGCGCGGCCGCTGCTGGCACCCTGAGGCGCGCTATCGCTTGCCGTCGTTGCGGTACACGACGCCGTCCTTCATCACGAAGAACACCTTCTCGATCGCCGTGATGTCGGCCGCCGGGTCGCCGGGCACCGCGATCACGTCGGCGAGCTTGCCGGCCTCGAGCGAGCCGAGCTTGTCATCGACCCCGAGCAGCTTGGCGTCGACCGAGGTCGCGGAGCGCAGCGCGGCGAGCGGCTTCATGCCGAGCCCGACCAGCACCGCGAACTGCGCGACCTGCGCGCCGTGCGGGCACACCGCGGCGTCGGAGCCGAACGACAGCTTCACGCCCTTGGCGAGCGCGTGCTTGAACGTGGTGCTCGCCGCCGCGGTCGCCGCCGCCGCCTTTTCGATGATGTTCTGCGGTGCCCCGGCCTTCTTGAGCCGGTCGTTGATGCACATCACCGGGGTGAACGTGAAGTACGTGCCGTGCTGCTTCATCATGTCGAGGCCTTCGTCGTCGACGAACGAGCCGTGCTCGATCGAATCGATGCCGGCGCGGATCGCGCGCTTGGCGGCCTCGTTGCCGTGCGCGTGCGCGGCGGTTCGCCGGCCGAGCGCGTGGGCCTCGCTGACCAGCGCGTCGAGCTCGGCCTGGGTCAGCTGCGGTGAGTCGACCTTGTCGGCGAGCGACAGCACGCCGCCCGACGCGCAGACCTTGATCACGTCGGCGCCGTGCTTGGTGTTGAACCGCACCGCGGCGCGGATCTGATCGGCGCCGTCCGCGACACCGTCCTCGGGGCCCGGCTCCTTCAATAGGTCCGGGCGGTAGCCGGCGGTGCCGTCGCAGTGGCCGCCGCGCGCCGAGATCGCGTGGACCGCGACCAGCATGCGCGGCCCGGGGACGACGCCCTCGTTGATCGCGTTGCGCAGGCCGATGTCGAGCAGGTCGGACGAGCCGAGATCACGCACCACCGTGAAGCCGGCCCACAAGGTCCGCTTGGCGTACGCGGTGGCCTCGATCGCGAACTGCGGGATCGGCTTCTTGAACCGATCGAGCTCGTCCTTCTTCCAGTCCGAGGTCGACTCTTCGGTCAGGTGGGTGTGGGCGTCCATCAGACCGGGCAGCAGGGTCGCGTTGCCGAGATCGATGACCTCGGCGCCGGCGGGCTCCTGGACCCGCGCGCCGGCGGCGACGATCTTGCCGTCCTGCACGACGACAACGCCGGGCGACACGATCTGGTCCGACTTGCCGTCGAACAGGTGCGCGGCCTTCACGATGGTGGTCTTGGGCGCGGCGTGCGCCGAGGCAGCCGCGACAGTGAGCGAGGCGATCGTCAACCCGAGCAGGTTCCGCATCCGCGGACCATACACGCGCGGCGACGAGCCTGTCTCGCGGCCGCCGGGCGGCGAGGGGCCGCGATCCGGGCCGGAGCGTTGCGCGAACCGCCGCTGAATATGCGGGCAGTGGCGTCCGGGCGCGGGATCTTCGCGATGCGGTAAGGGAATCGAGTGCTGGACGCTCGCGCTGGGACCTGCACGTGCGTGCCGAGATCTTCGCGATGTCCTGAAAGGTGTCGGGCGCTGGGCGGTTCGCACCGCGACCTGCGCGTACGTGGCCGCGACCTGCGCGGAGCGTTGGTGGTGATGCAAGCTCGATGCTTGTCCGGGATCTGTCCGGATCTCGGACAAGGCGGGCGGTGGTCGGCCATTCCGGACAAACGGCCGTGTGATTTTGCCGTGTTGCAGCGGCGAGTGGCTTGCTTTGCCCGGCGGCGCAATGTGGAGATCAACGACGAGTGCCGAGATAGTC
>DATBBB010000387.1:0-5630 GCA_036271215.1 Kofleriaceae bacterium | reverse complement strand
CAACCTCGACGCCCGCGGCTCCGACCTCACCGCCGCGCCGCCCTCGGCCCTGCCGCCGTCGGGCACCGGCACCGGCGACGCCCCGGCCGACAGCGAGCACCGGATCGAGCTGTGGCACGCGCTCGCGGCCGCCGTGCTGCTACTGCTGCTCGCCGAGGGCCTGCTGGTTCAGCGCTGAGCTACTGCGGGCCGTTCGAGGTCGACTCGTAGATCTGGCGCCACAGCGCGAGGCTCGTGCCCTGGTAGACGTCCAGCTTGCCGGCCGCCGACGCGGTATCGAGCGTACGGCCCGGCAGGCCGATCGCGAGATCGTTCTGGCTATTGCCGCCCGGCGAGTGCGCGCCACGGTCGAAGTTGCCGATTGCGAACGCGGTGCCGAACCCGTCGTTGCCCGACGGGCTGGTCGGCGCGATGACCTTGCTGGTCGACGCGAACACCGCGACCTCGCCGGCGCCGGCGACGCCGCCGATCGGCTTGTTCGGCGCCCCGACGAAGAACGCGAGGTTGCCGGTGCCGTCGAAGTCGGCGACGGCGACCTTGGCGCCAAAGTTGTCGCCGGTGTGGCCGGTCTCGCCGGGGATCTGCGACTGCGCCAGCGACCCGGCCTGGGTCAGCGTGCGGCCGCCGAGCCCGATGAACTTGTACGCGCGGCCGGGGCCGGCGTGGCCGGGCGCACCGGCGATCACGCCCCACGCGCCGCCCGGGATCGAGGCGGCCGCGACTGACGCGCCGAACCGATCGTCGACCGCGAGCGTGTCGGACGGCACCAGCGTGGTGCCGGCGACCATCGCCGTGGCGCCGCCGAAGAACGTGGCGACTGCGCCGGTGCCCACGACGTCGGCCGGGGCACCGACGAGCAGATCGTCCTTGCCGTCGTTATCGAGGTCGCCGGTCGCGAGCGCGGCACCGAACTGGCCGCCCGCGCTCGTCAGGCCGACCGACGCGGGGACCAGGTTCTCGCGCGAGGTGAAGCTGCTGCCGGTCCAGCGCAGGATCGACACCAGGCCGCGCGAGCCGGACAGCCCGGGGAGCTGCTCGAATGGCGAGCCCACCGCGACGTAGCCCGTCGTGCCGCCGGCGAAGTGGCCGAACGTGAGCGCGGCGCCGAACATGTCGTTGGTCTCGTTGCTGCCGACGCCGGTCGACGCCTGGGTGTTCGCGGTGCCGACTGCGAGCAGCTTGCCGCGGTGCTGGCCGCGGTACGCGAACACCGCACCGCCCGCCGGGCTACCGTAGAACGGCGCGCCGACGATCAGATCCGCGATGCCGTCGCCGTCGAGATCGCCGACCGCGAGCGCGGCGCCGAACTGATCCCGGCGCGCGTGGTGACGCCCGCGAAGTCGGACTCCTGGAGCACGCGCCACGCGACCAGGCCGTTCATCGTGCCCTTGTAGAGCAGCACCGCGCCGCCGTGCCCCGAGCCGACCTGCTCGCCGATCGCGCCGACCGCGAGGTCGTCGTAGCCGTCGCCGTCGAAGTCTGCCGCGACGACCGCGGTGCCGAACCGATCGTTGGACTCGGGCGAGCCGAGCACCGGCTCGTAGAGCTGGTAGGTCGCGTTGATGTCCTCGTCACTCCATGGCTGCTTGCCGATGATCTCCTCGCCGAGGATGTGCTGGCCGCTCGGCGTGACGAACTTGCCGCCCCAGGTCGCGTGCGCGGGATCGGGGTCGCCCCAGGTCAGGGTCGGGCACGTCGTGGAGTTGCTCGAGAAGTTGAAGCTGCCGTATTGCATCACCGACACGCGGTCGTACGGCGTCAGCTCGGCCGGCGTCGACGCGACCTGCGCGAACTGCGAGTCCTTGTCCGGATCGTCGAGGCACGCCGGCGTGTAGATGACGTAGCGCTGGCGATCCGGCCGCTTCTGCTCGTGCATGTAGCCGAGCGCGTGGCCGGTCTCGTGGGTCACGATGTGCTCGGTCAGCGTGCCGGTGAACTGGATCGTGTTGCCATCGTGGCCCATCCCGGCCGTCGTGACGTTCGAGCCGTCGTCGATCCGGTGGCGGTAGTCGAGGAAGAACGCTGGCTGCGCGGCGCCATCGCAAGTGAACTCGTCGAAGTGCATCGGCGAGATCGCCGCGAGCGTCTGCAGCGAGCTGCGAATCAGCGCGGCATCGCTGGCCGACTCGGCGTCATCGCCGGTCAGGTGAATGCAGAACGGCACATGATCATTCGCCCACTTGCCGACGGTCAGCGTCGTGGCCACGCGCGCCTCCTGCCTGGGCGGCGGCCCGATCGAGAAGTCATCATCGACCCAGCGCTCCCCGCCGCGCGCGACCCACGGCACGTCGAGCACCTGCCCGCCGCGCTCCATGTGCACGACGCCGGTGGTGCCATCGGGCAGCTCCTCGGAGGGCTCGACGGCGGAGCCGAGATCACCGGCGCAGGCCGGCAACGCGAACAGGATGAGCCAGGTACGAAGTTTCATGACGGCTCAACGACCGCGCCCCACGATCTTCCCGTACCTCGGCCCGACTCCGGCTCGGCCTGGGCTCGATCCGTGGGGCCGCGCACGTCCCGTCCGGGCGGACCGTCGAGAGAGTCCCTCGAGCGCGCCGCGGTCAGGGTATGGCCGGTGGTCGGCGCTGAGCGCCCTGCGCCTGCCCCGCGAGCCGATCGTCGAGCTGAAGCAGCGCGTCCGCCGCCACGCCGCCGAACCGGGCGTCGATCGCCAGGATCTGCTTGCGCGCGGCCTCGAGGTCGCCGCGATCGATCGCGGCCGCGGCCTGCTCGACCCGGGCGGCGATCTCGCGCTCGACCTGCGCGTTGCATGCGGCGAGCCTGGCCTCGTCGACCGCGCGCGGCGCCTCGAGCGTATCGAGCACGCGATCGAGCAGCACGCCGTCGAGCGTCTGGTGGCCGAGCCCGCGCGCCGGCTCGCTCTGGATGTCGAGCACGCAGGCCTCGCGCATCGAGGCCTGGCTGACATCGTCCTGGCGCAGGTTGTCCGCGTCCTGCTCGCCCGTGATGTAGACCAGCCGCGCGCGCTGGAACGCGCGGAACAGCTCGGCCGGCGGCTTGTACATGCCCTCCCGGCCGTCGATCGGATCGGCGCCGGCGTTGAGCACCACGCCGCGAAAGATGTCGGGGTACGCGAGCTCCACGATCTCGGCGGTCCGCGAGCCGCCCGAGAACCCCCACAGGTAAACCCGCTGATCGTTGATCGGATAGCGCGCGTGCACGTTGGCGTAGCCGAGCAGCGCGAGCGGCACCCGGCGATCGAGAATATTCTCTCCGTTCCCGGAGCGCTGAGCGGCGACGAAGATCATCCGGTGCCGGTCGAGCGCGGCGCGCCAGATCTGCGGCCGGGTCGGCTCGCCCCACGGCGCGATGAACACGATCAGCCCGTAGCCCTCGGGCGGCGGCGGCCCCGGCGGGACGTAGACATCGTACTTCTCGTGCGCCAGATCGATCGCCTGCTCCGACAGCTGCTCGTGCCGCGCGGCCAGCGTCTGCACGATCCGGCGATACGTCAGCGGCGGCAGCGCGCGCCGCGCGACCTCGAGGTTGCGCGACAGCGGCGAGTACCGGCTGAACACGACATCATGCTCCGCCATGCCGTACGACGTGGCGCACCCGCCGAGCCCGCCAGCCAGCCCGACCGCGAGGCCGGCGGCCACCAACCACACCGCGGCGCGTATCATCCGTCCTTGATAGCCCGGACAGGCTGCGGCGCCACTGGCCAGCGCTGTCCCATCGTCATGACCGGACCTCGCGACGTGTCGCTCATGACTTCGCCACGGTTTACCACCCGTCCCCGCAGGAAACTTGGCGGCGCTCCACGCCTGCGTCTGCCGTGCCACGTCCATGATATTGCGCAGGTTCTCTCAGGCTCAGGACTACGAACCTTGCGCGCAGCAGCTTCTCGTAGAACGCTAGAGCAAGGAGATGTATGACTGACGGACAACAGAAGCCAAATCGAGGAGGACGAAAGCTGGGTGGACTTCCACCAGCCGTCCGTGTCTGGCCGCTTCGATTCCGTCATGTGCAACGTATCGATCAGAACGAGACACCTCAACCGTCCGCGCCACGAGCGGTAATAGCACCATCACCAGCTGGGCATTGGAGACCGCTAAAGTCTGGCAACTTTGGCTGGCTTGGATCGATCAGCGATGCTGTGCTCCGACGGGAGATCTCCTCGGTAGAGCATTTCCCATATCTAGGTGGCACCCAAACACTCCTTGTCGCGTCCGACTACGCTGGCAACGAATCGAGCGCGTACAAGGTCTACGCGTTCCTGACGACTGCGGTAGAGAGCCTGGGACCTTGGCGTGAAGCAATCGCGCAGGTTCGTTCATCTCAACTTCCAGAACGACGACGCATGTCCTTCAAGCAACTCGGCGACGCCTACCGTGAAGAAGCACTCGTTTCATTTCTCGAAGCCGCAAATCGAATCCCCGGTGTTCTACTCTTGGTCGCTTTCAGCAAGGACGTTGGCGATCTTCTCGATAAGGATAGCGATCAGTTCCTTTTCTCGATGCTCTCTCACTGGAAGCCCGCGGTTCGTGAAGAGCTTTTCCGCGTCCTCTGCTTGGTTTCACTCCTCGTCGCTGGACTTTCACGGGTTGGACACGATGTACTCTGGCTCAGCGACGAGGATGCGATCCTCGCGAACAATGCTCGCATGCAAGAGATGGCACCTGCATTCAGGAAGCTCGCGTCGGGCATCATCCCCCATCAGATGGGCCACTTGCGTTTCACAACGGCTGCTCATGATAGTGGCGACCTGAATGTTGAAGACCTCGTCGCGATCCCCGATCTTGCAGCAGGAGCGTTGCTCAACTTCATCCAAGGCAAACGAGCGTTTACTTCCGACACCCGCGCGCTTGACGAACGCTCCGGGCCAATAATGTGGTGGCTCGCCACAGGAGCGAGAATGCCTGTTTGCGTACTCACATTCAATCGGGACAAGGAACGAAACCTTCGCATCAACACGATCAAATTTGGAGCCGAGCAGCGATAGCGAGTCGCGTCATAAAAAGTTCGCGGCTAACGCCTGAGCCGCCTGCCACGGTCATCGCCGCCGCTCAAGCAACTGTGCAGGTATCGTGAAATTCGACCGGTCGCTCACTACCGCAAGGTAGTAGTTACCGTATCGCAGATCAAATCTTCACACGAGGTCTTGGCACGAACTTCACTCCAGGCCAGTAGCGACCGGTGTACTCGTCCGCGGCCGCGTACGCGAGGGCGTCTGTCGCATACTCCACTGGGTTAGATAGCTTCTCGGGATATTCGTTGACGAAGATCGTCCACGTGTACCGGTTCTCGTCCACCTTCAGCGTCTCGATCTCGTAAAGCATGCTGCAATCGTATGATATCACCACAGCGGCGGGTATGGTGCCGGTTCTGTTTCGCACTGGCACAGCAGTCGATTCGTCCACCGAACCCGCACCGGCGTTCTTCCCGGATACCAGCAGCGTCCCAGTCCCAGCGCTCACGGTTCCGGAGAAGAGTAGTTTATCCACCTAACCGGGTCATTTTCGTGGTGAGCGTGCGATGATCGTTGATGCCTCCTGGGCGGCGGCGTGCGCAGCCTCGTGCTGGCCCAGCAAGCTCAAGAGACGGCTCAGGTTGCGCAGGCTTAGGGGCTGGATCTAAATAACATGATCAGTCTCGTCGAGGATCAGTTG
>DATBBB010000386.1:0-19911 GCA_036271215.1 Kofleriaceae bacterium | reverse complement strand
CTCGACCTCGACGATCCGCGCCGCGCGCAGGACGCCGCGCGCACCGTCGGCGGCGTCCGCGCACGCCGCGAGCGCCGGCCACACCGCGGACCGGATCAGCGGCGGGTGGCCGCCCGCACCGCGATAGCGCGGCCGGGCGCCGTCGATCTGGCGCACGGCGCCCATCGCCGCCGCCGCGATCAGCCGGCGCAGCGTCGCACAGGTCACCGCCGGATGATCGACCGGCCACAGCCAGGCCGCCTGCGCCGGACCGCCTGCGATCGCGGCGAACCCGGCGGCGATCGAGCTCGCCATGCCGCGCTCCGGCGCCGGGTTGCCCGCGACCCGCAGCCCCAGCGCCCGGGCATGCGCCGCCACGGCGTCGCCGAACGGCGGGCCGACCACGACCACGGCGTCGGCGAGCCCGACCGCCCGCGCGGTCGCCGCGATCGCGCTCAGGTAGGTCGCGCCGGCCGCACCCCGGGTGTCGTGGTTGCCGGCGCGCGGCAGCAGCGCCTTGGCCACGCCGCCGAGCCGGCGCCCTGCCCCGGCTGCCAGGATCACCGCACCGATCGCGCCCGCCGCACCGCCGGCGCCCGGCGCGCGCGCGCCCGCACCGCCGCCGCTCACGAGCCGGCCTCGCGGATCCGCAGCGGCGACCAGTCGGCCGCCGTGGTCGCGCCGCGCCGCCGGATCGCGATCAGCTCCGCCGCGATCGCGACCGCGATCTCCTCGGGGGTCTCGGCGCCGAGGTTGAGCCCGATCGGCGCGTGCAGCCGCGCCCACCGCGCCCGGCCGAGCTCGCCGTCGAGCAGCCCGCGCGCCGCGAGCCGCTTGTGGAACCGCCCGACCTTGCCGCGGCTGCCGATCATCCCCAGGTACCCGATCTCGTCGTGGACCAGCAGGTGCTCGAGCAGCTGCTGATCGATCGCGTGATCGCGGGTCACGATCAGCACGCAGTCGTCGACCGAGAACCCGCCGACCCGGCGCTCGATCTCGGCGGGGTCGAACGACTCGATCGTCTCGCTCGCCCACGCCACCCCGGCCTCGGTCGCCCCGGTCTCGCCGTCGTCGCACACCACGACGTTGAACCCCAGCCCCGCCAGCAGCGGCCCGAGGTGACGCGCCACGTGGCCGAGCCCGAGGATGATCGCGCGCTCGGCGGCGCCGAGCCGCTCGACCAGCACGCCATCGCGGATCACCGGGTGGTGCGGCCGCGGATCGCCCGGCGCCGGCGGCCGGATCGCCAGCGGCGCGCCGTCGATCGGGGTCTCGAGGATCCGCGGCGTGCGGTCGCCCGCGAGCGCCGCGAGCGCCGCGCGCGATCCGGTCGCCGGGGTCAGCACGACCTCCATCGCCCCGCCGCAGCACATCGCGAGATCGCGGACCAGGTGCTGGCGGACGACCCGCGGCGGCGCGCCGCCCGCGACCTCGCGCGCGCCACCGACCACGAGCTGCTCGATCCGCCCGCCGCCGACCGTGCCCCACTGCTCGCCGTCGGCGGCGACCGCCATCCGCGCCCCGAGGTGGCGCGGCGTCGAGCCATGCGCCCCGATCACGCACGCGATCGCCACGCCGCGTCCACCGTCCAGCGCGCGCAGCGCCTGGGTGAACACGTCCGGCTTCGCCATGGAGCGTCCTAGTATGCCCTACGCCTTGGGCAAGCTCATCAGGTGAGCGATCAGCTCGCGCAGCCCGGCGCCCTCCGGCCGCTCGGTCAGGTACGCCGGCTTGAACGTCAGATCGTCCCACCATGCCTTGATGTTCGCGACCCCGACCGACGACGGAAACCCGCCGAACATCGGCGCGTCGTTGAGCGCATCTCCGACGAACACGTAGGGCGACAGGTCGTTGGCGTCGCCGCCGAGCAGCTGGCGCACCACGGTCATGCACGCCGACAGCTTGTCGAAGTGCGGCGGCCCGAAGTTGACGTGCACGCTCGACCGCACCGCGGTGAACCCCGCCTTGCGCAGCATGTGGACCGCGACCTCGGCGTCATCCTTGGTCAGCGAGACCTCCTCGTTCCAGTCGATCGCGAGATCGACTTCGCGGTACTTCGAATCGCTCGATAGCCGCGCGCCGGGGACCTTGGACATGACCTCGACCGCGGCGTCGTTCATCCGCCGCCGCCACTCGGGCAGGCTCGCCTGCGGCACCCCGTACAGCTTCTTCTGCTGCCGGCCTTCGCGCACGAAGGTCACGCCGCCATTCTCGGTGACGACGGCGAGCACCGGCAGCATCTTCATGAACGCCTGGCCCCAGCCCGCGGGCCGGCCGGTGACCATGATGAGCGGCGTGCCCGAGGCCGCCAGCGCCTCGAGCGCCTCGTAGGTCGAGGCTTCGATCCGCTCCCCGGTGGTCATCGTGCCATCGACGTCGGAGAACAGCGCGCGCACCGGACCGCGCAGATCGGACAGCGGACGACTCATGTGGGCCGGTTCTTAATTCGAACCGCGCGTTCTGTCCACCCCCGGAGGTCCCCTAGCCGCGCCCTCTGTGACCTGCACGATCCATCCAGCCGGCCGGCCGGCCCAGCTGGAGTTACGCCGCCGCTCCCCGACGATCCCCGATGATCCCCGCCGCTCCCCGACGATCCCCGATGATCCGGAGATCAGGCGATCAGGCGATCAGGCGCAGGGCGACGTCTTCGTTCCCCGCCACCCCGACGTGCACCGGCGCGACATGCACCGGGATGCGCATGGAACGGTCTCGCTGGCGACCGAGCCAGTCCTCGAGATCATTCGTGTTGAGGCGGACAATTCCGCCGACCTTGAAGACCGGCAGCGGATCACCAGCGCGGCGTGCCATGTACCTACACCAACGCTCCGAGCGCCCCAGGGCCGTAGCGATTCCCTTCCACGTTTCGACAAAATTCGACATGCCGTTTCCTCCGACGCAGAGCCTGTGCAGAGGCTGTGCCGGGATTTGACCGGATTTGTAACTGGCCGAATCGACTCGAGTGCGCAGCGATTGCCAGCATCGAACCGCCGCCGAAGACCCACCAGCTTACCATCGCGACCGACGCAAAACCTGACACACTTGTCGTCAAGCCGACCCACTGCGCACCATTCCGCAGGCAACGTGCGGCACGACCAAGACCGAGTTGGCATCGGAACCCCTTGGGATGACTGGGATCCTTGACGTGGACGCCCGATCTACGGCATGCGTGTCGTTCGTCCATGGCCCTCGAGATCGGTGGCGGTGCTCGCGTGTGCCCAGTATCCTTGGTGCACATGCGCAGAGTTGTGCGGCGGTGCGCCGCTGTCGGGGTGTTCGCGTGTGCAGCCGTTGCCCATGCCCAGCCTGCCGAGATCTTTCCGGTGTCGAAGGTTCAACGCGGCCAGACCGGCTACGGGCTGACCACGTTTTCTGGCACCAAGCCCGAGCGGTTCTCGTTCGAGGTCGTCTCGGTCGTGCATAACTTTCTGCCCAAGCAGGACATCATCCTGGTCAAGTCGGACGACCCCAAGATGGCCGTGACCGGGTTCTGGCAGGGCATGTCCGGTAGCCCGCTCTACCTCGATGACAAGATCGTCTGCGCGTTCTCCTACGGGTTCAAGTTCAACAAGGTCGCGCTCGGTGGCTGCACGCCGATCGAGTACATGAAGCACGAGGGCGATGCGTTCCGCCGCGGCAAGGCGATCCAGGCCGCGGGCGGCAACTACAAGACGATCGAGCCGATGGCCGCCACGCTCGATGACTGGCGCCGGCTGACCCCGACGGTCGACGCCGCGCAGGCGATGGCGGCGCTCGGGCCGGCGCGCAAGAGCTGGCTTTTATCCGCGCCGCTGCCCGCGCCGGTGACCCGGCCGTCCGCGATCGACGATCAGACGATGACCGCGGCGATGCCGCTGTCGCTCGCCGGGTTCTCGGCGCCGGCGTACGGCCAGCTCGAGAAGCTGTTCGGCGATTCCAACATCGTGCCGGTGCGCGCCGGTGGCGCGGCCGGGACCAGCGGGACCTCGAGCACGGTGGCCGCCGGCGGCAAGGCCGAGGCCGGGCCGACCAAGTTCGTGCCCGGGGCGCCGCTCGCGGTCGAGATGATCCGCGGCGACATGAGCGCCGCGGGGATCTGCACGGTGTCGTACGTCGAGGGCGACAAGATCCTGTCGTGCGGCCACCCGATCTTCCAGACCGGCGAGACCTATGCGCCGGTGTCGACCGCGAGCATCCACGCCGTGGTGCCGTCGGCGCAGAGCGCGTTCCTGATGGGGACCTCGATCAACGAGATCGGCTCGCTGGTCCAGGACCGCCAGGCCGCGATCGTCGCCGATACCAGCCTGCGCTCGCCGACGATCCCGATCGACATCTCGATCACCAGCGGCACCGACAAGCACGTCGAGAAGGGCGCGTTCCACGTCGAGGTGCTGAACAACAAGTTCCTGACCCCGTCGCTCGCCGGCGCGGCGGTGATGAACGCGATCAACTACTACCTGCCCGACCGCGACGACGTCACCGCGCGCGTCGAGTCGCAGGTCCGGATCAAGGGCGGCGAGCCGATCAGCTTCGTCGACTACGTCTACGCCAACGACGGCGCCGCCAACGTCATGGGCGCGGTGCGCGGGCTGCGCGTGCTGGTCCCGCTGATGCTCAACCCGTACGCCCCGGTGACGATCGAGCGCGTCGACCTCAAGGTCGATCTCAAGTTCGAGGCCAACTACGGCGAGATCAAGGAGGTCAAGGTCCCGACCTCCGACCTCGTGGTCGGCCACAACACGCTCAAGGTCCTGATGAGCACGTGGGACGGCAAGGACGTCGTCGAGGATGTCCCGGTCGACGTCCCGGACAACCTCGCCGGCAGCATCGTCCAGGTCGAGGTCTGCGCCGGCGACGCCGCCAAGCTCGACGCGCCGCCGCCGGTCGACCTGCCGTCGCTGCTCCACGCGTTCCGCTCGCTGTTGCCCGGCACGATCTGGGCGGTGACCCTGTACCCCGCCGACGAGGGCGTCGCGCTCGACGGCAAGCTGGTGCGCGATCTGCCGCAGAGCGCGCTCGACAAGCTGCACCCGCAGAGCCACACCCAGCGCGCCCAGCTGTACCGGCCGATCTCGCGCACCAAGTCTCCCGCCAAGCGCGTCGTCAACGGCTCGTCGTCGACGCTCGTCCGCGTGCGCGCCCGCTAGGGGTGCGCGCGCCCTGCCCTGCGAGGAATCCGTGAAGGCACTCCGTCTGCCGCTGTCTGTTCTTGGCCTGGGCCTGGGCCTGGCCGTGCTCGCCCGCCCCGCCGGCGCCGTGGTCACCGCGACCTGGAGCATCGAGACCTACCCGCAATGGGACGCGGGCGACGCGACCAGCGCGTTCATCACCTCGGCCGGCGAGCTGCGGCCGGGCTGGGACATCAAGCGGACCGCGCTCGAGGGCGACGCGATCTGGAGCTCGCTGCGGCTCGCCGATGGCAGCGTGCTGCTCGGCTCCGACGCCGGCGGCGCGATCTTCCGGCTCACCGGCGACGCGTCGAAGAAGCTGGTCGGCCTGCCCGGCGCGATCGCGGTGGTCTCGCTGACCCAGACCGCCGACGGCACGGTGTGGGCCGGCGCGATGCCGGGCAACAAGCTGTGGAAGATCGACGTCGGGGCCGGCAAGGCCACGCCGACCGCGCCGCTCGGCAAGGACAAGGACGTCGAGACCGTGTGGTCGCTGACCTCGATCGGCAACACCGTGTACGCCGGCACCGGGCCGTCGGGCAAGCTGTTCGCGGTGACCGGTGGCGCGGCCAAAGAAGTCTTCGACACCGACGACAAGCGGATCACCGCGCTGACCGTGACCAGCGATGGCGCGGTGTGGCTCGGGACCAGCGACCGCGCGCTGGTGTTCCGGTTCGATCCCAAGCTCGGCAAGGCGCGCGCGATGGCCGACTTCGCCGGCAACGAGGTCGGCTCGCTCGCGGCGTTCCGCGACGGCGTGGTCGCCGCGGCCAACGATCTGGTCGAGCAGCCACCGGCGACCGGCAAGACCACGGCCCAGGTCGAGGCCGCCGAGAAGCCGGCCGCCGCCAAGGGCCAGGCCGCCAAGCCACCCGAGGTCGGCAGCAAGCCCGGCGCCGACAAGGATCCGGTCGCCGTGACCGACCTGGGCCGCAAGGGAGCCAAGAAGGGCAAGGGCGCGCTGTTCCGGATCGGCAAGGACGGCCGGCTCGATCAGCTGCACGCGCTGACCCAGACCTACTTCACCTCGATCGCGATCGGCCCCGACGGCGCGGTCTACGCCGGCGCCGCCGACAAGGGCCGGATCTACATGGTCGACAGCGATGACTCGGTCGCCACCGCGTTCGACGTCGACGAGCGCGCGGTGTCGCAGCTGTGGTTCGACAAGAACCTCCTGTCGTTCACCACCGACGACGCCGCGGCCGCGTACCGCGCGACCGGCCGGGCCTCGCAGGCGCGCTACGTCAGCGACGTGCTCGATGCCCGCGCGGTGTCGCGGTTCGGCAAGCTGACCTGGGCGGCGACCGGCAAGGTCAAGCTCGAGACCCGCAGCGGCAACACCGCCAAGCCCGGGGTCGGCTGGAGCGACTGGCAGGCGCCGGCCCAGATCGGCAAGCTCGGCGGCGGCAACGAGGGCGGCAAGGTCGCCAGCCCGGTCGGCCGCTACCTGCAGTTCCGGATCGCGCTCGAGGACGACACCGCGCGGGTCCGCCGGGTGACCAGCTACTACGTGCCGCAGAACCAGCCGACCACGGTGGCGGACGTCACCACCGAGGTCGCCAGCAAGGAATCGATGCCCACGCTCAAGGACTCGGCGGCCAAGCCGCGCAGCCCGATCCTGCGCATCAAGTGGAAGGTCGAGAACCCCGACGGCGACGACACCACGTACACGCTCGAGGCCCGGCGCGACGGCGAGGCCAACTGGCGGCCGATCCAGACCGGCAAGGCGCCGCTGACCGCGACGTCGTGGGAGTGGAACACCGAGACCTACCCCGACGGCTGGTACCGGGTGCGGGTCACGGCGTCGGATGCCGCCGCGAACTCGCCCGACCGCGCGCTGACCTCGAGCCAGACCACGACGATGTTCGCGATCGACAACACCCGCCCGGTGATCGACGGGCTGACCGTGGTCTACCCGCGGGCCCAGGCGCGCGCGACCGACGCGATCAGCACGATCGGCGAGATGGCGTTCTCGGTCGACGACGGGCCGTGGCAGCTCGGCGCGTCGGCCGATGGGCTGTTCGACGACCTCACCGAAGATCTGAGGATCGATCTGCCGGTCAGCCTGCCGCGCGGCACGCACACGCTCGCGGTGCGGGTCGCCGACGCCGCCGGCAACGTCGGCTCGACGTCGACCACGTTCATCGTGAAGTGATGCGATAGCCGGACCTCAGCCGGGCAGATTTTCGTCTGGCATCTCACAGATCTTCCATCAGATCAGGGGAGTCTGGAATCACGCAATCGACTGCCGATCAGCATTTCATCGATCGCGCGAGCTGGTTCGCAGAATCGGTGTGATAGGGTCGCCGACCTTTCGGAGGCCCTGTGAAGTCAAGATTGCCGTCGCTATTATTGGGTGTTGCCGTGATCTCCGTCGGAGATCGCGCGGTGCTGGCGCAACCCACACCGTCAGACACTCCTAATTCAACTCCCAGCAATCCCCCCGCGAATCCGCCGGCGACTCCACCGGCCAGTCCGCCGACTGGCAATCAGGCGCAGGCCGCGCCCGCCCCGGCGGCTCCGCAGCCCCCGGCGCCTGGCGACGCGCCCGCCCCGGCGGCCCCGCAGCCCCCGGCCGCGCCGCCGGCACCGGTCGCGACCGGCACGATCACCGGCGTCGTCCGGGCGCCCGATCTCGACGCGCCGCTCGCCGGCGCTACGGTCACCGTGGCCGGCACGTCGATCACCGCGCTGACCGACGACGCCGGCCGGTTCACGATCAACGTCCCGGCCGGCCACGTGATCCTGCACACCGAGTTCGCCGGGTTCGCCAACGGCGAGCAACAGCTCGAGGTCACCGCCGGCAGCGCCTCCGCCGTCACGATCGCGATGACGCTCCAGCAGCTGTTGACCGAGGTCGTCGTCGTGGTCGGCTCGCGCACGCCGCGCACCAACGTCGAGACCACCGCGCCGGTCGACGTCGTCACCGCCGAGGAGATCGCGCACGTCGGCAAGACCGAGACCGGCCGGATCCTGTCGACCGTGGCACCGTCGTTCATCTCGACCCCGCAGACCGTGTCCGACGGCACGGACCACGTCGACCCGGCCAGCCTGCGCGGCCTGGGGCCCGATCAGGTGCTGGTGCTGATCAACGGCAAGCGCCGCCACAAGAGCGCGCTGCTCAACGTCAACGGCACGTTCGGCCGCGGCACGGTCGGCACCGACCTCAACTCGATCCCGTCGGGCTCGATCAAGCGGATCGAGATCCTGCGCGACGGCGCGGCCTCGCAGTACGGCTCCGACGCGATCGCCGGCGTGATCAACATCGTCACCAAGGACTACACCGACCTGCTCGACGTCGACACCCTGACCGGGATCACCGGCAGCGGCGACGGCGGCCAGATCCGGACCTCGGCCAACTACGGGTTCAAGCTCGGCCGCAAGGGCTTCCTCAACATCACCGGCGAGCTGCTCAAGAAGGATCCGACCAACCGCGCCGGCACGTACACCGGCTACGTCTACACCGATCCGAAGAAGCCCACGCCGTTCAGCCCGGTGCCCGATCCCGACATGTCGATCGACAACAGCATCCTGGCGATGAACCACCTGACCCGCGACGACTTCCGGATGAAGATCGGCGAGGCCTCGGCCGAGGACGCGATGGGCTCGTTCAACCTCGAGCTGCCGATCGACGACGTGTCGACGTTCTACAGCTTCGGCGACCTGTCGCACCGCACCGGCGCGGCCGGCGGGTTCTATCGCTATCCCGCGGCCAGCACGCAGAATGTCTATGCGCTGTACCCCAATGGCTTCCTGCCCGAGATCCACAGTAACATTAACGATCTCGGAATCACGATCGGCGTGCGCCGCAAGGGCGACTGGACCGTGGACGCGAGCCTCACCCACGGCATGAACTCGTTCCAGTTCAACGTCGAGAACTCGGTCAACGCGTCGCTCGGCACGCTGAGCCCGACCACGTTCGACGCCGGCACGCTGACCGCGGCCGAGACCCTCGCCGACCTCGACCTGCTCCACAAGATCGACACCGGCGGCGCGCTCAAGTCGCTGAACTTCGTGGCCGGCACCGAGGTCCGGTCCGAGAGCTACCAGATCACGCCCGGCGACGTCGCGTCGTACACGTTCGGCGGCGCGATGACCACCGACAGCCCGCCGCTGGTCACCGCGCCCGGCGCCCAGGTGTTCCCCGGGTTCCAGCCGTCCAACGCGGTCAACCGCGACCGCAGCAACGTCGGGGTCTACGCCGGCGTCGAGAGCGAGGTCATCAAGGGCCTCGACGTCGACGCAGGCGGCCGCTACGAGAACTACAGCGACTTCGGCAACGCGTTCACCGCCAAGCTCGCGGCGCGCGTCCCGATCACTAAGGAGATCGCGCTGCGCGGCGCGGCGAGCACCGGGTTCCGGGCACCGTCGCTCCAGCAGCTGTGGTTCAGCAACGTGTCGTCGGTGTTCACCCCCGATGCGACCGGCGCCCTGGTCCCGCGCCAGGTGCTGACCGCCAACAACGCCAGCCCGATCACCCGCGAGGCGTTCGGCATCCCCAAGCTCAAGCAGGAGACGTCGTACAACCTCAGCGGCGGCGCCACCGCGCGGCCGCTCGACAACCTGTCGATCACCGCCGACGGCTACTTCATCCGGCTCGACAACCGGATCGTGCTGACCAACCAGTTCGCCGCCGACACCACCACCGCGGCCGGCATGGACGTCGGCCGGCTGCTCTCGCCGTTCCCCGGGGTCAGCGCCGCGCAGTTCTTCGCCAACGCGATCGACACCGACACGTTCGGGCTCGACGTCGTGGCCGACTACACGATCAGCACCAAGGACACCGGCAAGTACACGCTCAGCGCCGCCGCCAACTTCACCAAGACCGAGGTGATCGGCAGCCCGCACATCCCGAGCTCGCTCGCGGCCGCGTTCTCCGGCGGCGACGCGACCCAACTCAAGAACTTCTTCTTCGACCGGCTGTCGCGCAACCGGATCGAGGACTCGGTGCCGCACCAGAAGGGCAACGTCACCGCGCGCTACAACTTCGAGCAGTGGAGCGCCCTGCTGCGCGCCAACTACTACGGCCGCGTGATCTACAAGCCGGACCTCGTCTCCGACAGCGAGACCTTCGGCGCCAAGGTCCTGTTCGACGCCGACGTCGGCTACCAGTTCACCAGGTATCTCCAGTTCACGATCGGCGCCGACAACCTGCTCAACACGTTCCCCGACAAGAACACCAAGCCCGACAACATCAGCCTCGGCCGGTTCGTCTACAACCGCAACGTGTCGCAGTTCGGCTGGAACGGCGGGTTCTACTTCGCCCGCCTCGAGCTGACGTTCTACTGATCGATGGGCGCTGGCGTAGCTACGCGGCGCCGCAGTGGGGGCCCGGGAAGCAGGTCTGACACGTCACGCAGTCGGTGACCGAGCACTCGGCGCTCGGCCGGGTCAGCGGCGGTAAGCCACCGACGGCGGCCTGGAACTCGTCGGCCGCGAGCATGCGGAGGGTCTGGGCGTTGAGGGTGAGCTTGGTACGCGAGAGCTGCTTCTTCATGGCTGTGATCGAGCGCGGTTCGCGCGCCGCGTTTCACGCGATCTGCGTAATTCAGCGCTGAATCGGCCAAGTTATCGATATCTCACGTCGGCTGGCCGCAGGCGGCGAGCAGCAGGCAGATCAGCTGGCGGACGTCGGGGTCCGGGTCGGCGAGCCGGCGAACCAGCGGATCAACCAGCGCCGGGCGCGATCGGGGCGCTCCCTTGGCGCGCGCCGGCGTCAGGCGCACACTGACAGTCGTGTCGAGCTCACTCGCCGATATGGCCATGTTCGCCGCGGTGGCACGCGACGGCAGCTTCACGGCTGCGGCGCGCAGCCTCGCGGTCACCAAGCAGAGCGTCAGCGAGCGGATCGCGCGGCTCGAGGCCGGGCTCGGCGTCCAGCTCGTGATCCGGTCGACGCGCGCGCTGCGCCTGACCGACGCCGGGCAGCAATACGCGTCGGCGTGCGCCGCGATCGTCGCGCACGCCGAGGCTGCGGATCGCGCGGTCCAGCAGTCGCAGCAGCGGGTCACCGGGCTGCTCCGGGTCACCGCGCCGATCGGCCTCGGTGCGATCTTGATGTTCCCGGTGGTGCGCGAGTTCCGCCTGCTGCACCCCGGCGTCCGCGTCGAGGTCATCCTCGAGGAGCGGGTCGCCGATCTGGTGCGCGAGAGCATCGATCTGGCGGTCCGCGCCGGCTCGGTCGCGTCGACCCCGTCGTTCGTCGCGCGCCCGCTGTTCACCACCGACGGCGTGTTCGTGGCGAGCCCGGACTACCTGCAGCGCCACGGCCGGCCGCGCGATGCGGCGGAGCTCGCCGCCCACGCCTGCATCGCCATGCAGCCGCGCTCGACCTGGCGGATCGATGGCCGGTCCGTGCCGATCGAGGCCCAGGTGATCGTCAACACGTCGGACGTCGCGCGCGACGCCGCGCTCGCAGGGACCGGGATCGCGCAGATCCCGATCCCGATCGTGTTCGACGACATCCGCGCCGGCCGCCTCGAGGTCCTGTTCGGCCGCGGCCGTCACATCACGATCTCGGCGCTGTGGCCGACCCGGCGCCTGGCATTGCGTGCCCGGCTGTTCCTCGACCTCCTGGTCCGGCGCGCGGCCACGGTCGGCGAGGCCCAGCTCGACGAGCTACCGCCCACCACGGTCGCGCGGCCGCGCGCGCCCCGCCGGCGCCGCGGCGCTTGACCCATCCACGCGATTGTCAGGATCCGCCTGACGCTGCGTCCTCGCGATCGAGCTTCCGACCGAGGCCCTGGTGCTGCACAACGAGGGAACACGCAGGAGATGACCATGACCAAGCACACCACGCACCTGATCACGCTGTTGACCGCACTCGCGATCGGCGCCCTCGCGCCGACCACCCCCGCCTACGCCAAGGGCGCCAAGCAACCCTATGCGCTCGTCCCCGCCGGCACCGCCAAGTTCACGCCGCTCGATCCCCGGGCGCCGGCCGGCCCCCAGGTGGCGGTCATCTCGGGCGACCTCAAGGCCGGCCCGGTCGCCCTCCTGCTCAAGCTGCCGCGCGGCGCCGAGCCGATCCACTGGCACACCAGCGACTACTACGCGGTCCTCGTCGAGGGCACCGCCAAGCACTGGCTCGCGGGCCAGGTCGTCCCGGCCCAGGGCAGCCCGGCGGGCACCTCCTGGTTCCAGCCCGGCGGCAGCGCCGCAACCGCCCACGGCGATGAGTGCACCTCCGACAGCTGCACGGTCTTCGTCTACATGGCGAACGGCCTGGACTTCACGCCCGTGGCCCCGCCCGCCAGCAAGTAACGCACGGGCCCACCGGAGATCGATCGCCAGCGCAGCGTCATCGCCGGTTTCGGAACTGCGCTGGCTCAGCTGCGGGCGGCGCGCTGGGCGCCGGCCGCGAGATCGAGCAGCTGCGGCAGCGAGTAGCTGTCGAGCTTGGCCAGGTAGTCCTTGTCCTTGGCCTTGTTCGTCGCCGTGCCGATCGCCGCGATCAGCTTGTCGCGGCTGCCGTACTTGTCCTTCAGGGTCTGGGTCGCGCGGTGCAGCCGGAGCAGCTGCGCGTTCGACGCGGTCTTGAGCCGCGCCTCGAGGGCGCCGGTGTCCTGATCGGCGCGCGCGATCACCGACGCGAGCGTCTTGGCGAGCTCGGCCTTGCCGCTGTGCTTCTCGGTGACGCGACCCTTGGGGTGCCGCGGGCCGACCTTCACGGTGGACTTCGCCTTGGGCGCGGCCTTGATCTTGGCCGGCGTCTTGGGCTTCGCCTTCGGGGCCACCTTCTTCACGGACTTGGTCTTGTTGCTCGCCATGATCGTCTCGATTCCCTCAAGTTACTTCGCGCCGGTTGGCCCGGCCGCGCCGGGCGTTGCAGATCCGGTCCCTCGGTTCGGAGGAGCTGGGGGAGCCGGGGGCGCAGAATCCTGCGCGGGCGGCTTCCCACCGTCAAGCGCAGACAGCAATAGATTCAGATCCTCGACGGTCAGCGGCACGCGCAGGTGCACCGTGTCGCTCTGGCTCGCGACCGTGATCTTGCCGACCACCGGCCCCAGCGACTTCCACTGCGCCGCCGCGGTCAGCAGCGCCAGCTCGGCCTTCACATACGATTCCAGGCTCTTGGCGTCCTCGGCCTTGGTCATCACCGCGCCGAAGTCGAGCGACGCGCCGGCCGCGAGATCAGCGACCAGGGTGAACGCCGCCGGGCCGCCGGTGAGCTTGCCTTCGGTGAGCTTGACCAGCCCGTCGCGGATCCGGGCGTCGACCCGGCCGGTCGCCCACAGCGCCGAATTCTGGTTCACCAGCCCGAGCCAGCGGCCGAGCTCGGGGTTGTCCCCGGCCTTCTTGCCGGTGCCGAGCGCCTCGGTGACGTAGGCCTCGCTCGAACCGAGCACGACGGTGTCCGGCCGGCTGTAGGCGAAGTACATCGTGCGGTTGCCATCCTTGGCGAGGTACAGCGTGTGGCCGGCGATCGGCTTGCCGGTCACCGACCCGCCGCCGGTGCCGACCAGCTTGCCCACGCAGTCCTTGAGGTCGGCCTCGGGGATCGAGCCGACAACGATCATCAGGACCGGGCCGGTGCCCACCGACGGTCCGGCGTTGGGGCCGATCGCGAGCATCACGCGCTTGACCTGCTTGGCGAGATCGATCTTGCAGTCGGTCTTGAGGTGCTGCCAGCGCTCCGACAGCGGCGGATCGCGCAGCAGCAGCTGCTCGACCACGCGCTCGACCACCGGCGAGCCGGTGAGCTTGGCGACGTCCGCGCCGAGCACGACCTCGGCGGTCGCCGGCACCGCCGCGAGCCCGGTGAGCTCGGGCGCCGGCGCGAGCTGCGGGCTCGACTTCTTGCTGCAGCCCAGGCCCGCGAGCCCGATGACCGCGAGCGCGCATGCCGCGCGGGACAGCCTGGAGATCACGATCATCGCTCTAGTCTGGTCTATTTCGGCTCCGGCACCGGCTCCGGCGCCACGCCGGTTCAGTGAGCCATGCCGCCGAGCATCGGCCCGAACTGCTGGAGCAGCGACTGCAGCTTCTGGCTCGACATCACGATCGTGAACTTCACGTCGGTGCCCTCGCTCGTGACCTCGGCCTTGTCGACCATGGTCTTGGCCTGATCGAGCTGGCCCTTGGCGAGCGTCGCCAGGCTGGTCGCGGCGTCCGGGGTCTCGAGCCGCATCTGCAGATCGACCGCCAGGCCGTCGGTGACGTTCAGCGAACCGAACATCGCCTTGGGCTTGATGCCCAGCGAGCCCATCTTGTCGAACGCCTTCGAGTTGCCGTTCATCAGGCCCCACAGCGAATCGCTGGTCTTGACCTTCTTGTACATCTCGACGAACTGCGGCGAGGTCCGCAGCGCCGACTTGCCGGCGGCCGCGGCCTTGACGCCGTCCGGCGTGGCCTGGTCACCGATCACCGCGATCAGCGTGCTGTCGTTGATGAACGTGACCGCGTAGGTCTCGTTGACCTTGGAGTTCTTGAAGATCGCGACGTCGCCGTCGCGCGTGAACTCGGTGCCGTCCGACTTGATCTCGTCCTTCATCGTATCGAGGCACGACCAGATCTTGCCCTTGTCCAGGCCGTGGACGACGACCGTGCCGGTCGGCTTGTCGCTCAGGCCCTTGAGGCCGATCGACATCGACTTCACGGCGGTCATCGGGTCGAACCCGCACTTCGCCTTGAACTCGGCCATCTTCTTGGTCGTATCGCTCGACGCCAGGATCTTGGGCTCGACGAACTGCTTCCACAGCGCGCTCTGCTGGACCTGCTCGACGTTGATGCCGAGCACCAGCTCGGAGTCGACCGGCAAGAGCGACAGGTCCTCGTCACCGCCGCCGGAGGCGCCGGCTCCGTCTTTCTTGCAGGCAGCGAGTGCGAGGCCAAGCCCGATCACGAGAGCCAGTCGACCATGGCGAATGCGAAGCATCGGTATTCTCCTAGCATCCAAGCCTGGACGCCGCAGCGGCTTATAACATCATGTTATAGGGTCCGCCATGCCCTGGTTACGCCATCGGCTCCGCGACGCAGACGTGTGGGCCAAGGTCGACGCCAACGCCGCCCTGCTCAAGGACTCCGACGGGCGCGTCGAGATCGTCTACAAGCCCGAGCCGGGTGCCCGGGTGTACCGCGCCGGCGCGCGTAACTTATCGGCCGCTCCCGGCAGCGAGCCGGTCGAGTTCGAGGCCGGCGCCGCCGCCGAGCCCCGGCCGAGCAAGCCCGGTGGCAAGCCGGGCACCGGCCCCGACGCGGCCCCGGCCAACGCGATCCATGTCTGGACCGACGGCGCGTGCAGCGGCAACCCCGGCCCGGCCGGGCTCGGCGTGGTGATCGTCGGCGACGGCGAGGGCAACCGCGAGCTCAGCGAGTACCTCGGCGAGGCGACCAACAACATCGCCGAGCTCACCGCGATCCTGCGCGGCCTGCAGGCGGTCAGCGATCGGACCCGCCCGGTGATCATCTACTCGGACTCGGCGTACTCGATCGGCCTGCTCAGCCAGAACTGGAAGGCCAAGAAGAACGTCGAGCTGGTCAAGGAGCTGCGCGAGGTGTGCAAGCGGTTCGGCGACCTGCGGTTCGTCAAGGTCCTGGCGCACTCGGGGATCTCGCTCAACGAGCGGGTCGATCAGCTCGCGGTCGGCGCGATCAGCCGGCGCGGCAACTCCGACCGCCGGGTGTAGCGCCGCGGCGCGCGCCGCGCTCACTCGACGCGCTGGGCATCGGCGGCGACCTCGGCCAGGGTCGCGAACGACCACCGCTGCGCGATCTGATCGAGCAGCGCGTCGAGCCGCGCCAGCTTGTCGGCGATCGGCAGCCGCAGATCGGGCTGGCGCGCGACCAGCTCATCGGGAATACCGTCGAGCTCGGCATCGGCAAAGTCGATGCCGTGGAGCTCGAAGTTCCAGAACGCGCGGCGCGCCATCGCATCGACGATCCGGCGGCGGATCGCGGCCGGCGCGACGATCAGCGACGTGCCGATCGCCGGCAGCCGCAGCCACGGCGTGACCGCGACCGGCAGCTCGATCACCGGGGCCTGGCCGCGCCGCCACGGCGCGTTCATCGCCGGGCGGTACGGCCGCACCGGGGCGCCGAGCGCGCGCGGGTTGGTCAGCACGGCGCCGCTCGGCCGGCCCGCGAGCGCGAGCACCGCCATCACCGCCGCCTTGGCCGCGTAGTAGCCCGGCGCCGGGAACACCGACGAGTCGTAGCGGTAGCCGCGGCGCGCCAGGACGTCGAGCATCGCCGGCGACAGATCGTAGCCCGGGGCGCGAAACCCGCGGGTCGGCACGCCGGTGATCGCGCGCAGCACGCGGTCGCCGCCGTCGATCTCGGCGACCGTCTCCGGCGCGCCGAGCCGCGCCAGCTCGTAGGGATGCGAGTACGAGTGGTTGGCGAGCTCGTCGCCGGCCGCGGCGAGCTCGCCGAGCCGGGCCGCGTTGGCCGCGCGCGCCGCGCGATCGGGCGCCGCGAGCGCCGCGTCGGCATCGCGGCCGATCACGAACCACGTGGCGTGGATCCCGCGCGCCGCGAACAGCTTGGCCGCGCGCGGCAGGGCGCGCTCGAGGATCGCGTGCTCGAGCTCGGCCGGCGGGGCGCCGAGGCCGTGGATCCGGTAGTAGCAACCGATCCCGTCGAGATCGACCGACACCGCGCACGTCCGGTGCCGCGGCTCGGTCACGGCTTGCCGCCGAACCGGATCACGTAGGTCAGCTTGGCCAGCCCGCGCAGCACGTTCGGCACCCGCTTGACCAGGTTGATCGCCGGCGGCCGCTTCTCGTGGAGCCGGATCGGGATCTCGAGCACGCGCAGCCCGGCGCGCCCGGCGCGGATCACCAGCTCGCTGGCGAACAGATCGCGATCGATCACGCACGCCTCGACCACCGGCAGCATCGCCGCGCGATCGAACGCCTTGAGCCCGTGGGTGTCGGTGCCGTGGAAGTCGAGCGCGACCCGCAGCATGCCGTTGATGACCTTGGTCGCGGCGCGGCGGAATATCGGCCGCTGATCGCTCGCGCCCTTCATCGCCTTGCTGCCGATCACCAGCTCGCCGTCGCCGTGCTGCAGGTGGCCGAGCGCGCGGCGGTGGAACTCGAGGTCGCACAGGTCGATCTCCTCGCAGATCACCATCCGGCCGCGGGCCTCGAGGATGCCCTTGCGCAGCGCCTTGCCGTAGTTCGGCTCGCCGAGCGAGAACGACCGCACGGTGTCGCGCTCGCCGGCGCGCTCCTCGGCGAGCCGGGCCGCGAGCTCCGCGGTGCGATCGCGCGAGCCGTTCTCGGCCACGATCACCTCGAACGTCAGCTCGGGCGCGTGGAGCGCGGCGCGCACCGTATCGAGCCCGTCGAGCAGCTCGGTCACCGCTTCGCGCAGGATGCCTTCCTCGTTGTAGACCGGGATCACGATCGAGACGTCGGGCACGGGGCCAGGGTGTATCATGCAGGGTCCACGAAGCGTTCGGTCTGCCCGGCCGCCATCATCAGGATGTGATCGCGGATGCCGCGGCGCTCGGCCAGCTCGGCCAGCCAGCGCGCCGGCTCGTCGAGCCGCTCGTACGACAGCGCGAACGCGCCGTGGTGGATCGGGATCAGCATCCGGGCGCGCAGGTCCTCGAACGCGTACAGCGCGTCGAGCGGCGACATGTGGCGGGCGCGGAACGACGCCGGCACGAACCCGCCGATCGGCAGCACCGCGAGGTCGGGCGCGAACCGCTCGCCGAGGTCGGCGAACCCCGAGAAGTAGCCGCTGTCGCCGCACAGGTACATGCTCGGCCCGGCGCCGCGCAGCACGTAGGACAGCCCGTGCGCCAGGTCGCCGCCGCCGTGCGCGGTCGCCGCCGCCACGACCTGCACGCCGCGCAGCTCGAGGTCCGCCCCGGGCGCCAGCTCGATCACCCGCGCGTAGCCCAGCCCCGACAGCGCCGCCGCAGCGCCCGCCGGCACGACCACGGTCGCGGTGCGCGGCAGCGCGCGCAGGGTCGGCACGTGCAGGTGATCGGCGTGGCGGTGCGAGATCAAGATCAAGCCGACATCGGCGAAGTCGGCCGGCGCGACCCCGGGGTCGACCGCGCGCCGCACGCCGCCGATCCAGCGGCCGAGCATCGGATCGAACGCGATCGCCAGCCCGGGGTAGCGCGCGATCACCGTCGCGTGGCCGCCGAACGTCACCGCGAGCTGGCCGGGGGCAAGATCGGGCCGCGGATCGCGGATCGCCGCGCGCGGTGCCCGGAACCACCGGCCGAGCCAGTGGCCGACGAGGCTCCGGTAACGGCGCACCGGCAGATCGCGGTGCAGCCGGCCCAGCTCCTGGGCGCGCGAGGTGACGTCTCCCAACGATCTCCACTGTCGCTGGGCTGGCCGTATGGCGCAAGTCGACGTACGTTCGCCCGCGATGTCGTTCGCCCGACAGATCGCGACCTGGCTGGGGCGCTGGCCACCCGCGCTGCTCGCCTGCGCGTTGCTCGCGGGCGCGCTGATCCTGCCTCAGCTCGGTGGCCCGGGGCTGTGGGAGCCGCAGGAGCGCCAGCTGTCGGATCGGATCGCGCCGCCGATCGTGTCGCCCGCGCCCACCGCGGCCCCTGCCCCGCCGCCGGCGGTTCCCGGTGCGAAAGACGGCTGCCAGCGCGCCACCCCGAGCAACGCCTCCGCCCGGACCTTGACCGCCCGCGCCGTGGTCTGGGGCCGCGACACGTTCGGCGACTCCGACGCCGGCCGCCGGTGGCCGATCGCGCTGCTCGGCCTGTTCACCGTGCTCGCCGCCGCCGGCACCGCGATCCGGCTGGCCGGGCCGCGCGCCGGTGTGGTGACCGCGATCGTCTTGCTCGCGATGCCGCTGGCGACCCTGCAGTCGCGCATGCTGACCTCCGAGATCGGCACCCCGTGCGGTGCCGCGCTGATCATCTATGGCCTGGTCGCGCTCGGCAGCTGCCGGCGCGGTCGCGGCGTGGCCCGCACGGCGGCCGATCTCGCGGTCGGCGCGGCGGCGCTCGCGGCCGGCCTCGCGGCCGGGTTCTACGGCGGCGGCGTGCTGCTCGGACTGATCGTCCCGATCGGCGCGGTCGCGGTCGCCGGCGGGCTCGGCGCCCCGCTGGTCACCGCCATCCGCACGCGGGCCCCGATCGGCCCCGCGGCCACGGCCCTCGTCGCCGCGCTCGCGACCGTGGCGCTGGTCGCCCTGCTCGCCCACCAGCTCTACGATCTCAAGCCGCTGTACCCCGGGTTGACCCCGCCGCCGGCACGCGAAGTCCTCGGCCGGGCGATCATCCCGACCAACTGCTACTCGTGGGCGCTCGGCGGCATGTGGCGGCCCGACGATGACCTCCGCATCATCTATGACTCGAGCTTCGAGCAGATCGCCTACGGCACGTTCCCGTGGGGCCTGCTCGCGCCGGTCGCGATGGCCATGCTGATCGCCGCACCGGATCCGCGGCGCCGCCGGCTCGGCGCGCTCACCCTCGCGTGGGCCGGCGCCGCGTGGGTGGCCGGCGAGGTGTTCCAGCGCAAGGTCGGGTTCACCGTGTACGCCGGGTTCCCGGCGCTCGCGATCGCGGTCGGCGCCTGGCTCGACGATCTATGGACCCGGCGCGCCCATGGCGAGCCCGGCGCGATCCCGCCCGGCGCCAAGCTGATCGCGCTGTTCGCGGTGCTCGGCGTGCTCGACCTCGGCAAGGATATCCAGTCGTTCGCCGAGAAGCTCACCTCGCTGTTCGTCGGCGCCGACGCCGTGCCGTACCCGACGCAGTCGCACTTCCTGTGGCTGCCGACCCGGCTGTGGGTGCTGATCCTCGGCATGATCATCGCCGCCGCGTTCGCCACCGCGATCAGCGTGGCGCGCCGGGAGGGCT
>DATBBB010000385.1:0-16481 GCA_036271215.1 Kofleriaceae bacterium | reverse complement strand
CATGCCGCGCTCGCGCGGCGAGATCCGGTCCCAGAAATCACGTGCGCGTTCGGAGACAGCCGACATCGCTAGGTCCCTCCCATGCAGGACGCGTTGACCGTGAGCTTGAACCGCTTGGCGCCGCTGGGCAGCGTCTCCGTCGGTCCGCGCGTCACGTTGGTCTTGAAGCACTCGATCTTCTTGAGCTCGGTGATCAGCAGGTCGATCTCCTCGGAGGTCTTGGTCGTGCCGCTGATGTCGACCTTGGTGTCGTCGATCGTCAGGTGCTCGAGGTCGAGCGTGATCTTGTCCTTGGTCGGCACGTGGGCGCTGATGTCGATCAGGATGTCGTACGCCGTGGCCTTGGGGATCGGCGACGCGGACGCGGTGCCGTTGGGCCCGGTCGAGTCGATGATCGCCTGCGGGGTGCGGACCTCGTTGAACTGATCCTGCGACTCGGTGGCGACCCGGGTCGACAGGATCTTCTCGGACTTGCGCAGGCGATACAGGTCGGCGTACGCGCTGCCGGCGGCGAACGTCGCGATCACCAGCGCCGCGGCGCCGAGCGGCACCGCCTTGGCGCGCAGGAACGACAGGTCGACCTTGACCGCGAGATCGCCCGACCGCAGATCGAACATCGGCCGGCCGCCCGCGGCGTCGAACGCCATCCCGATCGTCGTCGCGGCGCTGTCGATCGGCAAGCCACCGGCGTCGGCAGCGAGCCGGGGCCCGGCGAACGCGGCGAGGTCCTCGGCGGTCAGCCGCCACGCCGGGGTCGCGAGCTGCTCGCTGAGGAACGAGCTCATGCCGCGCAGCCGCGCGCCGCCGCCGACCAGCAGCACGGCGACCGGCTGGAACCCGGTGCGCGCCCGGCACGCCGCGAGGGTCTGGCGAAGGTCGCGCGCGAACGGCTGCAGCTCGATCACCGTGACCTGGTGGATCCGCTGCCACGCCTCGCTGGTCGCCGGCTCGGCGGTCGACGCGATGAACCCGTCGCTGTGCTTGGCGCGCTCGGCGTCGGCCCACGGCAGCCGCCAGTGGCTCATGATCGCCTCGGTGACCTGGCGGCCGGCGCGCGCGATGCTGCGGCTGAACACCGCCTTGCCGGCGGCGACCACGACGACGTCGGTGCGGCCGTGGCCGATGTCGATCACGGCGACCGCGCCGTCGGTCCGGGCGCGCGCCAGCGACGGGGCGCTGGCGACCAGGCGGACCGCGGCGCCGGCGCACGCGAGCAGGCCGCGCGGCTCGAACCCGCACGCCTTGCCGAGCTCGATCATGTGCTCGGCGCGGTCGCGGCGCAGCGCGTAGGTCAGGACGCGCATGCCGTCGGGCGGCGGCGCGACCCGGCCGCGGGTCTCGGGCGCGATCGGCGTCAGGCCGTCGGGCGCGAGCTCGGGCGGCGGGACCGCGAGCGCCGGCAGCGGCTCGAACGCGTAGACCATGTCCTCGAGATCGACCGGCACCACGCCCTCGAGCTCGCCGCCGACCGCCTTGTCGAGCTCGGCGCGGCGCAGGTTCTTGAACCCGAACTCGAGGATCTGGGTGAACAGCTGGTCGCCGGAGATCCCGAGGTAGCCCGACTCGTCGCGCAGCCGGAGCTCGGCGAGCATGCCGGCGAGCACCGATCGGGCGCGGGTCTCGGCCGGCTCGTCGCCCGGCGGCACCAGGCGCTCGACGACCTGGATCAACGTGGCGCCGCGGATGCCGGGGCTGGCGACCGCCAGCTTGACACTCCACGCGCCGAGATCGACTGCGAACACGCGACTCGCCATGACTAGTCTTCCCTCAGGAACACCCACGCGCCCTTGGGCACGGGAGGTTTCCGGACATTTTGTGGCACGACCTTGGTGTCCCACACCCCGGTGATCGTGGTGCGGATCGGCGGAAACACCGGCGACCCGTCGGGCATCCTCTGCTTGCGATCGATCTCGCCGTAGGCCTCGACGCGGTAGGTCCGGCGCGGCCCCGCCGACGCGATCTGCTTGAGCTTGGTGAGATCGAGCTCCATGCCGAGCTTCTGGCCGTTGCTCAGCGCCGACAGGCTGCCGCTGGCGATCGCGCTGCCCGCGGCGCTGCCGGCGAACGTCCCGGACTGGCCGGCGAGCACGCCGATCGAGCTCGTCGGATCCTTCACGAAGTTGGCAAAATCCTCGACCTTGCTGAACGACTCGCCGAACTCCTTGGCCTTGGCGACCACGTTGGCGAGCGCGAACAGCCGCAGCGGATCCTGGATGATCGGATCCGACGGGCTCTTCGCCGCGAGGTAGAGGATCGCGGCGATCAGCTGCGCGTTGTTGAGCGAGCTGATGTTGGTCTTGCAGCCGCCGTACACCGTGAACGACGGGCCAAACAGGGTCCAGAACCGGTCGTCGACGCCGCGGATCAGCTTGGCCTCGCCGACGGTGTCGAGGTAGTTGTTCTTGGCCTTGTAGAAGTCCTTGAGGTTCTCGTAGCCGTAGTCCTCGCTGGTGCCGCGGTCGCGGATGTGGATCGTATCGGCGTCGATGTAGTCGACGATCGCCGCCGACTGGGTCGGGCGGTCGCGGTGGTAGCCGTCGGCGTCGGCGTCCTGGAAGATCGGATCGTAGGCCGGGAACAGGATCAGCGCGTCGAGCGTGGCCTTGAGCGTCTTGGCCACGGTGTCGGTGCCGTTGGCGCAGTTGAGGTTGATCTTATCGTCCTCGGTGGTGATCGGGCCGCTGATCCCGCACGTCCCGACATCGGCGCCCAGGCCCTTGGTGTCGTTCGCCGACAGCCCGATCGCCTGCTGGACCTCCTCGGGGGTGCCGCAGAACGCGAGCAGCACCTGATCGGCGAAGTCGGTGATCCGGATCCCGGAGTCGCGCAGCTGCTGGACGTTGTCGATCCGCTGCTGGACGCGGATCACCAGCTCGGCGAGGTTGGCCGCCGCGCGGGCCAGGAAGTGCGACCGCATCTGATCGCGGTAGTTCGCCGCCGCGGTGATGTCGATCGTCGTCGAGGTCCCGAACTCGTTGGTGATCACCAGGGTCACCGAGATCGCGATCATCACCGCGACCAGCGCGATGCCGCGCTGGCGGTTGCGCCGGCGCTTGCGCTTGCTGGGCAACGGACGGTTGCCGAGCGTGCGCTCGCGGAGCAGGAAATCTTTGAGCTTCGCGAACATGATCAGGTCCCCGAGATCGTGAAGTTGAGGGTCTCCTGCATCCAGATCCGGGCCTGGCTGGTCAGCTTGACCTCCTTGCCGTCGGCGCCCTTGGTCGTGAGCGTGATCCGGACCCGGCTCGGCAGCCAGCCCTTCTGGCCGTCGGTCTGGGTGGTGTCCCAGGTGTCCTGCCACTCGTTGTTCTTCCAGTTCCAGAACTCGAGCTTCGCGCTCACGATGTCGTGGACCAGGATGTCGTAGTCGGACGGCTCGATGTCGGGTAGCTCGTTCGACTCGCGGCGCTGCTCGCGGCGGATCCAGTCGGTGACACCCGAGTGCGCGGGATCGTCGTGCGGCAGGTACCAGATCACGGTCTGCTCGGACTCGTTGGCGTCGGCCCACAGCGGGCGGTGGCCGAGCGTCGAGAACCGGATGTTGGGGAACTTGAAGCTCGACTTGGCGATCATCATCGTCCGCGGGTTGACCGCGGTGGTGTCCTCGTTCTTGGACAGGTAGGCGCTCTCGAAGTCGTGGACGATCCGGTTCATCGCCATGCGCAGCTCGTGGTTGCGCTCCTCGTAGGCCTCGAACGTCTTCTTGCTCTCGCTGGTGTTCGCGATCGTCGTCCAGGCGAGCGTCATCATGACGACCAGGATCGCGATCGCGATCATGATCTCGAGCAGGGTCATGCCGGCTTGTGGTGTGCGCGCGCGCATCTAGTGCCCCGTTACTGGCGTGGTGGTGCGGCTGCTGCCGCTGCCGCTGCCGGTCCGGCTCGAACCCGAGCCCGAGCCCTTCGCAGCGTTGGCGTCGTCGAGATCCTGCGAGCCCATGCCGTTGATCACCTTGTCCATCGACCCGGCGTCGGTGAAGAACGTCACGACCGTCATGTCGCGGTCGCTGCCCAGCACCTGCCACTTCACGGTCAGCGAGACCTTGCGGATCGAGACCTTGAGGATCTGCTGGAACATCGTGTACTGGCTCTGGACGAACGCCGAGCCGATCGTCGAGTTGATGTCCGAGCCCGAGCCCGCGCCGGCGGCGCCCTTGCTCGACCCACCGAGCCCGCCGAACTGCGACAGCATGCCGCCGAGCACGCTGTTCTCGAACCCGCCGCTGCCCGAGCCCGAGCCGAAGTCCGAGCCAAAGTCCGAGCCGAGCGCGCCCCGGCCGGAGCCCGAGCCCAGGGCCGAGCCAAGACTGGAGCCCGAGCCGGCGCCCGATCCGCGGCCCGCCGCGATCGCCTGCAGGTCCTCGAAGCTCGGCAACTCGACGACCTCGACCTTGTACGAGTACTTGACCAGCGGCCAGCCTTCCTCGGTGAACGCCTGGTCCTCCTCGTGCTGCTCGGTGTCGGAGAACCCGTCCTTGATCAGCTTGTCCTCGATGTCGTACATCTTGCCGCGCGCCAGATCGGTCGCGATGCCCATCATGTGGGCCTGCTGCGCGTTGAAGATGTTGCCGGCCGCGCTCTTGATGACCACGGTCAGCGCGAACCCGAGCAAGGCGAGCGCGATCATCACCTCGAGCAAGGTGAACCCGCCGCGGCGCCGGGCGCGCCGGGCCTGCCCGGAGCGCGAGCCGGATCGCAGGCCGGAGCGTGAATCGTGCGGCGCCATCACTTGGAGTCCTCGCGCTTGGCGTCCTTGTCGCCCATCACGTTCTTCAGCATGTGCGATTCGATGTCCTTGATCGCGCCGTCGTGGAGCTCGACCCGGCCGGTCAGGCCCCAGATCAGCACGCTGAACACCTCGCTGCCGTCGGTCAGCTCGATGACCGACTTCTCCGACGAGCCGAGCGGGAAGAAGTAGATCGCGACCTGGCCCTTGGTCACCGCGTCGTCGCGGTGCTGGACGTAGATGTTCTTGAACTTGATGCCCTTGTCCTTCTTGAGCTTGCGCAGCCACGCCTTGCCGGCCGCGTCGCCGGTGACCGTGTCGGTCGCGGGCTTGCACATCCGGTCGGCGATGTGGTGGCCCGCGATCGCCGCGGCGCGGTGCATCGGGTCATCCTCGTCGATCGAGTCGGACACCAGGCCCTGGGTCGACAGCGTATCGAGCCGCTGCTTGCCCTGCTCGAGCGCGCGCTTGGTCTGCTCGGGGTCGGTCTGCAGCTGCTCGTTGCGCTGGATCGCGCCCGAGCCCTTGCACAGCTCGACGACGTAGGCCCCGGTCTCCATGTCGAACAGGATCCGGTGCAGCTCGCCGTGCTCGACCGCGAGCTGGCTCGTGCGCCGCACCACCGCGGTCAGCTCGGTCGAATCCTCGACGAGGTCGGCCTTGCTGACCAGCCGGAACCCCGAGCGCACGATGTAGAACGCGCCCGCCATGATCGCCAGGACGATCATGATCTCGAGCACGGTCATACCGGCCTGGGGCCGCCGAGTGCGCGGGGATGTGGAGGACATGGACATGGATGAGTTGGCGATCTGCAACGAGCTCGTATTCGGGATCAGAATCCGCGCGACGCGACGTCTCTATTGTTCCCAGGACTTCAGATCGTCCTCGGTGCCGTCTTTGTTATCCGGGCCGGCCGAGATGATCGCGATGCCCTTGGCGCCCGGCGGCAGGCTCGAGCCGCACAGCATCCTGAGCGGCTTGCCCCACGAGTCGTTCGAATCGTCGTTGTTCATGTACTCGTTGAGATCGGCCAGCTTCTCCGGGCACGCCTTGTCGGGGTGCGCCGCCGACCACGACGGGTACGCCTCGTAGGCGTACTTCTTGAGCTTGAGCTTGGTGGTGTCGATCCGCGACTCACCGAACATCTTCATGACCTTGGGGCCGACGAGCAGGCCCATGACGAGCGCGAGGATCGCCAGCACGATCATGATCTCGAGCAGGGTCATGCCGCGGTGAGCACGGCGAAGCGAACGGGCGAGGCGAGTACGTAGGGTCTGCATGACGTTGTCTCCTTGTGGCGCGAGGCTTACTTCGGTCCCGAGAGCTGACCGAGGTCCATGATGGGTTGCAAAATCGAGAACACGACGAAGGCGACGCCGCCGCCCATGAGCACCAGCATCATCGGCTCCAGCAGCGCGGTGAGCCGGCCGAGCTTGGTGTCGATCTCGGAGTCGTAGGTCGTGGCGACGCGCTCGAGCATCTGCTCGAGCTGGCCGGCCTTCTCGCCGACCGCGACCATGTGGATCATCGTCGGCGGGAAGTGCCCCGACTTCTTGAGCGTCTGGGCGAGCGACTCGCCCTCGGTGACCGCGCGCTTGGCCTCGTCGATCGCCTGCTGGATCAGCACGTTGCCGACGATCTGCTTGGCGGTCTCGAGCGCGCGCAGCATTGGCACACCGGACTGCAGCATCGTGCCAAGCGTGCGCGAGAACCGGCTGACGTTGATCGTCCGCGACAGCTCGCCAACCACCGGCAATCGCAGGGTAAGTGCGTCGGTAGCCGCCCTGCCTTCCTTGGTCCGCCGCCAGTGCATGAACAGGAAGATTGCAGCGATCGCGCCAAACCCGGCGAGCCACCACCAGTCGCGGAGGAAGTCCGACGACGCGATCAGCATCCGGGTGTTGATCGGCAGGGTCTTGCCCTGCTGCTTGAACATCGACGTGATGTTCGGGATGACCTTGATCATCAGCACCGCCATGATGATCGCGCCGACGCCGAGCATCACGAGCGGATAGATCATCGCGCTCTGGACCTTGGACTTGAGCTTCTGCGAGCCCTCGAGGAAGTCGGCGAGCCGCATCAGGACCTCGTCGAGGTTACCGGCGACCTCGCCGGCGCGCACCATCGAGACGAACAGCTCGTCGAACAGCTTGGGGTGCTTGCCGAGCGCGTCGGCGAACGAGCTGCCCTCGTTGACCGCGGCGCGAACCTCGGACACCGGCGCCTTGAACCGGACGTTCGGGATCTGCTCGACCAGCGCGCCGAGCGTATCGGCGAGCGGGATGCCGGCCTTGATCAAGGTCGCCATCTGGCGGGTGAACGTCGCGATCTCGATCTTCTTGACGCCGCCGATCAGGCCACCGAGATCGACGTCGCGCGACAGCCCGCCCTTCTTGGAGTTCTGCTCCTTGGCGAGCTTGCCGCCGCGCGACAGCTCGAAGCTCATCACGTGGACGCCGTCCTTGCGCAGGAGCTGGCGCAGCGCCTTGGGAGACTCGGCATCGCGCACGCCGGCCACTTGCTTGCCCGACGGAGCCACGCCCTTGAATGCGTACATCGCCATCAGTCACTGCTCTCCGCGGTCATCAGCATGACCTCTTCGGGCGTCGTCATGCCCTGGACCACCTTGCGCGCGCCGTCGAACCGCAGCGCGACCATCCCCGCGTCGACCGCGGCGGTGCGGATCGTCCCGGAGTCGGCCTTCTCGAGCGCGAGCCGGCGCACGTGATCGTTGACCATCAACAGCTCGTAGATCCCGGTCCGGCCGCGGTAGCCTAGCTGTCCGCACGCCGGACAGCCGACCGTCTGGAACACGGTGCCCGGCGGCGGCGGCCGCAGGCCCTTGACCGACGGGAAGTCGTAACCGCCGGCGTAGAACACCGCCGGATCGAGGCCGAGCTCGCGGACCACCTCCTCGGTGGGCCGCACCGGCCGCGCGCACTCGTAGCACGGCCGGCGGACCAGGCGCTGGGCGAGCAGGCCGACCAGCGACGACGCGACGAGGAACGGCTCGATCCCCATGTCGACGAGCCGGGCGATACCGCCGGCCGCGTCGTTGGTGTGGACGGTCGAGAACACGAGGTGGCCGGTCAACGACGCGGTGATCGCGACCTCCGCGGTCTCGCGGTCGCGGATCTCGCCGACCATGATCACGTCGGGATCCTGGCGCAGGAACGAGCGCAGCCCCGACGCGAACGTCAGGTCGATCTTGGAGTTGACCTGGGTCTGCGAGATGCCCTCGAGCTGGTACTCGACCGGATCCTCGACGGTGAGGATGTTGATGTCGGGCGAGTTGATCTCCGACAGGCAGGCGTACAGCGTGGTCGTCTTGCCCGAGCCTGTCGGCCCGGTGACCAGCAGGATGCCGTGCGGCCGGGCGATGATGCCGCGGATCAGCGCGAGGTGATCGTTGGCGAACCCGATGTCGGCCAGGCCGAGCAGCACCGAGCTGCGGTCGAGCAGACGGATCGTCACGCTCTCACCGCCGGCGGTCGGCGCGGTCTCGACGCGCATGTCGACGTCCTTGCCGGCCATCTTGCGCCGGATCCGGCCGCTCTGCGGCAGCCGCTTCTCGGCGATGTTGAGCCCGGCCATGATCTTGACGCGCGCGATGATCGACGCCTGGAACTTCTTGGGCGCGCGCTTGGCCTCGCGCAGCACGCCGTCGACCCGGTAGCGCACGATGATGTCCTTCTCGCCGGGCCGGATGTGGATATCCGACGCGCGCTCCTTGGCGGCCTGGAACATCAGCGAGTTGACCCACCGGATGATCGGCGCCTCGTCGTTGGCGTCGAGCATGTCGACGAGCTCCTCGGACAGGAACTCGCCCTCCTCGTCGTCTTCCTTCTTGCCCTCCTCGAGCTCGTGGCTGCCGCGCAGCCGCGAGTAGGTCTTGTTGATCTGATCGACGATCTTGGCGCCCGAGGCGACCACCGGCTCGACCGGCTCGTCGAGCAGCACCGCGACCGCGTCGATCACGTCGACCGCCATCGGATCGGCGACCGCGACCATCACGCGGCCGATGCCGGGGCCCGCCGCGCGGCCGAGCGGCAGCACCAGGCGCTGGCGCGCGAAGTTGATCGGCAGCTTGTCGATCAGCTCGACCGGGATGTCCTCGGCGCGCGGCAGGTCGCGCAGGTACGGCAGCTCCGATTGCAGCGACAGCGCGAGCGCGAGCTGGTCCTCGTCGATCAGCTTGAGCCGGACCAGGACCTCGCCGAGCAGGCCGCCCTCGTCGCGCTGCTTGGTCAGCGCGCGCTCGATCGCGTCGGGCGCAACCTTGCAGCTCGCGATCAGGATCTCGCCGAGCCGCGGCGCGAGCGGGCGCACCGCCCCGTAGCCGGTGGGTCCGGCGTGCCCGTGCTCGACGGCCGGCAGGAACCCGGCAGGACGTGCGCCCGGCGCCGCCATCAGTGGGTGTCCTTGTCGGCCTTGGGGGCGCGCGGCGTGGTGTCGATCTTTCCGGCCTTGGGCTCGGCCTTGGGCTCGACCCTGGGCCCCGCCTTGGGCCTGGGCCCCGCCTTGGGCTCGGGGACGTCCTGGGTCGTGCCGTCGCCGTGGCCGTCGTGGCCTTCCTCGGGCGCCTCGATCTGCGACGGGCCGTACTCGATCGCGCCCGGATCGACCCACTTGCGGTGGCCGAGCTGGTTCGCGGCGTCGACGTCGTCCTCGACCGCCTGCAGCGCGCGGTTGATCTCCTCGATCAGGCCGCGCTTCCTGCGGTAGTCGACCTTGGCCTCGTACTTCATCTCGTTCAGCGACGAGAACGACTGCACGAACTCCTGGCGCTCGCGCATCTTGCGCTCGCGGATCGCCTGGAGATCGAGCTGATCCTTGACGATGTACGGCGTGAGCAGGATCAGGAGGTTGGTCTTCTTCTTGGTCCGGGTCGAGTACTTGAACAGGTAGCCGAGGATCGGGATGTCGCCGAGCAGCGGGACCTTCGACACGCTGTAGACGTCGCGCTCCTGGATCAGGCCGCCGATCACCACGCTTTGCTGATCGTGGACCACCGCCTGGGTCTTCAGCTTGCGCTGGGTCCAGGTCGGGCCGAGGTCGGCGTCCATGCCGCCGATGTCCTTGGTCTCCTGCTCGATCTCGAGCCGGACCACGTCGTTGCTCGAGATGTGCGGGGTCACGTTGAGCGACAGGTTCAGATCCTGGCGCTGGATGTTCTGGCCGATCGAGCCGGTCGGCGCGGTCGCCGACGTGCCGCCCGCGCTCGGCAGGCCGAACCCGCCGAACGTCAGGCCCGCCTTGTACGGGATGTTGTTGCCGACCGAGAACTCGGTCTTCTCGTTGTCGATCGCGATCACGTGGGGCGCCGACAGGATGTCGCTGTTGTCCTGGGTCGCGAGCGCCTGGAACAGCACGCCGTACGACGGGATGCTGGTGCCGAGGAAGGTCTGCGAGTTGGCGAGCGGCGCGCCGATCAGGCCGCCGATCAGGCCGGTCGCGCTGGCGAGCGAGCTCGCCGCGCTGATCGATCTCAGCTGCGAGGTCTGCACGCCGCCGAGGATCAGCGCGTTGGAGTTGTCGACCGGCAGGCCGCCGTGCGAGCTCGACCCGATGTCGAGCTCCTTGGACAGCTGGACCTCGAGGATCAGCGCCTCGATGAAGATCTGGCGGCGCGGCTGATCGAGCCGGCGCACGACGTCCTTGATCGCGATGAAGTCGCGGCCGCTCGACACCACGATCAGCGAGTTGGTCGGCTTGTCGCCGATCACGCGGACCTGGCCCTCGAGCGAGGCGCCGAGGTTGTCGACGCTGCCGCTCGGGCTCAGCGGGACCGGCGCCTGCGGCGGCGGGACGCCCGGCTGCCCCGGGCGGCCGTTCGCACCGGGCTGGCCGGGGCGGCCGGCGGTCTGCTGGCCCATCGCGTTATTGAGCGTGGTGGCGAGCTCCTCGGCGAGCGCGTTCTCGAGCGGGAACACGTGGATCGCCGAGCCGCTCTCGGTGTCGAGCGCGATGTCGAGCCGATCGACCAGGCCCTTGACCCGCAGGTAGCCGGCCTCGCTCGACACCACGATCAGCGTGTTCGAGCGATCGTCGACCAGGATCTTCGACGGCACCGCGCTGCTGACGTCCTCGGTGTTGACCGCGGCCGACGGCGCCGCGCCGTTGGCGCCGGGGATCGGCTGGTTGACCTGGCCACGCCGGCCCGCGCCGGCCGCACCCGCTGCACCGGCCGCGCCCGCCGCGGAGATGCCGAGGATCTCGTTGAGCTTCTGCGACAGCTGGGTCGCGTCGGCGTGGTGGACCGGGATCGTGTAGATCCCGTCGCTGCCGCCCGGCACGTCGATCGAGCGCGCGAGCGACATCATGTCGCGCACCTGGCTCGCGTAGTCGGTGATGATCAGCATCGTGCCGGCGACCTGGACGTTGCCGGCGGGCGAGCGGATCGAGTCGAGCGCCTGGCGCAGGGTCTCGACCTGGGTATAGGTCGGCCGCACCACGTAGCGCACGATCTGGTCCTCGTCGGCCGGCAGCCCGTGCTTGATGATCGGCACGGTCTCGCTCTTCGCGGTCGCCGACTCGACGATCCGCAGCACGTTGCCCTTGGGCACGATCGTGAGCCCCATCGTCGACAGCGCCACCAGGAACACGCGGTACGCCTCGGTCGTGCTCATCTTGACCGGGGCCATCACGGTGACCTTGCGGTTGGTCGAGACGATCTTGGGATCGAGCACGAAGTTCTTGCAGGTGAAGCCCATCACCCACGCGACCAGATCCTTGAGCTCGGTCTCCGGCTTGAACGTGACCGCGACCTGGCCCGTGCGCTTCTTGCAGCTGTACAGCGCTTCGTCTTCGCCGGCCGCCGGGGTGCCGGCGGGCGGGGTGGTCCCCGAGCCGGCGGCCGGGGTGGGCTGGGCGATCGCGATCCGCGGCGAAGAGACTCCGGCGATCAGCCCCGAGATGACGACCGCCGCGATGAGGGAACGAGTAATCCGATGCATAGGCTTCACTTGATCGAGTACTTGAGGGTGAGGGGCTTGCCGCGGCGCGTGACCTCGACCTCGAGCGAGGTCGACTCGCGCATCTTGGTGTAGACCTCGAGCGCCTTGTCGACCGAGGTCAGCTCGAAGCCGTTGACCGATTGCAGGGTGTCGCCGTTGGTCAGCCCGAGCTTCGCGAACGCCGAGCTCGGGCGGATCGCGTACAGCTTGAAGCCGTCGGGCTTGCCGTTCTTCATCGACGGCACGACGCGCGCACCCTTGGCGATCGCCATCGGGTTCAGCAGGACCTTCTCGACCAGCGACTTGTCGATCTCGTAGTTGTTGTCGTCGATCTTCTTGATCCCGCTGTCGACCGCGGCCTGCATCTCGTCCTTGTTCTCGTCGGTGGCGACCGCGGGCGGCGGCTCGGGCGCGGTGACCGGCGGCGTGGCGCCGACCAGCACGACCCGCTCGGTGCGGCCGTTGTTCTCGAAGTCGACGTACTTGAAGTGGATCGCCTTGATCTTGCCCGACGCCGTGGCGCCGGGGATCTGATCGTTGACCGAGTACGCACCCTGCTTCTGGTTCTCGCTGTTGACGATCGTCGCGTACGACTCCGCGATCGTCGGGCCGATGTTGGTCGCGAGCAGCGAGATCGGCAACGCCGTGATCGCGACCGACGACGGGTCGGAGGATGACCGGATCGTATCGACCGGCGGCGTGCAGTCGGAGCAGAAGATGTTGCGGCTCGCGAGCTGGATGCCGTCCTTGGTGTGAACCGCCACGACCGGGGTATCCGGGCGCTGGATGATCGGCGTGATCTTCGGACCGTGCTCGGAGTCGCCGAGGAACTTGGCCTCGACCAGGTGGCCGGTCGCCTTGGCGGCGAACACGGCGCACACCACGACGACCACCCCGCCGAGCACCCAGAAGTACCGCTTGATCAGATCCTGCATCTAGCCTTCCTCTGCCACGGAGGTCTCGTCCGTGGGTTCGCCAATATCCCGCGCATCGCCCGGGTTGTCGCCGGCGGCATCGGGATCCGTGGTCTCGAGCCGGCGGTAGATCGTGCGGGTCGCGATGCCGAGCAGCTTCGCGGTCAGCCGCTTGTCCCCGCGGGTGTGGCGCAAGGTCTCGTGGATCACGCGCATCTCGATCTCGGCGAGCGGCATGCCGAGCGGGAACGTCAGCGACGACGCCGACGCGGTGCCCGGCGTGGCGTCGCGGATCTCGCGCGGCAGCGCGTCCTCGTCGATCGCGGTCTGGCCGGAACGGGTGAGCACCACGGCTCGCTCGATCGCGTTCTCCAGCTCGCGCACGTTGCCGGGCCAACCATACTCGGTGAGCCGCTCGATCGCGGTCGGCGTGCAACCGGAGATCGCCTTGCCGTTCTTCTCGGCGTAGACCTGGACGAAGTGTTGCGCCAGCAGCGAGATGTCGTCGCGGCGGTCGCGCAGCGGCGGCACCGACACCGGGATGACGTTGAGCCGGTAGTACAGATCCTCGCGGAACCGGCCGGCCTTGACCTCCTCGGCGAGGTTGACGTTGGTCGCCGCGACGATCCGGACGTCGATCCGGCGCGGCTTGCCGCCGCCGCCGAGCCGCTCGATCTCGCCCTCCTGCAGCACGCGGAGCAGCTTGACCTGGACGTGGCGCGAGATCTCGCCGATCTCGTCGAGGAACAGGGTGCCGCCGTGCGCGGCCTCGAACCGGCCGTCGCGCGCGGTGGTCGCGCCGGTGAACGCGCCCTTCTCGTAGCCGAACAGCTCGGCCTCGAGGATCGACTCGGGGATCGCCGCGCAGTTGACCGCGACGAACGGCCCGACCTCGGACTGCCGTGCGCCGCGCGCCCGGGTGCTGTTGTCGTGCAGCGCGCGCGCCAGGAGCTCCTTGCCGGTGCCGCTCTCGCCGAGCAGCAGCACGGTCGCCTCCGACGGCGCGGCCTGCATGACGATGTCCATCGTGCGGCGCCACGCCAGCGACGTGCCGATGATCGCGCGCCGGCGCTTCTCGGCGAGCTGGGCCTTGAGGCTGCGGTTCTCGACCAGCAGCGACTGCTTCTCGAGCGCGTTGCGCACGATGCGGACCACGTGCGCGCGCTTGAGCGGCTTGGTCACGAAGTCGTACGCGCCCTCCTTCATCGCCTCGACCGCGGTCTCGACCGTGCCGTACGCGGTCATCAGCACGACCTCGGTCTCGGGCGCGATCGTCTTGGCGGCGCGCAGCAGGTCCATGCCGCTGGTGTTCGGCATCATCAGATCGGTGAGCAGCACGCCGACCCGATGCTTGCGCAGGACGTCGAGCCCGGCGGTGCCATCGGTCGCCGACAGCACGGTCAGCCCCTCGCGCTTGAAGATCTTGGTCAGCGACTCGACGATCGCCGGCTCGTCATCGACCACGAGCACGATCCCGGCGTCCGCCGCGCGGGTGACCTCGCCCAGCTCCGCCGGAGCCGTCGCCCCACCGGCGCCATCGACTTGCGCCGCTGCAAACCTCCGAAACGGACCCTGTGCAGGCTGGTTCCACATACGCTGCCCTGTCCTTAACAAGCCGCGGGCCAGGTTCCATCCCGGTAAATCACCGGAACCATTGAACGCTCCCCGCCGGCTCGCGGGGTCAGCTTGCCACAGTGTCAGCCCCCCAGCGGCCCGCTGACAAACTGGCACCGCAGCCACAAAAGCGGCCCATCCGGAGGCTCCCAAGCCCGGGGCGCCCAGGCGTGGGGCCCGGGACCGCCGACCCGTGCGTCCCTGCGATGGTACGGTCCCAACACGCAAGATGCCCGAACGCATCTACAACACAGACGGCTACCGGAAGCACAAGCGCCCCGATGACTGGGGGTCGCTGTGTCCCGATGATCTGATCGAGTCTCCGCAGGCGCTGCTGGATTCGGCGGTACCGGACGGCGACGCGGTTTACAACGTCTGCGGCAAGTACGCGTTGCGGGCCCAGTCACACAGTGATGGCCGCTGGCATGGACATCCAATCCCATGGTCACGCTTGCCATCCGAGGCGAGACGAGCGCTCATCTCCGCTGGCCGCTTGACGAAGGAATTCTATCTCAAGGCGGTCCGCAAGAACCTGGGAAACGAGCACGCCTCATGAAGGAGCTTGGAGATCGTACGAGCTTCGCGCTCGCGTTCCAGCTCCGCGATGATCCTGATCCGGCGTCGCCCGCGGAGGTGCGCGCATCTTGGGGATCGATCCAGATCTGGATCAGCGGCCTGAATATCACGACCGGGGTCACGGCCGCCGGCCAAGCCGTCGACTCGGCAGAGTGCCCTTTGCTCCCGATCGCGAGCTGGTTCTTGAACCACTGGGATCCACTGTTTCATGAAGAACGACTGCCCCAGAAAGATAGCGCGAGCTCGTCCGCCGAATGGCACACGACCGTCCTCTATTCAGAGGTGGATGAGAGCAAGTTTGAAACGCTGATCGATCAACGCCTCGCGTGGTGGTCGCGACATGGCCTGGGCGCCGCGCTGCCGGACTTCCGGATTCCTGACGTGCACTTTCGACGTCGCGATGCCGATGTCGAGATCTCCTGGAGCGACGCGGAATGGCGCGATCTGCGCAGTGGCGTTCAGCTGTCCGTGCAACCCGGCGTTGCGAGCGTGCCCATCGCAACGGTCTGCGACGTCGTGGAGGCATGGTGCCTCGCGGTTGTGGACGAGCTGCGCGATCGAGTCGATGTCAGGGCCCTGACCCGGACGCTCGCGGAGCTTCGCGCGGAAGACCGTACGCTTCCCAGGCTACAGCTCGCCGCTGGTCTCAACGGGCTCGAAACCGCCGCGCGGGGAATTCGCCGCATGGCGGGGCTCCTGGACGGCGACGTCACGCAGACCGTCAAGCAACTCCTCGGGGTGTCCAGCCATACCAAGCAAGGCACAAATCGGCTCTACGCCACGCTGACGATCCCCGTACTGCTCTATCGCTCCGCGCAACCCAACCTGAGCGAAGCGGATCTTCAGTGCCTCATGCGTCTCGCGGACGACATGGAGCAGGGCTCGGCTCCCGGGTTCGATGCCGTGCACAACCCGACCCGATGTCCACTGTCCGCAGAGGCGGCCACGCAGAGCGGTTACGAGCTTGCGCGTACGCTGCGACGAATGCGGGACCTCCCGCTCACAGAGCCCCTGACATCAGGTTACGATCTGGAGAACGTCGTGCTTCGCGCGCTCGCGATCGACGTCCAGGAAGTGACCCTGGTAGATCGCGGGGTCGAGGGGGTCGCGATCTGGCGGCCGCACCATCTGCCTCGTATCGCGATCAACTCGACCGGCCGATTCTCCAGCACGCCGTGGGGGCGACGCATGACGCTGGTCCATGAGCTATGCCATCTCATCAGCGATGGGACCACCGAGATCGGGGTAGGTATGGTGTCCAACTCGTGGGCGCCGGCCCTCCTGGAGCGCCGGGCCAATGCATTTGCGGCGATGTTCCTGGCTCCTCCAGCGGCGATCGAAAAGGTTCTGAATCCAGAGCCAGAGCAATGGAAACGCCCTGATCTCGTGAATGCGATGCGCCGGCTCGGCATCGGGGCAACCACCCTGTGCCGCCATCTTCAGAACCTAGGGTGGATCTCGCGGGAAGACAGCATCGCCTGGATCGAGCAACTCGTGAACCGAGACGAATAGGTCAGCGCGGCTTCTTGAGCGGCAGCGGGATCTGGCGCGGTAGTCTGGTGATCGAGAACCCCGATGGCGGGCATCTCGTCCGGCCCGCCCCGCAATCTGCTGGTGCATCAGGGTGTAGGGCTCGAGCCGCTCTGGGACGAGCTGGTCGCATCGTGCGCGGTCCACAAGAAGCACAAGATGCCGT
>DATBBB010000384.1:0-15619 GCA_036271215.1 Kofleriaceae bacterium | reverse complement strand
TGTACTCCTTGTGCCCTCAATGTCAGCCTACATCTCCCCTGATTTGTGAGGCTTGGCGAACTGTCTGTGCCAAGTGCTGTACATCACTTTGCTGGTGCGCGTCATTTTCTGCGTTCGGGGTGATGCATTCGCGCAGCGGGTGCAGCAAACTCCGCGAGCTTTCGCGGCTGTCCGGATCGATGCGACCGGGTAGCGCGCTGAGGCCAACGAGCCACGGAACAACGAATCACGACTACCGCTAATACTCAGGATCGGCCTCACCGAGGCCACGCTCGCTCGTAGTCGAGTATCGAGTATCGGCAGGAATGCCGCATGGCGCGAGCCATGCGCGCCGCATGACGTTCGCCCAGTTTCTCGTCGAGAACTGGGGCGTTTTGAGCCGCCGCATTGTCATGCAGTGCGACTCTCGATCAGCCGCAGGTACGCGCGAGACCCCAGCGTATTTTGTCATCAATGACAGCTGTCGTTAGCGCTGCCCCCGTTCCCTACAACGAAAATTTCGTTATGGTAGATAACAGATTTAAGAGAACGTGTTCCCCCGTTCCCCCCCCCACGCAGAGGTAAATTTTATGGACTGGCTACTCGACCAAGCTGAGAGATACCGCTCACTGATCCGCTCGGGCCCGTTCTTCCAGAGCCTCACGCTCGCCGAACGCCCCAGCGACCTCAAGTGGACGCATCAGCTCCTTCACCAGTCGAGGGAGTTCACGCAGGCGCTGTGCCTGCGCTACTCGCTGTGCCAGGACAAGCGCTACCAGAGCATCTTCGCCGAGCACGCGGTCGAGGAAGCCGACCACCCCGATCAGCTGATCGTGTGGATGAACAAGCACGGGTTCCTCGACGGCAACGACTCCTCTGTCACCCCGGCGACCCAGGAGACGATCAACAGTCTCGCGTTCTGCTGCCGCAGCGCGGTGCGCGAGACGCCCGATGTCCAGCTGATCGCGCTCAACGTGATGAGCGAGGGCGTGGCGCTCGACTTCTACACCGCGGTCGTCCCGGTGCTGGCCAAGCTCGACATCCAGACCGGCCGCTACTGGAAGGTGCACCGCGAGGTCGACGCTCACCACCTGTCGATGGGGCTCGACCGCTGTGGTGACGTCACGCCGAGCTCGCCGACCGGCCTGCTCTACCAGCGCGTGCTGCAGCACTCGGCGTCGATGTACCACCAGATGCTGAGCTCGTGGGTCGGCGTCCATGTGGAGCCGCTCGCCTCGCTGCGCAACGATCCGACGCCACCGACGCGTATGCCGCGCGGCACCCAGCTCGTCGCCGCCCAGAGCTAGCCGGGACTCGCGTCGGGCCCGCGTTCGCGAGGTCCACGTGGTCACGCAGGTTCGGGGGGAACGCCCATGGGCGCAGGCCCGTGGTGCGCCTGCTTGCACCGAGCTGACTCCAAATCAGCCCGGCCGGGCAGGACTGCGCCCGCGATCGCGTCCCGGCCGAGCAGGACTGCGCCCGTGATCGTGTGCCGGCCGAGCATGGCCGCGCCCGCGATCACGTGCCGAGCGACGCGGGAGCGCCCGCGATCACGTGCCGAGCGACGCGGAGCGCCTGCTCGGGGCTCAGAGCGTGAAGTCGTAGACGCAGGCGCTGTCGCCCTTGGAGCGGCAGCGCCGCTCGACGAGCGCGGTCTCGCGGAACAGCCCGGTCAGCTTGGCCGCGCCGAGGAACACGCCCATCTGCAGCTGGCACGGCATGAACGTCGTATCGGTGACCACGGCGGTCACGCCCTTGACCTCGGGAGTCAGCGCGCCGGCGTCGGGGCCGAGGACGCAGCTCGCGTACGCGCCGCAGATCAGGCGCACGAGATCGGCGCCGGTCTTGACGTCCATCGCGACCTTCACGTTGTTTGCCGCGATCCCGAGGATCGAGACGTACTGCGGAAAGATCTCGTAGCCGACGCGGCGCATCGTACCGGTGAGGATCGTCTGAGAAAACGGCTCGAGCACGGCGCAGAACGTCTCGAGCGCGGGGATGAACAGATCGCCACGCGAGAGGTCGTACGATTGCTCGATCTTGTCGGCGATCGTGATCGCACGCTGCACTTCGGGCGAGCTCTTGAAGATCGATGAGCGCAGCGCGCGTACCTGGGCGAGGACGAACGGCGCCTGGATCTTGGCGTCCAGGCTCTTGCGACCCGAAGGATAGTACATGGGCGACTGGCCTCCGTCTGAAGCTCCACAGTACACGAGGCTCTCCCTGAAACGAAGCAGAAGTCCTAGATTTCTATTAGGAGGGGACCTCAGGTTATCACTGTACAGTGGCGGCCATCACGATGTTTTGGACGACCGTAACCGCGCGGGCCTCAATGATACGCTGAGTCAAATGCTGCGGGGGCAGCTGGGTGCCCTCGGTGAGCGAGGCCTGTCGCGCCAGCTGTCGTCGGCTCAGCAGAACCATGATGGCGCTCGGCAGCGCGATCGGGACCGGCCTGTCCGCGCCAGTGGACTCGTAGTCAGCGTCGCGGTCCGGCGATCATCGTGCTTTACGCACAAGAGTGGCGGCCAAAGGGGCGGCCAGAGGGGCGGCCAAAGTAGAGATCGTCGCACTGCTGCTCAGATGTGCACTTCCGTGAGCTGGCAGTCGGGGCTGTCCCGGACTGCGCGGACTCACGGCAGGATCGCGGCGAGGTCGAGCGCGAGCTGCTTGCGCTCGGCGCGCGCGACCGCGAGCTCGAGGTAGCGCGAGAAGTAGTCCTCGTGGCGCAGCTCGAGCCGGTGGTTGCCGGGCGCGATCGCGACGCCGCCGCCGAGCGCGTCGAGCGACGCGATGAACCGGCCGTCGAGGTAGAGCTGGGCGTCGCGCACGTTGCTGTGGATGATCACGATCGCGTCATCGGACGTCACGCCGTTGGGCCCGACCCGCGGACCGCACGCGGCGAGCCAGCCGGCGGCCAGCGCGCCGCACAGCGCGCCGCGCCCGCCGATCACGGCGCGCCCGACAGCGTGGCCTCGACCAGGTCGCCGACGACCTTGACCGCGACCTGAGTATCGCTCGCCGGCGGCTTCTTGACGATCGATGCGATCCGGTCGATCGAGTCCGCGGTCGCGACGCCGATCACCCAGCCCGCCGGCGACACGTGGCGCAGGGTCGCGTGCGACACGCCCTTGGCGCCGATCAGGTGCTTGATCTCGGACTGCACCATGCCCCACGGCGTGGCGCGCGCGAGCCGGACCAGCACGATCCCGGGCTCGCCGGCCGGCCGGTCATCACCGGTGAACTCCTGGGTCTGCGCCAGATCCTGCGGCGCCGGGGGCAGCACGTCGGCGAGCGCGGCCGACAGCGCGCGTGCGATCGCCTGATCGACCATGCCCGGGTCGCTGCCGCGCGCCGCGGTGACCGCGCTGCCCTGGCCGAGCGACTTGTGGGCCTTGCGATCGATCAGCCGGACCTGCGCGTCGATCAGGACGCCGCTGGCGTCGACCCCGCGCAGCGGCACCGGCGCGCCGACCGTGACCCCGGCGACCGCGACCACGTCGGCCTTGACGTCGGCGCCGATCGATTCGGCGGCGCCGTCCTCGAGCGGCAGGCCGCCATCACCGCGCGCCGCCGGCCCCGCGCCCGGCGCGCGCTTGACCGCGAAGCTGGCGCGGCGCAGCGCGGCCGACAGCACCGCGAGCCCGGGCACATCTTTCTCGGCGCCGCTGCCGTAGCTGGCGTGGACGGCACCGGGCGTCGCCACCCGGAGCAGCACGGTCGCGACCTGAGCGTTCGCCACCGGCGCCTCGCCCGCCGCGCCCTTGAGCGCGATGTTGAGCTCGGCCAGCTTCGCCCGCAGCTTGTCGCGATCGACGCGGACCGAGACCTGCAGCTGCTTGCGGTCGTCGGCGACCGCCTCCTTCACGATCTTGTAGTTGATGACCCACAGCCGGGCGTGGCCGATCAGCTCGCGATCGATCGCCGGCTTGTTCTGGCGCCGGACCTCGGCGTCGACCAGCTCGCCGACCGCCTGGGCGACGGCCTTGCCGAACGCCTCGTCGAGCGCGGCGACCTTGGCATTGGCGGTGGCGGCGTCGGCCTCGCCGTCGGCCTGGTACGCGGCGATGTCTTCGGCGCGCGCGGGGGACGCCGGGACCAGCGGGCCGAGTAACCCGGCGGCCGCAGCAGCAATGACGAGGCGCTTCACGTCCGGCTACATTAGCAAACCGCGCCCTGGGGTGCAGGCGTCAGCGACCGCGGCGGACCGGCGCGTCCTCGGCTCCGATCGGCGACGCGATGGTGCCGCCGAGGTACTCGTAGGTCGCGGTGGGCGGCACCGGCTGCATGTCGCCGGGTGCGTGGTCGGGCTCCGGCGGTGCCTCGGATCCCGGATCCGATATCGCGATGTCGCCCATGAAGCTCTGCTCGTGCGCCATGCGGTCGTCGGGACCGAACACGCGATCGCGGGTGTAGCCGAACGCCGCGGCGATCAGCGACGCCGCGACGCCGGCGGTGGCGAACCGGCGGTGGCGACGGCGACGCACGCCGACCGCGCAGTCCTTGAACAGGATCGTCCCGTCGGCGCGCTGATAGTAGCGCGCACACAGCCGGCCCTCCTTCTCGCGGATCAGCGCCTCGGCGTCCTCGCGCGTCAGCTCGGACAGGTTGTAGACGTTCTTCTGGCAGTCGCCGCACGCCCGCACGCGATCGTCGCCGACCATGTTGGCCCACTGCGCCGAACACGGCGCGGCGATCCGGATGTTGTCGAGCACCGGGAGCTTGGTGCGCGCCTCGATCTCCTGGACCATGCGGTTGGCGTCATCGAGCTCGCGCTGGCGCTGGCGGACCTCGAGCTCGAGCGCCGTCTTGCGAGCCGCGAGCGCCGCGAGGTCATTTCGGTAGGTCATGCACCTTCGACGCGCGAGGCCGCGCGAGGTTCCAGCCGCGCGATCGAGCCGTGAATTCGCGCACGTTCGTACGGTCAAGGATGCGAGACCACGCCGCAAGAGCTGTCGAACATTCGTCCGCCGATCTTGTCGGACTCGCTGACTCAGGTGGGCCGCGGCTCGAGCCGCAGCGCGTGCTCGGGGCACGCGACGACGCACATGCCGCACGCCTGGCAGGCGTCGAGCTTCGGCGTGTACGCGGTCTGGCGGCCGTGCGCGCGGCTCTTGAGCTTGCCGAGCAGCGACAGCCGGGCGTAGTCGGCGTCGTCGATCCGGCGGACCTCGAACACGCCGTACGGACAGACCTCGACGCAGTCGCCCTTGCCCTCGCACTTGCCGTGGTCGACCGTGATCTGGTAGGTGCCCGGGGCGGCGCGGCAATCTTCGCCGGGGCGATCGGCGCGCTTGGCGGCGCGGCGCGCCTTCTCGGGGTTCAACGACTCGGGGCGAGGCATGACGCCAGCGTGCCGCGCCGCGGTCGCCGGTGGTGTGCCGGCAGTATGAAGAACCGCAACGTTTTATTGCGATCGCGGACTTCGGTCTCGAGCGCGGTCTTGTGGGCCGACAGGGCAACGAGATCGTCGCGATAGCTCATCCCGATCTTGGACGCACGATCGGCCGATAGGTTTCACGAGATCTGCCCGCTCAGGCGCGTGGGACCAGCACGTACAGGGTCGCCGGCGAGCCGGTCGTGCCGTCGATCGCGATCGAGCCAGCCGGGCTCGCGGCGCCGCCGGCGGGCCTCGCCGCCGCCTGCACGTGCGGCGCGTCCTTGGCCCACGCCGGGAGCGCACCGGCGTCGGGCAGCCACAGCGTCGCGGCCGCGGCGCCGCCGATCGTCCAGCCGACCGCGGGGGTGCCGGTCACACCGTCGACGATCACGACCGGCGGCCCGGCATCGCCGGCGGCGGGCAGCGCGCGCGGCGCCACCAGCGCGAGCCGGATCGCCTCGATCGGCACCGCGAGCGTGACGTGCCAGCTGCCGTCGGTCTCGGGCTCCGCGGCGATCGCGATCGCGGCGGCGACCGCGGCGTCGATCCGCGCCTTGATCGCCGGGTCGGCGAGCCGGTCGGCCACGCTGCCGCCGGCGGCGAGCGGCAGGGCACCGAGCGTGGCCGCGATCCGGCGCCGGGCCGCATCCTCGGCGCCGCGGCGCGACGTGCCCAGCGCCACCGCCGGCGACGGCGCATGGCGATCGGCCACGCCGGTGCCGCCCGCGGTCACCCAGCCGGCGGCCCAGTCGATCCGCGCGGCGTCGGCCGCGGCGCGATCGGTCGCGGCGCGGTCGGTCGCGGCGCGATCGGCCACCGCCGGCCGCGGCGCCAGCGCGACGACCGCGAGCCCGAGCGCCCCGAGCGCGACAATGCAGCGCGCGCCGCGGATCCGACCGATCGAGCCTTCGCTCACGGCTCGATTGTATCGCGGCGCCGCCGGCACGCCCGCCGCGCGCGGCGCTACTCCCACTCGAGCGTGCCCGGCGGCTTGCTGGTGATGTCGTAGACCACGCGGTTGATGCCGCGGACCTCGTTGATCACGCGCGACGAGATCCGGCCGAGCAGGTCGTACGGCAGCTGGACCCAGTCCGCCGTCATGCCGTCGCGCGAGTGGACCGCGCGCAGCGCCAGCGCCTCCTCGTAGGTTCGCGCGTCGCCCATCACGCCGACCGAGCGCACCGGAAGCAGCACGCCGAACGATTGCCAGATCGACTCGTAGAGCCCGGCCGCGCGGATCTCCTCCTCGATGATCGCGTCGGCCGCGCGCAGCACGTCGAGCCGCGGCTTGGTCAGTGGGCCCAGGCAGCGCACGGCGAGCCCCGGCCCCGGGAACGGCTGGCGCCACACCATGTGGCGCGGCAGGCCGAGCTCGAGGCCGAGCTGGCGGACCTCGTCCTTGAACAGCTCGCGCAGCGGCTCGACCAGCGCGAGCTTCATCCGCTCGGGCAGCCCGCCGACGTTGTGGTGCGACTTGATCACCGCCGACGGGCCCTTGAACGACACGCTCTCGATCACGTCGGGGTACAGCGTGCCCTGGGCGAGGAACTCGGCGCCGGCGATCGACTTCGACTCCTCCTCGAACACCGCGATGAACTCGTAGCCGATGATCTTGCGCTTGCGCTCGGGGTCGGTGACGTCGGCGAGCGCGGCGAGGAACCGGTGCTCGGCGTCGATCACGCGGAGGTCGACCGGGAAGTGGTCGCGGAAGATCGTGGCGACGTGGTCGCGCTCGCCCCGGCGCAGCAGGCCGTTATCGACGAAGATGCAGGTCAGCCGGTCGCCGATCGCGCGGTGGAGCAGCGCCGCGGCGACGCTCGAGTCCACCCCGCCCGACAGCCCGCAGATCACCCGGCCGTGGGCGCCGACGGTCTGCCGGATCCGGGCGATCGCCTCGTCGACGAACGCCGCCATCGACCAGTCACCGGCGACGTGGCACACGCCGAACAGCCAGTTGCCGAGCAACTCGGCGCCGCGCGGGGTGTGGGCGACCTCGGGGTGGAACTGCACGCAGTGGATCCGGCGCGCCAGATCGGCGAACCCGGACATCGTGCAGTTGTCGGACTCGGCGGTGTGGACGAACCCGGGCGGCAGCGCGGCGACGCGGTCACCGTGCGACGCCCACACCGAGAGCTCCTCGCCCGCCGGCACGCTGCGGAACACGCCCTCGGCGTGCTTGACCCGGACGCTGGCCCGCCCGTACTCGTGGCGCTCCGCGGCCTGGACGTCGCCGCCGAGCAGCTTCGCGGTGAGCTGCGCGCCGTAGCAGATGCCGAGCACCGGGATGCCGAGCTCGTACACCGCCGGCGAGATCGTCGGTGCGCCGGGATCGTAGACCGAGGATGGACCACCGGACAGCACGATGCCGGCCGGCTTCAGCGCGCGGAGCTGCCGCAGCTCGGGGTCGGTGGCGAGCGTGAACGGATGGACCTCGCAGTACACCGCCTGCTCGCGAATCCGGCGAGCGATGAGCTGGGTGTACTGAGAGCCGAAGTCGAGGACGAGGATCAGTTGATGCGTCATTTTATTCCGTTCGCTCGCCGAGGCGCGCTCCGGCGCTCCGCACTCGCTCGCTCACGACGGTATTCGTCCACTCTCACGCGTGCTCGGGTCACTCGAGCCGGTAGTTGGGGGCTTCCTTCGTGATGATCACGTCGTGGACGTGGCTCTCGCGCAGGCCCGAGGCCGAGATCTTGACGAACCTGGCCTTGGCGTGGAGCTCGGCGATCGTGGCGCAGCCGAGGTAGCCCATCGACGCGCGCAGGCCGCCGACCAGCTGGTAGATCGACTCGCGCAGCGGGCCCTTGTACGGCACGCGGCCCTCGATGCCCTCGGGCACGAGCTTCTGCGGAGCCTCGACGTCGGCCTGGAAGTAGCGGTCCTTCGAGCCTTCCTTCATCGCGCCGATCGAGCCCATGCCGCGGTACGACTTGTACGATCGGCCCTGGTACAGGATGATCTCGCCGGGCGCCTCGTCGGTGCCGGCGAACAGGCTGCCGATCATCACGGTGTCGGCGCCGGCGGCGATCGCCTTGGCGACGTCGCCGGAGTACTTGATGCCGCCGTCGGCGATGATCGCGACGCCGGAGCCCTTGGCGGCGGCGACCGCATCGGCGATCGCGGTGAGCTGCGGGACCCCGACGCCGGCGACGATCCGCGTGGTGCAGATCGATCCGGGACCGACCCCGACCTTGACCGCGTTGACGCCGGTCTCGATCAGCGCCTTGGTGGCCTCGCTGGTGGCGACGTTGCCGGCGATCAGCTGGAGCTTGGGGAACCGCTTGCGGGTCTGGCGGACGGCGTCGAGCACGCCGGCGGAGTGGCCGTGCGCGGTGTCGACGCAGATCACGTCGCAGCCGACGGCGAGCAGCGCCTCGATCCGGGCCTCGCGATCGCCGCCGACGCCGACCGCGGCGCCGACCCGCAGCCGGCCGAGCTCGTCGGTCGCGGCGGTCGGGTGGGCCTCGGCCTGCTCGATGTCGCGGATCGTGATCAGGCCCTTGAGCCGGCCGGAGGCGTCGATGACCAGCAGCTTCTCGATCCGGTGCTTGTGCAGCAGATCCTTGGCCTCCTCGATCTGCACGCCGTCCTTGACGGTCACCGGGTTCTTGGTCATCACCTCGCCGACCTGCAGGGTCAGGCGCTTCTCGAACCGGACGTCGCGGTTGGTGAGGATGCCGAGCGGGCGGCGCTCGGCGTCGACCACGGGCAGGCCGCTGATCCGGTACTGGCGCATCAGCGCGAGGGCGTCCTCGAGGGTGCGCGACGGCGCGATCGTCACCGGGTCGACGACCATGCCGGACTGCGCCTTCTTCACGCGGTTGATCTCGCGCGCCTGGTCCTCGATCGACAGGTTCTTGTGAATGAACCCGATGCCGCCTTCGCGCGCCATGCGGATCGCGGTCGCGGCCTCGGTGACGGTGTCCATCGCGGACGACACCAGCGGCATGCGCAGCGGGATCGCCGGGGTCAGCCGGGTGGTCACATCGACGTCGCGCGGGATGACTTCGCTGTATCCCGGCACGAGCAAGACGTCGTCGAAGGTGAGTGCCTCCCTGAGGTCCTCAAACATGGCCGACCATACTCGCGGGGTCTGATCGCGGCAAGACGCGGCTGCGCAAGCAGCGGATTTACAAGGCCCAAGGCCAAAGCCAAGGCCAAGGCCCAAGGCCGATGGCGCTCGGCGATGTCCGAGTCACGACCGCACGGGCTGCAAGAACCGCACGGCTGCCGCGCCGCGACCGCGTAGTAGTTGAGCCGAGTTGTAACGGTACGCAGCGTGCACCACCGAGAGCCATGGCAAACAAAGCTGGTTATGCATTCGCGTGGCTCCTCGGAATTCCGCTGCCGATCCTGCTGGTCGTGTACCTGGTATCGCGCTGCTAGCAGCGGCGCGGTATGCACCGCCGATCGCCGACCGAGCTAGCGCGAGCTTGCGAGCACCGGCGGAGGCGACGCTACTTGCCGAGCTTCACGGACACGTGATCCTGGGCGAGCTTGCTGTAGACCTTCTTGGTCACGCTCGGGAAGCCGGGTCGGGTGAAGGTCAGGCTGACGGTCGCGAACCCCATCATCTGGACGACGGTCGGCGTCGTGCCGGCGCGATGGCCGTCGATCGACAGCACGGCGCCCGGCGGCGTCGAGGTCACGGTCACCGCGTGGATCGGGCGCGGCAGGTTGATCTCGAGCTGCTGCGGCTGGTTGACGGCCAGGGTCACCCAGCGCGTCACGCCCTGGTAGCGCGCGTGGGACACGTCGAGCTTGTGCTTGTCGCACGTGCCGTCGATCGTGATCGGCGATGGCCCCATGGGTTGATCGTCGAGCCGGACGATCGAGCCGGCGGGCGTGGTCGCCACGGTGAACCGGCACGGGCCGCTGCCGGCGACCGGTGCGCCGCCGGGGGTCGGGTCACCGTCGTCGTCGGATACGTCGGCGGAGCCGTGGGCGGCCTGCGCCGGCGGGGCCGCGGGGCGTGGATCATGGAGCGCGGCGCCGCGGGGCTCGCCGAGCACGGGATGCGTGGCCTCGGGGCCGTCGCTGGCGATCAGGTGCGCCACGCGCGGCTGCGGCGTCCGGTGGGGCGTGACGGTCAGGCTGGCCGGCGCTGGCTCGACCCGGCCTGGGCCGCGGACCCGGCGCGCGATCACGAACGCCAGGACGATCGCGACGGCCGCGGTGCCGGCGATCAGGGTCGCGCGTTGCCAGGGAGCGAGCTGGCGCTGCACCGGCGGCGCGGGGAGCGCGATCGGCATGCTCGCCGGGTACGGCGAGTACATCGCCGGATCGACCGTCGAGTATGGCGTGTGCTGCGGTTGCATCGGCGGCAGCAGCGGCGCGAGCTGGCCGGTCTGCATCGGCGGCGGATACGGATACCCCTGCGGGGGATAGCCGTGCTGTGGATCCTGCCGAGCATGGGCCGGATGTTGTGAATGTTGCGGATGTTGCGGCGGCTGGATCGATTGCGAGAACTCGGGGTGAGCCGCGAGCGCCGGATCGATCTTCAGCGAGCTGCTCGGCATGTCGGCCAGCTCGACCGGCCCCGAGTGCTGCGACAGCTCGCCGACGACGGCGTCCTGCGACTGTGGGGTGTAGTCGTGGGCGAACGCCGCGCCGGCGGTCTCGAGCCACGGGCCGGCGGTGGCCGCGCGATCGTGGAGCGGCGCGAACAGCGAGTCGGTCGACGACAGCGGCCCGGGCACGGTCGCAGGTCGCGATGGATCGGACGCCGCGGGTTGGCTCGCGAGCCGCGGCAGGCCGTCGCTGCCGGGGCGATTCGCGAACGGCGGCAGGCCGTCGCTGCCGGGCCGGCTCGGGGGCCACAGCGCCCCATCGGGCGCGGGGCCGTCCGCGGGCGACGACTCGGGCGCGACCCGCCGCGGCTCGGGCGCGACCCGCAAGGACTCGTTGTCGCCCTGCGCGCGCACGGTCAGGTCCGGCGGGGCGTCGAACGGCATCGCCGGGACGCTGGTCGCGGGTGGCGTGCGAGCCGGCGGCGGCGCGGCCGGTAGATCGAGGAGCTCGTCGTTCCACTCGGGACCGTCGGTCGCCGGATGGAAGACGTTGGCCGTCTCCTCGTAGATGGTGCAGTCGACGAAGCCTTCGAGCGATTCGTCGCTGAGGTTGTGCAGCGGGTTGGCGGGCAGGACCAGCGCGGAGCCGGGGGTGCGGGCATCGGTGGCAGCCGAGTGCCGCGCAGCCTGGGCGACGGCAGCCTGGGCGACGGCAGCCTGGGCGACGGCGGCGGGCGAAGCCACGGGCGCCGTCGGTGACTCGACGTCGGGGATCGGATCCTGCGACGACGGCGGCTCGCTCGCCTCGACCGCGACGGGTCGATCGACGATCAGCACCGGGTGATGGGGATCGACCGGCAGGTCGCCCGGCAGCGGATCGCTGGTGATCCGCGGCGCAGAAGTCGTGTTGCGGTGGCGGCGCAGCAGCTGCTGGGGCTTGAACTCGACGTCGTCGACCGGCGGCGGGGTCTCGGTGACGTTGAGCGCGACCTGGAACCGCGTGACCTCGACCGGCGGTGGTGTCGGCGACTCGTCCGCGCTGGCGTCGGGTGCGGCGTCGGCCACCTGATCCACGCCAGGCACACCCGGCACGCCCGGCGCCCCGCCAGGCTCCTCGCCCGGCACGCCCGGCGCGCTCGGCTCACCGCCCGGCGACGACTCGATCGGCGCTTCCACCGCCGGTGCGGCCGATGGTGGGGGCTCGAACAACGTGCTCAACGCCGAGAGCTGCGAGGCCGAAGCCGGCGCGGTGAACGAGAACGCCGTGGCCCCCAGCGCCGACTTCCTGGCAGCAGCGCCAGGATCGGGCTTGGGGCCCTGCCCAGGCAGGCGCGGCACGAGCGAGGGAATGTGCAGGATCGCAGGTGGCTCGGCGGACACGCGCGGGACGGCCTGCGGCTCGGCGAACGCGCGTGGCGCGGCCGGCGGGATCGTCAGGGTCTGCAGCGCCGTCGCCGACGGGGCCGACGGGGACGACGGAGACGACAGCGCTGACGGCACGATCGGCGAGGGCGGCGGGGACGGCAGCGCCGGCGAGGGCGGCGCACCCGGCGACGCTCGCAGCGATGGCAGGCCGGTGCGCGGCGCAGCCAGCGGTGGCAGTGGCAGCGAGGTCGGCGACGTGCGCCGAGGGAACGACGGTGGCCTCACGATCGGTGAGGCACCCGCGCTACCGGGAGCGCTGGCGGCGGTGGCGGCGCCGGCGGTGGTCGTACCGGCGGTAGCGGTGCCGGCGGCAGTAGTCGTACCGGCGGTAGCGGCGACGCCGGCGGCAGTGGCGCCGGCGGCAGCGGCGCCGCCGGCGGCAGCGGGGCCGACCAGGCTCGGCGGTGACGGCAGCGGGCCCGGCGGCGGGGTGGCCTCGGCGATCGAGACCGGGGCGCGCGAGACCGCGCGCATGCGGTCGAAGACAATCTGGCTGTCGGTCGTGAGGCGCTTGATGCCGAGCCGGATGCCGGGTCGCTTGTAGCGGTTCTCGGGAGTGGCCCAGGTGTCGAGCACGATGCACAGGCCGCGCAGCACCGGCTGCTTGTCGGCGAGCTGGATCGAGAACGCGGTCTCGAGCCCGATCGGCCGGCTCGTCAGCGTCGCGACGAAGAACGTCTGATCGTCGCCGCAGAACCGATGGAACGTCGCGACAAACTGATCCACGCTCGTGCAGCGCGTGGCCACACACAACGCCCTGGTCTTCGTGGCGGATGTCGTCATACCGCGGGAAAGCTCGAACCAGCTCGGCGGTGCCGGTGGAGATGATTGTAGACGTCCTTCCGGAAACGTGGGCGGATCGAATCACTGGGCTTGATGTATGGCGATGGGCGACCTCATACCGCCCACACCATCACCATGGCAGCGCCGATCACGCTGCCCCGCAGCAGCCAGTCCAGGAACCGGCCGTAGCTCTGCAGGCGTGCCCGCAGCGGCGCGCGGCCGGCGTGGTCGCGGGTCGGCAGCTCGGCGCGGCGCAGGTAGCGCACCAGGACGTCGAACCGGTCCCAGTCGCGGGCGGCGATGAACCACCACGAGCCCCGGCGGGCCTCGAGCGCGATCCCGTCCTCGTAGATATGCGCCGTGGCGATCCGCGCCGCCGGCTGGTGGAACCCGAACGAGGTCCAGCCCCAGCGCACGCCGTCGCGGGTGATCGCGACCTGGGCGCGGCGGACGACCAGGCCCAGGGTCGCGAACGCGGCGAACGCGATCGGCAGCACGACCTGCGAGCTCGAGCCGTGGCGGTACGGATGGCGCGACACCAGGCCCCAGGTGATCGCGCCGAGCACGAGGACCAGGGTCAGCGACAGCGACGCGGTCCGCCGGGCGCGCGCCGGCGCGTGAAACGTCCCGAGCGGCGTGCCAACGAGCCCGATCCCGGGCGGCAGGTCCAGCGCGCTCATGACGCCGGCGCCTCGTGGAACGTCCCGAGCGGCGTGCCGACGAGCCCGATCCCGGGTGGCAGGTCCAGCGCGCTCATGACGCCGGCGCCTCGACGGCGGCGCGCAGCCGGGCGACCAGGGTCTCGCGCTCGGTGGGGTCGGTGAGCCGGCGGCCGGCGCGGGTCACGTAGAACACGTCGGCGACCGCCTCGCCCTCGGTGGCGACCTTGGCGAGCGAGATGTCGAGGCCGAGGTCGGCGAGGGTCTGGGTGATCGCGTGCAGCACGCCGGCGCGGTCGCGGGTCGACACCTCGACGATGGTCGCGCGGGTCGAGTCGTCGTGCAGCCGGATCTCGGTGGCGACGTCCGGGGTCTTGCGCGGCGGCAACCCGGAGCGCGGCCGGCGCTGGGCGATCAGCGCGGCGACCCGGGCCGGATCCGGCGGGCCGGCGAGCAGCGGGCCGAGGTCGGCGGTGAGCCTGGCCCACCGCGGATCGTCGTCGGGGATCGCGGCGCCCTTGAGGTCGCGGACGTAGAACACGTCGGCGACCAGCCGGCCGGCCGGCAGATCGACGTGGCCGAGCACCGCCCCGAGCACGTCGACCCGGTGGGCGGTCAGCGCGCCGGCGAGGGTCGCCAGCACGCCGGGCGCGTCGGGCGCGACGATCGCGAGCTCGCTGTGCGCCTTGAGCGGGAAGCAGTGGACCTCGAGCGCGACGGGCGCGCGGCGCGCCGAGATCACCGGGGCGGTCGCGCGGGCGGTCACCTGGGCGACCAGCTTGACGTGGCGCGCGGCCTGGCGCGGCGCGAGCTGGGTGAACAGCCGGGGGTCGATCGCGGCGACGATCGCGGCGGCGTCGGGCACGGCGGCGAGCTCGGCGACCTTGGCGCGGACGGCGTCGAGCGACGGCAGCCCGATCTGGGGGTCCGCCGACGGGTCAAACGACAGATCCGGCGACCGATCCGCCGACCGATCCGCCGGCCGATCCGCCGACCGCTCCGGCGGCCGCTCCGCCGACCGCCCCGGCGACCGCTCCGCCGACCGCTCCGGCGACCGCTCCGGCGACCGCTCCGGCGATGGATCCGCCGACCACCCGGACGCTGGCCCGGACATCGGCCCGGGCGCCGGTTCGAATAGACGCGCGGGTGCGCCGGCGCCGCCGAGGTACGCGCGGGTGCGGATCATCAGCTCGCGCAGCAGGTCGGCCTTCCACGCCGTCAGGTTGTCGGGCGCGGTCATCGCGGCGTCGCACAGCGACAGCAGGTACAGCTGGACCAGGTGCTCGTCGCCACCGATCCGCTCGGCGAACCGCGCGATCACGTCGGGGTCCGACAGATCGCGGCGCTGCGAGAGGTGCGACATCGTCAGGTGCTGGCGGACCAGGAGCTCGGCCAGCGCGGCGTCGGCCTCGGGCATCCCGAGCCGGCGTGCGACCGCGCCGGCGACCACGGCGCCCTTCTCGGCGTGGCCCTTGCCCATCGGCTTGCCGACGTCGTGGAGCAAGGTCGCGAGCAGCAGCGGGCCCGGCCGGCGCACGTCGCGCCACAGCGCGGTCGCGGTCGGATGCTCGGCCGCGAGCTCGCCGCGCGCCAGCTGCTTCTGCATCGCGAGCGCGTAGAGCTGGTGCTGGTCGACGGTGTAGACGTGATAGAGGTCGTGCTGGACCCGGCCGACGCACGCCGCCCACGCCGGCATCACCGCCGACAGCACGCCGAGCTGGTTCATCGCCTCGAGCGCCGAGGGCCGCGCGGCGTCGCCGAGATCGACCAGCGCGTCGTACAGCAGGCGCGCGGCGACCGGATCTTTAGCCAGCGGCTCCGGATCGCGCGCGATCGTGTCGGCGGCGAGCTCGCGGGTATCGCCGTGCACGGCGAGCCGCGCG
>DATBBB010000383.1:0-10286 GCA_036271215.1 Kofleriaceae bacterium | reverse complement strand
AAGTTTGCGATGCGGACCTACGTGTTCGTGTTGCTGAAGCGCGGGCCGACGTGGACGGCCGACGCCACGCCGGCGTCGCAGCAGCTGTTCGCCGGCCACATGGCGAACATCCGCGCGATGGGCAAGGCCGGCAAGCTGGTGCTCGCCGGGCCGTTCGACGCGCCTGCCGACGACAAGGCCGCGTACGCCGGGCTGTTCGTGCTCGACGTCGCCACCGAGGCCGAGGCGCGCGGCCTGCTCGCCAACGATCCGGCGATCGCGGCGGGCCGGTTCGTGCCCGAGCTGCGCAGCTGGTTCGGGCCGGCCGGGATCACCTACGACGGCGCCGGGACGTTCACGCCGTAGCCCTATCGGTAGACCCGGCAGCCGCGGGCGGCCAGCTCGTCGAGCCAGGCCGGCGGCGTGCGCAGCGGGTTCCACCGCAGATCGAGCTTGGTGAGCGGCAGGTCGCGCAGCGCGCGGGGCAGATCGTCGAGCAGGTTGGCCCGCAGATCGAGCACCTGCAGCTGCGTGAGCGCGCCGATCGCGTCGGGCAGCGCGGTGAGCTGGTTGCCGCGGAGCGCGATCTCGCGCAGCGGCGCAGCCTCACCGACGATCAGCGTATCCAGCTGGGCGCTCTCGGCGCGCAACTCCTGCAGCCCGGGGATCGCGAGCGCCAGCCGGCCCAGCGGGTTGTCGCCGACGTTCAGGTAGCGCACGTCCGTGATCGGCGGCAGCACGGTGAGCCGGTTGCTGGCGAGGTACGCGAAGTCGAGGCCGGCGAGCGGCGGGACCTCGACCAGCCGGTTGCGGTTGGCGTCGAGCACCGCGAGCCGCGGCAAGGCCGGCAGCCGCGCCAGCTGGTTGTCGTCGACGTAGAGCTCGCGCAACGCGGCCGGCAGGGCGGGCAGCGCGCCGAGCGCATTGCCGCCGACGTCGAGCCGCTCGAGCTGCGCCAGGCCGGCGATCGCATCGGGCACCGCCGCGAGGCCGGCGCGGTGGGCGCAGATCCGCACCGCGGCGCCGTCGCGCCACTGCACCGCGACCACGCCGTCGGTGCGCTGCCGCGGGTGCGCCAGCTCGACGATCGGCCGGCCGGCGGCGAGCTGGGCGACGATCTGCGCGTCGGTCATGCCGCGACCGTGCCACGTTCCGGCGCCCTGGGCGGCATACTCGGCCGGGATCGGGCGACGACCGCCGCTACGGCGGTGCCCAGCGCAGCGGGCCGATCGGCAGATCCTGCGAGCCGCCGGCCGCGAGGTCCGGTATGCCGTCGACGCAGGCGTACGGCAGGCCGTCGGGCTGCGGTGCGCACGGCGGCGCCGGGTGGCCGAGCAGTACGCGCGCGCCGGCGTGGCCGGCCACGACCCAGGTCTTGCTCGCGGCGATTCGCTTGTGCGTGGTCAGATCGTACAGCCCGTCGCCGATCGTGACGATCATGCCGTCGCCGTGGACGAGGTCGCCCGGGACGTCGAACGGCTGCGACCGGCTGTTGGTCACGTCGAAGATCGTGCGCCGCGCGCCGTTGCGCATCACGACCAGGCCGCCGTACGCGTACTCGACCGTGCCCGGCGGCCGCGCGAACTCGTGGCCGGACTCGGCGTCGTCGCACCGGCCGTGCTCGCAGTAGATCCGGTCTCCCATCGGCGCCGGGCCACCATGGCCGCGCGGCGCATCGAGATCGGCCTTGTCGTCCTCGGGCACGTGATCTGCGGGGACGACCGCCGCGCGCTCGAGGTCGATCCACGCCTCGGTGGTCGCGGTGCCGTGGAACTTGGTCGCGGTGAGCGCGCGCTCGCGCGGGCCGCAGCCGCGGGGCGAGGGCGGGGGCAGCCACCGCGACGGCACCGGCCAGTCGGTGCCGGGCGGCAGCACCGCCACGCGCAGCCAGCGCCCGGTGAGGTCGGTCCACAGCCGCCACGGCGTGCCGTCGACCGCGACCTCGCGCTCGCGTCCGGTGGCCAGCTCGCGGATCGCCACGCGGTCGCCGCTCGTGTGGTGGCGCAGGTACGCCAGCCAGCGTCCGTTGTCGGTCATCACCGCGGCGCGCTGGCTGGGGTGCACCAGCTGGTCGTCGCGGAGATCGGTGTCCGAAAGTCGGACAATCTGCCAGGTGTGGGCCTGGATCAGCTCGAGCGCGCCGCCGCGCTGCACCACGAGCCACCCGCCGTCGCCGGACCGGGCGACGAGCGCGTCGATCGGCGAGCCGGCGCCCGAACCGAACACGAGGTACGGCGCGAGCTCGTCGCCGTGCACGTTGCCGTGCATGCCGTAGCTCGCAGCGATCTTGCCGTCACCGTCGGTGTCGCGGCGCGCCTGGCAGACGATCATCCAGCTGCCGTCGTCGGCGATCTCGTCGACCCGGATCGGGTGCGGGGTGCCGATCGAGCCGTCGGCCGAAGGCGTGCCGCCGAGCCGGGTCTCGACCGGGGCGGCCGCGGGGCCGGCGGGCGGCGCGTGGGATGCCGCGGTGCAGCCGCACAGCGCCATGACCAGCCAGCGCGATCTCGTCATGAGGAGGCGTAACGCGCGACCTGGCCGCCGCAATCCGTGGTGAGCCCCGAATTTACAAAGAGCTGTCCGCGCTCCGGCCCCTCTGCTGCGGCTCGCCGCAGCATTCACCCCATCGCGCGTCGCGTCGCGCGATTTTTGCACCGCCGCGTGACGCGGTTCACGCCGGCGATCGAGGACCCGCGGATGATCTGATAAGACTGTGAGATGGGCTATCGCGACGATGTCGACACGCTCTATACGCGCGCGATCGTCCTGCAGCGCGAGCTCGACCAGATGCAGGACAAGCTGGCGCAGCGCGACGCCGAGCTCGCCCGCCTGCGCGGCGGCCCGATCGAGCGTGAATGGACCATGCCGGAGCTGCAGCAGCTGCGCGAGCTACCCGCCGCCGAGACCCTGTTCTCGCGGCTGGTCGACAACCTGATGGTGGCGCCGCGTCCGGCCAGCTCTCGGCCGGCGACCCCGCCGCCGGTGCCGCCGGTGCCCGCCCCGCCGGACTGGCTGCAGGTCCATCACCGCAAGGCCCAGATCCTCGAGGCGGCGGGCATGATGGGGGCGCCGCGCCCGGCCAGCTCTCGGCCGGCGGCGACCCCACCGCCGCTGCCGCCGGCGTCCACCCCGCCGGACTGGCTGCAGGTCCATCACCGCAAGGCCCAGATCCTCGAGGCGGCGCGCGATCGGCTCGGTGAGCTCGACGACGAGACCCTGACCCTGGTCGGCGCCGTGATCGAGGAGCTCGCGACCGAGCCCGGGCGGCGGGACGCGGTGGTCGGCCGGCTGCGGCCGATCGCCCTGGACATCGCGGCGGCCCATCGCCGCCGGCGGTGACCGGCGGGGCTCAGCAGCCGGGGAACGCGGCGGTGCCGAGCCGGGCGGCGGCGGTGGCGCGCGTGGCGCTCGCGATCTCGAGCAGCCGGGCCACGGTGTCGCGCGCGGTCTGCTCGAGCGCGGGCGTGGTGGCGTACTTCGCGAGCAGGCGCTGGCCGAGCTGCTGGTGGGCGCGCTCGTCGGGCTGGATGTACTCGCGGTAGATCCGCACGGTCTCGGCGTCGCCGCGCTGCGCGCACCACGCCATGAAGTTCTCGTTGACGCCGTACGCGATCGACTCGAGCGTGAATAGCCCCGCCGCGATCCGCTCGATCGTGGTGGTCAGCCCGCGCAGGTACTGGAACATCGGGTTATCGGTGGGCGCGAACGCGCTGGGATCGAACCCGAGCGCGGTCAGCCGGTCGGCGACGAGCTGGAAGTGCCCGGCCTCGTCGCCGGCCTGGCGCGCGAACGCCAGCTTGACGTCGAGCTCGCGCGTGGTCGGCATCCACAGCGCCGCCAGCTCGCTGACGTTGATCTCGTTGGCGAGCGCGACCTGGAGCAGCTGGGTCGGGTCACCGGCCGCGCCGGCGTCGAGCGAGGTCCGGCCGGCACCCACGATCGGCGCGAGCCGCTCCGACTTCCATGCTTCGAGCTGTTCGACGAACGCCATGCGCCTCAATACCACGATCGGCGTCGCCCCGGCCGGCGGCGACGATCGCGGGCACCAGCGCGAGCGCGGCGGCGACGCACGTCACCTCGCCGATCAGCGACGCGAGGCCGAACCCGCGGATCGCCAGGTTGGTGCTGGCGAGCAGCGACGCGTAGCCGATCATCGTGGTCAGCGAGCACACCAGCACGGTGCCGCCGGTCGAGCGCAGCGCGACGCGCGCGTCGTCGTGATCGGCGCGGTGCGCGACGTTGATCGCGTAGTCGATGCCGAGCCCGAGCGTGATCGGCAGCGCGACGAAGTCGAGGAAGTTGATCTTGAGCCCGATCGCGGCCGACACCGCGATCATCGCGAGGCTGCCGAGCCCGGTGCACGCGAGCACGGCGAGCCCGCGGCGGTTGGGGCCGACCAGCACGACCACCATCGCGAGCAGCGCCGCGGCGGCGACCGCGGTGACGACCACGCCGTCGCGGTGGATCGCGGTGATGATGTCGGCGAAGATCACGCTCGGCCCCGAGGTCGTGACCGTGCCGCCGCCCGGCAGGTGGAGCTCGCGGATCGCGGCGGCGAACCGCACCAGGTCGCGGCCGTTCCACTCGTCGAACCCGGCGCCCGGCGTGACCGATACCAGGTAGCCGATCCGGCCGTCGCGCTCGGTGAGCACGGCGCGCAGCCCGGCGGGGAGATCGGCGGCGGTGAACGCGCGCAGCTCACCGGGCGGGGCCGGCTGCAGCTCGGCGAGCGCGCGGCGGTCGGCGTCGGGGAGCGCGGCGCCGGCGGTCTCGACCATGGCGCGCAGCCGGGCGAGCACGCGCAGCTTGGCGTCCTGATCGGGCGGCACGGCGTCGAGCATCGAGCGCACCGTGCCGACGATCGGATCGCGCGCGGCGGCCTGGTGCAGCGCGGCGACCACCGCGGGGACCTGCGCGCGCTCGTCGACGGCGATGTACGTGCTGCGCGACATCCCGGCGAGGCCGCGGCCGAACGTGCGGTTGACGTCGCGCATCGTGGCGCGGATCGCGAGCGCCTCGGGCGCGTTGGACCGCAGCTGCGTCAGGTCGTACTCGAACGGGTCGCCGGCGACGTAGCGCGCGGTGACCGCCGCCGAGCCGAGCGCGACGGCGACGCCGAGCGCGCACGCGACGCGCGGCCGGAGCCCGAACACGCGGGTCGCCACGCGGCCGAACACCGGCGATGCGGCGCCGGCCGCGCGCGGGGCGACGCGCAGGATCAGCACCGGCAGCACGGTGAACGACGCGATCCAGCACACCACCATGCCGGCGCCGCCGATCACGGCGAAGTCGGCAAAGCCCTGGAAGTGGGTGGCGGCGAGCGCGCCGTAGGCGATCGCGGCGCCGAGCGCGGCGATCAGCGTCGGCCGCACGGTGCCGGCGATCGCGGTGGCCATCGCGGCAGCAGGGGCGGCGCCGGGGACAGCGCCGGGGACAGCGCTGGGGACGGCACCGGGCTCGCCGGCACGCCGCAGCTCGAGGTAGCGCGCGACGAGCAGGATCCCGTAGTTGATGCCGTTGCCGGCGATGATCGCGCCGAGGAACGCGGTGGCGGCGTTGAGGTGACCGACGGTGAGCGCGGCGACGCCGAACGCGACCACGGTCGCGGCGATGATGTTGCCGGTGAGCAGCGCGAGCACGCGCAGCGAGCGCAGGTGGATGATCAGGACCAGCGCGACCAGCACCGCGGTCCCAAGGCTCGACCACCGCATGCCGCGGACCAGCGCGTCGTGCTCGGCGAGCGTCTGCGGCGGGCCGCCGCCGAACCCGATCGTCACGCCGGGGTGGCCGGCGATCACGCGGCCGCGGATCGCGTCGAGCGCCTGGGCGAGCCGGCGGTCGGCGGCGACGTCGGTCGCGCGGAACGCGGTCTCGATCACCACGACCTGCGCGCGGCCGTCGGCGCTGACGAACGCCGAGCGATCGAGCTGGGCGGCGGCGGCGCGCTGGCGGGCGCGCAGCGCGTCGAGTACGAGCTCCGGCGCGAGCGTGGCGACGGGCCCGGGCGTGGCCGCGGCGGCCGGCGCCTGCGCGGCGGCGATCCGCGCTGCGATCGCGCGCTCGGTGGCCTCGAGCTCGGCGAGCGGCACGTAGAGCGCGGCGTGCGCCCGCACGAACGCGCGGAGCTCGGCGTCATCGACCTCGAGCCGGGCGACCAGCGCCGGATCGACCGCCCCGAGCCCACGGACTAGCTCGCCGGCTGCGGCGGCGCGCACCGCCGGATCCTCGGCGCGGACGATCGCGACCATCGTGTCCTTGGCGATCAGCCGCGCCTCGAGCCGCCGCAGGTCGCGGATCGCCGGGACGTCCGACGGCAACAGGTCCGATAGATCGGCGTTGAGCGGCAGGTGGAACGCCGCGAGGTAGATCGACGCCGCCACGAGCAGCGCCGCCCCGATGAGGAGCGCGCGGCCACGCCGCTCGAGCCACGCGACGTAGCGCGCGGCCACGGTCCCGCGCCCGGCAGCTCGATCGCCAGGTGGGTCGGTCGCGAGCGCGGGCTCGAGCGCGGGCTCGAGCGCGGGCTCGAGGACGGGATCGACGGCGGGATCAGGGATCACGGTCCGACCGGTCGCAACCACCATGCCGCGGTGCAGAACGACCGGTTCCGCACGGTTACGCGCTCGACGCTGTCTGGCCGATCACCACGCTGCCAGGTTTTCACCGCCGCGGGCGGCGGTCACAGCTTGGGGAACGGCACCGAGTAGTGCTGGTGGACGATCTTCCATGGGCCGCCGGCGCTCAGGTCGCGCGCGAGCACGAGCAGCGCGCGGTAGTTGGCGCACAGTGGCGGGGCGGCGCGGACGGACGTCACGACCCACATCAGATCTCTGCTCCACGAGTCGCCGATGACCGCGGAGTACGCGTCGTGGCGATGCGCGGAGTCGCGAGGCGGTGCGCCGAGCTTCCACTTCTTGAGCACGGCCTTGATCGCCGCGCCGCCGGTGAACCGCTCCTTCGGCGCGCTGCCGATCGCGATCGCGCGCCGGTCGTCGGACTGCAGCGCGGCGAGCTTGCCCCCTGCGATCGCGTCCAGCACTGCCTCGAGGTCCACGTACAGGTTCTTGGGGATCATGAACTCGAAGTGCATCGGTTCGTCCAGCTCGCACGTCGCCGGGGCGATGTCGGGGAACGCCTGGGACCAGTGCAGCGCGCCGATCCACCAGTGGTGATCGTCGCGCTGCGACAGGAACGCGCTGGCGCGCACCACCTCGTCATGGCGGCCGGGGCCCTCGAGGTCCGGCATGTGCGCGGTGACGTCGGCGACCAGCCACGCCGCCTTGCCGGACGCGGACGGCACGACGGTGACGTTCGTGACCTTGGCGCCGGTGAACAGCGCGAATTGATCGGACAGGTCGGCGGCCGTCGGCGACACCAGCACGTTGAACGGCGTGATGAAGACTTCCATGCCATCGGTGTCCGGCGCGCCCGTTCCGAGCCCGGTGACGAAGCTGCGAAACTGCGCCGTCACCTCGGTGGCGACATCGGCGCGCGCCCGCGTCGCGCTCGCACCTACGACGATGCCGCCCACGATGAAGGCGGCCACGATCGAGACGCTGCGCATGCCTGAGCGTGACACGCAGGATCGCGCCCGTGCAATTGCGCCCGCGTTCCCGCCCGCGGTGTGCGGATCACTGCACGCAAAAGCCGTCGATGTGCGCGAGGCAGCCCGGGCCCGCCTCGTGCGGCGTCGGATCGATCTCCGTGATCGTCACGCCCGGCGCCAGCAAGCGGCGCAGGATCGGCTCGTGCGCCGGGTCGCGTGCGTTGACGCAGTCGTAGATCCCGACCTGCGACACCATGCGGGCCGCCCAGCGCGGGCCGGCATTCCCGTCGTCGCGCCCGGTGCCGTGCCCGGCGCCGCGCCCGGTGCCGCGATCGAGCCGCAGCATCGCGCCGACCCCGAGCGGAAAGCTCGGCATGTGGATGGTCAGCGGCAGCACGATGCGATCGGTCGCCGCGAGCCAGGCGGGGCGCGCGTAGGTGCAGCCGGCGTTGACGAAGATCGCGTCGAACCGGCCGTCGGGCGCGCCGGCGTCCCCGGCCTCGACGGTCGCGTGCGGCCACGCCGCCAGGTTCGCGGCGGCGCGCGCCGCCAGCGCGGGGTCGGCCTCGTACGCGACGATCCGGCCGGTGTTGCCGACGACCTCGGCGAGGATCGCGGTGTAGTAGCCGGTGCCGGCGCCGATGTGGAGCACGCAGTGGCGGGCGCGAGCTCGAGCGCCGCCAGCCAGCGCGCGAGGCTGCTCGGCTGGCCGTTGTTGAGCTGGCGCGCCGGATCGATCGCGACCACGACGTCGTGGTAGAGGTGGCGCGGGTCGGCGTCCGGCGTGGTGCGGTACGTCGGCTCGACGATACGCGAGATCTGCCACGGCCCGGCGCCGCGGAACTGCTCGCGCGGCACGCGGGCGAACGCGTCGACCAGCGCCGGCGCCTGCCGCTCACGGGCGCGGCGCTTGAGGTCTCGATGTCGCGTCATTCCAGGCTCCTCGCAGACCACACGTCAGAGTCCCATGCATCTGTCGCGTGGCCGAGGTCACCAGGAAGTCGTTGATTCGTCGAGGAGAGTGCTCCCCTTTGCCTTCGCATGGCGATCAGGCATGGGCTGATCGTTGGAAGGTCGCACGTGACGTCCGCGCTTATGTAGATCAACGATGGCGCACCGCCCGCGCGCTGTCAACGGCCTTGCGCTCGGGGTCAGTGGCCCTCGACCGAGCCGGCGTGGATGAACTGCTGGACGTGGGGGTCGCGCGAGGCGCGGAGCTCGGCGGGGGTGCCGTAGGCGACGATGTTGCCCTGATAGAGCATCGCGATCATGTGGGCGATCCGGAACGTCGACGACATGTCGTGGCTGATCACGATGCTGGTGATGTCGAACCGCTCCTGGGTCTGCTGGATCATGTCGTCGATGTCGCGGGTCCGCAGCGGATCCTGGCCGGTGGTCGGCTCGTCGTAGATCATGATCTCGGGCTTCATCACGATCGCGCGGGCCAGGCCGACGCGCTTGCGCTGGCCGTTCGAGATGTCGCCCGGCATGCGGTCCTTGATGTCGGCGATGTTGAGCCGCTCGAGGATGTCGAGCACCCGGCCGCGCAGCTCGCTGCTCGAGACCTCGCCGCCGCGCTCGCGGATCGGGAACGCGACGTTGTCGTAGACCGAGAGCCAGTCGAGCAGCGCCGCGTTCTGGAACAGCAGGCCGAAGTGCGTGCGGACCTCGTTGAGCTGGAGGTCGTCCATCGGGACGATGTTCTGGCCGAACACGCGGATCTCGCCGCTCGTCGGTTTGAACAGCCCCATGATGTGCTTGATGATCACCGACTTGCCCGAGCCGCTGGCGCCGATGATCACCGTGGTGCGCTTGGGGTAGATCTTGAGATCGACGCCGCGCAGCACGGGCTTGGCGCCGAACTGCTTGGACACGTTGATCAGCTCCACGACCGGCTCGTCGGTGATCGGCGCGGCAGCGGTCGCCGGGGCCTCGGGCTCGTCGCCGCGCGCCAGGCGCGACGTCCGCGCACCCTCGACGAACGCCTGGATCGGCGGCAGCGTGCTGCGCATCAGCTGGTCGTAGCTGCCGGTGAAGATGATCACGCCGTCGTGCAGGAACGCGACGTTGTCGGCGAGCCGCTTGGTGCTCGCCATGTCGTGGCTGATGATCACCGAGGTGATCTGGTACTGCTGCTTGGCGAGCGCGATCATGTCGTCGACCGCCTCGATCATGATCGGGTCCAGGCCGGTGGTCGGCTCGTCGAACAGCACGACCTCGGGGTTGGCGATCAGCGCGCGCGCCAGGCTGACCCGCTTGCGCATGCCGCCCGACAGCTCGGCGGGCAACAGCTTCTCGCTGCCGTTGAGGTTCAGGATCCGGACCAGCTCGGCGGTCAGCCCGTCGATCCGCGGCTGCGGCAGCTCCGAGTTCTCGAGCAAGGTGAACCCGACGTTCTCGTCGACCGTGAGCGCGTCGAACAGCGCGTAGTTCTGGAACAGCATGCCCATCCGCTTGCGCAGCTCGAGCAGCTCGAGCGGCGAGCACGTGGCGAGGTCGCGGCCGAACAGCATGACCCGGCCGCTGGTCGGCTTCATGAGCCCCATCATCAGCTTGAGCAGCACCGACTTGCCCGAGCCGCTGCGCCCGATCACCACCGTGCTCTGGCCGGGGGTGATCTTGAGGTCGAGGCCGCGCAGCACGTGGTTGTCACCGAACGACACCGTGATGTTGTCGAGCTCGATCACCGGCTTGGCCGGATCGAGCGGCCAGCGCTCGCTGCTGGGCAGTAGCAGATTCTTGCGCGGCGCGACGTCGGCCA
>DATBBB010000382.1:0-14809 GCA_036271215.1 Kofleriaceae bacterium | reverse complement strand
CTGTCCTGGCTGACGCCGGCCACGTACTCGTCCGCGCCGCACTCGCCCTTGACGTAGCCGGAGTCCCAATCACCGTTCGTGAAATTGGAGTCGGAGGTGCTGCGGTTATCGGCGGCCGAAAAATCAAGCGCGCGGCAGCTCGCGTGCGGGTAGAGGTTGGCCGAGTCGCCATACGAGCAAAGCGCCGCGTGAGGGGACAGGCCGGTCACCGCCTCGCCCGTGTTGCACTCGGCGACGTAGCTGCCGGGTTGCCAGTTGCCGGTGACCTGGGTCAGCCGGTTGCTGCGAGTGTCGAACGGCAGGACGTCGTAGTGGAGGTTGGGGACGAGCAGGGGGTACTTCCACGGGCAACTGGACGAGGTATCGAACAGGTTGCTCGACAGCGAGGATACCCTGATGGTCTTGTCGAGCCCGGGCAGGTCTTGGCCGGCGTTCGAGTTATCGGAGCAGATGACATTCAGCGCCCCGCCGTTGAACGGATCGGCCTGCATCAGCCAGACGTACATCGTGTCGCTCGTGTACCTGGTGACGAAGAACGTGCCATAGTGAGCAGAGCCGGAGATGAAGACGGGGATGTTCCGCGTGCCCGCGGAGGCAAATCGACCGTAGTCCCCATGCCAGTGACCGGTGAAGACCGCGGATACCGAAAAATCATTGATGGCTGCCTGGATCTCGGGGTTATCGTCGCTGTCCACATTTTTATTATCATCTCTCCAGTCATGCCAGTTCAGGACGATGGCCTTGCCGCGGTTCCTGGCATCTTGCAGGTCGTTGCGGAGCCAGGTGATGGCCGAGGTGATGTTGAGGTTGTCCCGCAACGCCCGGCCAAAGTCCCAGGTACTCCAGTTCGCTGTATAGGTGGGATAGTTGTTGAGCTGAACGAAGTGGACGTTCCCCACGTCCCAGGAATAGCTCATGCTGCCAGCGTAGGTCTCCTGATAGGACGGAAACTGGTAGAAGCTGCCACTGTCACTGTAGTCGAACGCTTTGGGGTCGCTGCGACGAGGATATACTTGCCGGCGTTCAAGGTGATCGTGATCCTGCTATTCCAGCAGTCACCGCTGTTGTCGTCCTGTGTAATCAGGGTTTGCATGGTAACGTCATAAAGATAGAGATACGTATCGACGCAGCTCGGCTGAGACCGGAGATCGATCTCCACGGTCGACGGAGCTGCCAGGATCAGCTCGAACCGCGGGTTCGCGCCATCGGTGCTCATGCCCGGGGAGCCGGACCAGGCGCTCAGCTTTTGGTCGGCTGGAGTAACCGGCAGCGGCAGGCGATAGCGGATGAACCAGAACGGGTCGTTCGCCGTCATCGCGCCCGTGACGCCGATATCCCAGACCTTGTTGCCATCGAAGTCTCCCGTGAAGACATTGGTAGCTCCATTGCCCCAGTCGTAGAAGGTCTGGTTGCCGAAGTTGCCCTGGCCGTTGCCGTAACGGATGTACCAGTTGCGGTCGGTCTGTGCGGCCGTCCCGGTGGCCCCGATATCCCACAGGCCATCACCGTTGAAGTCGCCGGCGAACACGTTGGTCACCGGGTTACCCCAGCTGTAGACGGTCTGGTTGCCGAAGCTGCCGTGGCCGTTGCCATAACGGATGTACCAGTTGCGGTCGGTTTGCGCGGCCGTCCCGGTGACCCCGATGTCCCACAGACCATCACCGTTGAAGTCTCCGGTGAAGACATTGGCTGCATTGTTGCCCCAATAATAGGAAGTCGGAGCAGCGAATTTGCCCGTACCGTCGCCATAGGCGATGTACCAGTACCCATCCGCGCCGGTGAGGCCGATGTCCGCAAGGCCATCACCGTTGAAGTCGCCGCTGAAAGCGTTGGGCTCGCCGGTCCCCCAGGTCCCAGAGTCATACACCGACTGATAGGGAAAGTTGCCGTGGCCGTCGCCGTAGTCAATGTACCAGAACCGATGGCCGCTGGAAGGGTCGGTGCCGGTGACGCCGGTGTCCCCGTACCCGTCGCCGTTGAAGTCACCGCTGAAGGCAGCAAGGTTCGCGAGCGAGGCACCGGCGGGAGCCCAGGCCGACCAGGTCTGGTTGCCAAACGACGCGATGGCGGTTTGCCCGCCGGTGATGGCCTCGACGGCGATCCCCACCGGGTCGCTCGATGTGCCGCCCGCATGCCCGGGGTCGACCTCGCCGCCGGGGGTCGCATCCCCACAGGCCGTACATGCGATCAGCAATATAGCCCACACTCTGTATCTTGACATTCCCATGTTACCCCTCCAGGTCAATCGGTGTTGTCGTCATGCCGGGCCGTCGGCGGTGAGCGCGGGATGGTCGTCGAGGCTCGCCCGGACACCGTCGTGGAGGCTCGGCGCGGAGCCGCGCGGTTCGGCGCCATGCTGCAGGGTGACCGCGTCGCGGGCGGAGTGTGCCTGGTCGGTGCCCAGGAACCGCAGGGTCATCACCTGCGCGAGCCGCACGATGGTGCCGGGCCGGACCGGCGCTTCGTGGCGGCACTCGATCAGCTTGCCGTCGACCTCGGTCGGCTGACTCGACATGCTGCGCAGGACGTGGCCGCGGCGGGTTCGCCGCAGCTCGAAGTGCCAGCGGCTGATCGCGAGCTGGGACTCGCCGTCGGGATGGGTCAGCACGATGTCGTTGGCGCGCGCGCCGTCGACCAGCGCATCGAGCCGGCCGAAGCCGATGATGTCCTGCGGCGGCAGCGCGAACAGCTCGCCCGACTCCTCGATCCGCACCTTGCTGGCGAGCCAGCGCTCGTCGCCCCACGGCAGCGAGTACAGCTCGAGGTCGCCGCCGATCGACGTGGCGACCGGCGTGCAGATCGCCTGGGTCACCCGCGGGATCTGGTTGAGCGCGTGCTGCGACAGCAGGACGCGGCTGCGGCCGGCGGCCTCGGCGATCCGCACCACCGTCGACACCGACGGACCGGTGACCAGCCGGCCGTTGGTGAGCACCGGTCCCCAGTGCAGGCCGATCGCGACCATGATCTGATCCTCGCGCGCGCACTTGTAGTTGTGCTCGGTGACCGCGTCGATGAACGACAGCACGGCGCGCAGGGCGACCTTGCCCGACGGATAACACGCGCGCAGGCTGTCGCCTTCGATGGCGAAGATCCGGCCGCCGTGCGGCGCCGAGGCGTCGGCCAGCAGGCCGTAGCAGCGCTTGGGCAGGCCGGAGTCCGGCTGGCCGATCCGGAACTCGGCGTCGGCCAGCTCGACGCACACCAGCGCCTGCTGCGATTCGAACCGCGAGGTGAGCGTGCTGCGAACCTGGGTCTGCAGATCGAGCAACGCCGGTAGATCGAGCCGATCGAAGTCGACCCGACCGCCGGCCGGCGCCGCCCCCTCGGCCGGCGGCGGCTCGGTCCACGCCGCACGAAACGGGCGGGTCTGGTGACCGTCGGCGGCGCGGGCATAGAGCTGGAGCCCGGCCCAGTCGAGCCGGACGGCGTCGCGGGCCAGCTGCTTGCGCGCGAGCAAGAACGCCTCCTCGAGCGTGGCCTGCTGCGCCAGCGCCGCGTCGTACAGCGTCTGCGCCGCCCGGATCGCGCCCGGAACCGACAGCGGAAACCGCGAGGCAACGACCGACTGGATCCCCGCGCGGTGCAGCGCCTGCGCGACGCTATCGAACTCGCGACCATGCGCGCTGCCGCATGCGGCCAGCACGACCAGGCGCAGGGTGTCGGCGTGCGGCGCGAGCAGCTGGCGCAACCGCCACGAGTCGACCGCCACGCCGTCCTCGTCCGCGTCATCGCCGTTGAGCATCAGGCCCCAGGTCCGGCCCGCGCGCCCGGCGTGACACAGCAGGTGGAGCGCCACGACCGGCGTGCCCTCGTGCTTGGCCCGATCGAGCGCGTCGGTGAGCTTGCCCACCGACACGTGCTGGATCACGTCGCGCGCGGGCTTGAAGTCCCAGCCCGCGGCGCGGCACGCGTTGCCGATCGCCTCGATGTGATCGGCGGCGGGCACCTCGCCGGCGGCGGCCGACCACGCCACCAGCATCCGGCGCTGGCCCGCGTCGCGCGCGCGGCGCTGCGGCACGGTGTGGGTCTCGGGCCACTCGTAGCGGATCAGCAGGCCGGGTAGCTCGCCGATGCACTGCCCGGTCGCCTCGAGCGGCAGCAGCTCCCACGGCAACGCGTAGAGCTCGGCCGCCGCCGAGCGCACGGTGAGCAGCACCGGGATCTCGCGCTGGATCGCCGTGGCGATCGCCTGGGCATGCCACGTCCAACCCGAGGGCTCGAGGAAGCTGCACAGCGCCCGGCCGACCCGCTGGACGATCGCGGGATCGCAGCTCGAGGCGTGGAGCGCATCGAGATCGTCGAGCAGCTCGCTCGACCACGCCAGGTGGACGCGCTTGCGTCCGCCGTGCGAGGTGCGCAGCGTGTAGTCCTGCGGCTTGAACCGGAAGCCGTACGGATCTTCGGGCGTGTCGGCGCGCGCGAGCTCGAACACGAGGGAGAGGGGCTCGGACATACCGGCGAGCATTTGCAAGTCACGGACCGCGGCGGTGGGCTTGCAGGGCGGCCTCGAGCGCGGCGCGGCCTGCAGCGCGATAGCTCGCGACCAGCCGGCGCAGCCCATCGCCGTCGAGGCCATGGCGCGTGGCAGCCTCGGCCAGCGGTGCGCCGCCGAGGATCGCGAGCACGGCGGCCTCGGTCGCGTGCAGCAGGTCGTCGCCCCGAGGTTCGCTGACCTCGCCCCACCCGCCACGCTCGCCGGCGCGGCGCGCCGCGGGATCGTCGTCGTCGGGCCCCGCGATCGGCAACCGCACCGCCGGATCGCCGAGCAGCACGTAGCCCGCGAGGTCCTGCCGCAGCATCCACAGATGCGCGCGCCGGGCCCGCTCCGCGTCGCCGATCGCCGGATCCCCGGACCGCGCCTGGGCATCCTGCAGCGCGGTCAGCTCGGTGTTGACCTCGGCGAACGCGTTCATCAGCTTGCGCACGGCCACCCCGGCGCGGTGGCGGTTCAGCAGCGCCTGGAGGACCGAGACCAGCCGGGCCGGCCGCCGCCGCGGCTGGTCGTCGAGATCGAAGAAGCTGTAGGCCCACGCCAGATCGATATGGCCGATGAACGCCAGCGGGCCCCCCGGATCGGCCAGCACGGCCTTGGGCAGCGCGGCGATGAACGGCCGGTCGTGCGCGAGCGTGTCCAGGACATGTCCAATCTCGCTCCCGCCATGTCCAGTCCGAGCCAGCGTGTCCAGCCAGTGCCGGTAGTCGCTGGTGTCCGGCGTGCCCGCGGCAAAGCACGCCACGGCGAGCCACACCCCGCCCGGCAAGAACCCCCGGCCGGCCAGGTCTCTGCCGGTGACCGTGCCGCCCGGACCGAAGCTGAGCGCGCCCTGGTCCTGGCGCTGCCGCACCGCGCGCGCCCGCGGATCCCCACCGGATCGCCGCGGCACGCCGACGCCGTGGCCGAGCGACAGCAGCACGGCGGGGCGGTCCGCCGGCGCCGCCCACAGCTCGTCGGGCGACGGTCGCTCGCTGCCGGTCATGCGCAGCGCGTGGTACGCGACCTCGCCCGCGGCGCGCCGCCGGTCCAGGATCGCGTGCGCCGGCGCGATCAGCGCGTCGTAGCCGCGCCGCGTCGCCGCCGTGCCATCGCGGACCGCGTGCAAGATCGCGTCGCCCGCCGTGACACGCGCCGGCCGCTGCTCCCAGCCCACGACCTTGTCGGCATACGCGCGGTAGCCATCGAGGTCGTCGAACGCGATCCGGCCGACCAGGCCGTCGCTGGCCTGGGTCTGCTGCACCGCGACCGGCACCTCGTCGAGGTCGCCCACGATCAGCTGGTAGCGCGGCAGGTCAGCCTCGGTCTCGGTGCCGGCGCCGGTGCGAAACACCCGCTTCTTCCAGCGCGCCGCTTCACCGAACGTCATCCCCGCGGGCCGCGCCATCCCGGCCGGCACTCGATAGATCTGCACCGCGCCTTGCTGGCGGCGGCGCAGCTCGATCAGCGGTGCGATCGCATCGATCAGCCGGTCACCGGCCTCGCCGGCGGGCGCGATCACGCCCCAGCGCTGGCGCGCCAGATCGTCGGGCGCGTGCTCGTCGCCCCACAGCGTCTCGGGCCGGGGCCGCGGCTCCGGCGCGGGCGCGCGGCTCGCCGCCATGCGCTCGACCTCGGGCAGCACGGGCGCGCGGCGCTCCGCGTCGACGAGCAACAGATCGATGGGCGATCGCAGATCCGGCATGCGAGGCCAGCGTTCACGCGGCGCGCCACCGCGACCGCCGCGCGGCGCCGCCGTGGTCTCGTTCTTGCTCTTCGCAGTCGCACAGGAGATAGCGAATGAGCGATGACACTCTCGCATTCAATGGCGTCGATGGCCGCACCGGCGCGTACCTGCTACCGCCGCTCGGCGTTGCCCAGCTCGCGCGGATCGCGCTCGGCCACGCCGTGGCAGGCACCGAGCGCGACGAGGCCGCGCGGCGGCTCGCCGTCGATATCGACTTTCCACTCAAGGAAGGCGAGGACCCCGACGACCTGTCGCAGGCCGGCTGGGCGCTGGTGTTCCCGTTCGTGCGCAAGGGCGGCGAGGCCGAGGCCCACCAGGCCGCGATCCGCGAGGCGCTCGCGCCGCTGCTGGCGCTGCGGCGATCCCAGGCCGCGCGCCGCGACGAGCGCCGCTATCGCGAGTGCCTCGGGTCCGAGGCCTACCGGCCGGGCGAGACCAAGCAGCAATTCCTGACCCGGATGGGCGCCGGCCCCGGGCCGGTCGATCCGGACAAGTTCCCGTACTACGTGCTGCTGGTGGCCTCGCCCGAGGAGATCTCGTATCGCGTGCAGTATCAGCTCGATGTCCAGTACGCGGTGGGCCGGATCCACTTCGACACGATCGAGGAGTACGCGCGCTACGCGGTCAACGTCGTCGAGGCCGAGACCCGGCCCAGCCGGGGGCCGCGCCGGATGGCGGTGTGGGCGACCGAGAACGCCGACGATCGCGCGACCCGCGCCAGCGCGCGCTATCTCGCCGCGCCGCTCGCCGACTTCCTCGAGCGCGACCAGGCCGACCGCTGGCAGGTCTCGCGGTTCCTCGGTGACCAGGCGACCAAGCACCGGCTCGCGGCGCTGCTCGGCCGCGACGTGCCGTCGCTGCTGGTCACCGCCAGCCATGGCGTCGGGTTCTCCGCCGGCGACCCGCGCCAGCGCGCCGATCAGGGCGCGCTGCTGTGCCAGGACTGGGGCGGCCCGCGCGCCGGCGTGCTCACCCCCGACCACTACTTCACCGGCGACGACATCCCGGCCGACGCCGATCTGCGGGGCATGGTGGGCTTCCACTTCGCGTGCTTTGGCGCCGGTACGCCGAAGCACGACGACTTCAGCCGCGGCGCCGGTGCGCCGGCGCTGGTCGACATCGCGCCGCACGCGTTCGTCGCCCGGCTGCCGCAGCGCATGCTCGGCCGCGCGCGCGGCGCGCTCGCCTGCATCGGCCACGTCGACCGCGCGTGGGCCAGCTCGTTCCTCCAGGCCGATCCGCAGAACGCCGGCGCCACGACCACGCAGATCGCGGTGTTCGAGTCCGCGCTCAAGCGCCTGATGGAGGGCCGGTGCGTCGGCCACGCGATGGACTACTTCGATCTGCGCTACGCCGAGCTGGCGTCGGATCTGGCGTCGCGGATCGAGGACGCCACCAAGTACGACGTCGCGGTGGACGACGCCGAGCTCGCCAAGCTGTGGCTGTACGCCAACGACGCGCGCGACTACGCCGTGATCGGCGATCCCGCGGTGCGGATCGGCGGGTCGGCCGCGCCCCTGGCTGCGCGCACCCGGCCCGAGGGCGCCGCGGACCTCACCCGCGAGCTCGACTACCGCTGGTTCGGCAACGACGCCGACGGCAAGCCGGGGATCCTGAAGCAGCTCGCCCAGTCGACGATCGACGCGCTCCGCCGCACCGTCGCCGACGTCCTGTCGCTCGAGGTGACCACGTACGCCGGCGACGTCGAGAACGCGCGCGCCGCGGCGGCCGGCGACGCTACCGGACATGCACGCCCGAAGGCCTACACGTGCTGCAAGATCGATGGCGACACGATCCTGAGCGTTCCGCTCGACGAGCACGGCGCGGTCGAGGCCGAGCTCTGGCGGATCCACGAGGCCGCGGTCGCCCAGGCCAGGCAGCAGCGCGCCGATACCCTGCGCCTCATCCTGTCGTTGCTACCCGGCGCCGGCCCGTGACCCGCCGAGCCCGCGGCGCCGCCCGTACGGGGCCCGCGATCTGCGCCAGATTCCGGAAGCACGTGAGGTCGCACAGGTGTAGCGTCTAACTGGAGGAGGCTTGTGGCGGATCTGCAGCAACAGTCGACGGAGATCACCCAGCTCGAGGGTCAGGCTTCGTCCTTGTCGTCCACCCAGCGATCGGTGGCAGCGCACGCGCTCACCATCGTCTATCACCCCGCCCTGCGCCGGATCGGCGACCGCGCCATCCTGGGCGAGCTCGCGGCCGGACGGGACGCCCGGATCTCGCGGGTCGCGCCGTGGTTCGAGCCGCCGCGTCAGTCTCGTAGCTCTCCGCTCGACCATCCGGCGATCAGCCGCGCGCCGTTCGTGCTGCGTCCGGTCGCCGAGGGCGGCATCGTCATCGATCCGGCCGGGACCCGGACCCGGATCGTGGTCGACGGCGAGCCGCTCGCCAGGCCGCGGCTGTTGCCGCGCGACCAGCTCCAGCGCGGCGTGCTGATCGAGCTGTCCGATCGCGTCGCGCTGCTGCTGCACGGGTTCGAGCCTCACGCCGAGCACGACACCGGCGACCTCGGCCTGGTCGGCCACAGCGATCACATCGCGCGGGTGCGCGACGACATCCGCCGGATCGCCGACCTCGATGTCCCGGTGCTGATCCGCGGCGAGACCGGCACCGGCAAGGAGCTGGTCGCGACCGCGATCCACGAGCTCGGTCGCCGCGCGGCCGGTCCGCTGGTGTGCGTCAACATGGCCGCGCTGCCGGCCTCGCTCGCCGCCGCCGAGCTGTTCGGCGCCAGCCGCGGCGCGTTCACCGGCGCGCTCCGCGGCCAGGACGGCTACTTCCGGCGCGCCAGCGGTGGCACGCTGTTCCTCGACGAGATCGGCGCGGCACCGACCGAGATCCAGGTCATGCTGCTGCGCGCGCTCGAGACCTCGCAGATCTACGCGCTCGGCGGCCAGCGCCCCGAGCACGTCGACGTCCGGATCATCGCCGCCACCGACGCCCGGCTCGAGGCGCTGATCGCGTCGGGGGCGTTCGGTGCTCCGCTGCTCCACCGGCTCGCCGGCTACGAGATCCACCTGCCGCCGCTGCGCGAGCGCCGCGACGACATCGCCCGGCTCCTGCTGCACTTCCTCGGCCTCGATCTGGCCGAGACCGGCGACACCGAGCTGCTCGATCGCGCGAGCGCGACGCCGTGGCTGCCGCTGGCGCTGGCGCGCACGATCATGCTGTACCCGTGGCCGGGCAACGTCCGCCAGCTGCGCAACGTGGTTCGTCAGATCGTGATCGGCAGCCGCGGCGCGCGCGAGGCGAGCCTGTCGCCGGCGCTGCTCCGTCAGCTCGGCGAGTCCACGGTGCTGGCCGCCGGCCCAGCCGCGGCGCGGCCCGCGCCCGACGACCGCACACCCGCTGCCGAGCCTGCCTTCCCCGGCGCCGGCGCCGGTGCCGGCGCCGGGCGACCCAAGACCCGCCGGCCCGCCGAGATCACCGAGACCGAGCTGGTCGACGCGCTCGGGGCGCATCGCTGGGACATCAAGTCCACCGCGGCCGCGCTCGGCATCTCGCGGACCTCGCTCTACAAGCTGATCGAGGCCAGCGAGGGCATCCGCACCGCCAGCCGGCTCAACGTCGACGAGATCCGCGCCTGCCACCGCGACCTCGGCGGCGACCTCGACGCGATGGTCGGCCGGCTTCGCGTGTCCAAGTACGCGCTGCGGCGTCGGATCCAGGATCTGGGCCTGGCATAAGCGATGGCGTCGATGGAGGGTTCCGAGCGGATCGGTCCTTATCGCGTCATCCAGCAGCTGGGCATCGGCGGCATGGGGGAGGTCGTGCTGGCCCACGACGACCGGCTCGATCGGCTGGTCGCGATCAAGCGGCTGCACAACGACCGCGCGGCGACCCCACACAGCCGCGAGCGGTTCCGCCGCGAGGCCCGGATCGCGGCCCGGCTCAATCACCCGGCGATCGTCCAGATCCACGACGTGCTCCACGAGGGCGATCAGGACTACCTGATCATGGAATACGTCGAGGGTCAGACGCTGCGGGCGCGCCGCGACGCCGGCCCGATGGCGGTGGCCGAGGTGCTCGGCATCGCGCACCAGATCGCGCTCGGCATGGCCGTCGCCCACGACCTCGGGGTCATCCACCGCGACCTCAAGGCCGAGAACATCCTGCTCACGCGATCCGGGCGGGCCAAGATCACCGACTTCGGGATCGCCAAGGTTCCGGGCGAGGACACCGTCACCGCCGAGGGTGCGGTGATCGGTACGTTCCGCGCCATGTCGCCCGAGCAGGCGCTCGGCCGCACCGTCGATCACCGCTCGGATCTGTTCTCGTTCGGCATCCTGCTCTACGAGGCGCTCACCGGCGAGTCGCCGTTTCGCTCCGACACGCCGTTCCTGACCGTCCAGCGCCTGGTGCTCGACGAGCCCCGGCCGATCGCCGAGCTCGTGCCGGACGTCCCGGCGGCGCTGGCGAGCCTGCTCCACCAGCTGCTGGCCAAGGAGCCGATGCTGCGGCCGCGCCACTTCCACGAGGTCGCTGATGCGCTGATCGAGCTCGCCGGCGAGGCGTGCGACGGCGATTGCCACCGCGGCGCGGCGTTCGGCGAGCCACTCGCCCTCGGCGACGACCGCCGGTCCACCGAGGACCGCCGGCCCACCGAGGACGAGCTGGCGTCGGACGGCGGGGCGTCGATCGAGCTGCCGGCCGCGACGCTGCTCGCCACGGGCGGCGCGGCCTCGGCGCCGGCGGCCCACGGCCAGGGGCCGTCGGCCCGCGCTGCGCGTCGCCGGTGGATGGCTGCGTTCGGCGCGGCCTCGGCGCCGTCGGCCCACGGCCAGGCCCGGGCGGCCCGCGCTGCGCGTCACCGGCGGACGGCTGCGTTCGGCGCGGCCGTCGCGAGCGCGCTCTGCATCGGCTACGCGGTGCACGGCGCGGGCTCCCATCCCCCGGCGCGTGCGCCGCTCGTCCGCGTCGCCGTGCTGAGCCCCATGGTCTCGGGCGCGGCCGGCCACCCCGAGGTCGCGTTGCTCGCGGTCGCGGTCCGCAACGCGGTGATGTCGGACCTCCGTGGCCGCGGCGGCCTCGAGCTCGTGCCGTGGGGCGATATCAACAGCTACGTCGACGGCGCCACCCACGACACCGGACGGCCGCCGGAGCAGCGCGCGATCCGCACCGCGGTCGGCGCCGACGAGGTCGTCGCCACCAGCCTCGAGTGCGTGCTCGACAGCTGCCGCGTCACCCTCGATCGCGACCTCGGTGCGCCTGGCGGCGCCCCGCCGGAGTCGTTCCAGCTCGCCGCCGATACCGCCGCTCGGCAGAGCGCCACGATCGCTGTCCATCTGGCCCGGCTCTACCCGGATCACCCCGTGCGCGATCTCTCCGCGATCGGTGCGATCGATCCGCGCGATCAGGAGCGGTATTTGCAGCTGGTCCAGAGCTACTGGGCCGGCACGCATATGCGGCCCGACGAGCTGCTCGCCGAGCTCGACCGGATCCGCGAGCGAGCGCCGCGATCGATCGAGGTGCTGCTGTTCGAGGCCCACGTGGTTCGCGATGGCTTCCTGCAGACCGAGGATCCCGCGCAGGCCCGGCGCGCGATGGCGCTGCTCGAGGCCGCCGATCGGCTGTTCCCGGACACCTACGACATCGTGTCCGCGCGGTTCGACATCGAGCTGAGGTCCGGCCGGCTCGACGACGCCCGCGCTACGCTCGACCGGCTCGCCACGCTCGATCCCGATAGCAGCACCACGCACGTGCAGCACGCCAGGCTCGCGCAGGCGCGCGGCCAGCTCGATCAGATGCGCGCCGAGCTCGACGCCGCCGCGCGGCGCGACGCGTTCTCGTGGAGCGTGCTGTACTACCGCGCCCTGCTGTTCCAGCGCCTGGGCGATCGCGCCAGCGAGCGTCGCGTGCTCGCCCAGCTGCTCGCCCGGTCGCCCGGCAACTACGCCGGCTTGTCGCTGCTTGCACGCAACGAGTTCGAATCCGGGCAGCTGGTCTGCGCCGAGCAGCACTACGCCCAGCTCGTCGCGCGCGAACCGCTCCTCGAAGAATGCGGTTACCTCGGCCTCGTGCGCAGCAAGCTCGGCCGGTACCGCGACGCCGTCCCCGGCTTCCGCTGCGCCCTGCAGATCCGTCCCGACGACACCGTCGCGCAGCTCAACCTCGCCGAAGCGCTGCTGCTGGCCGGCGACGCCGATGCCGCGACCGCGCAGCTGCGCGCGGCGCACCAGCTCCTGGTGCACCTCCGGCACGACGCGCCCGGCGGCGAGCTCCACGGTGTCGATCCGCTGGTCGAGGCGCAAACCCTGGCCTACCTCGGCCGAGCCGACGCCACGCTCGCGGCCGAGGCGCGCACCCGGGTCGCGGCCCTGCTCGCTGCTGGCCGGTCGAGCGCCGCGATCTACACCGCGGCGCTCGTCCATGCCGTGCTCGGCGACCTCGCGTTCGCCGCCAGGTACGTCACCGAATATCTCGACGCTGGAAACAGCCCCTCCAGCCTCGCGAGCCCCTGGTTCGATCCCCTGCGGCACGACCCGGTCCTGGGCCGCCGGCTCGCGATGCCTGCCATCGCCACGACCTGCGAAGCCACCGCCGCGCCGTAGCCCTCGTCCCGCGCTCCCCGACCGTCCTCGGTGACGATCGGGCGATGGCCGCAGCCGTCACCCCATGAGCGTCGCGCCGTCCTCGGAGTCGCCTCCTGGCTGCTTGCCGGGGTTGGGGTTGCTGGGCGCCGGCGTCACGTCGATCGAGTCATCGGGCGACACATCGCCCATCGGCTCCACGATCTTGACCGGCATCGTCGTGGCGGTCCTGCTGTTCTGATTCTGTCTGACATTCTGCGACATGATCATTCTCCTTGGGTAATATGCCTGTTGGGTTTCTTGTATTCATGGATATTTTAATTGGAGTCCGTCATTCAGCGTTGGCGTGTTGACACCGCAGCTTCCGCCGCCCGTAATATTCACGACCTGATCGTTCGCGCTGAACGTCGCAGCCCCCACTGGTCTGCCCCAGGTCTTCGAGCACCAGGGCCAGGTTCCAACGGATGTCGGGATTATCCCACAGCGCCAGCGCCTGGTCGTACAGGTCCCGCGCATCGCCGCGCTTGAGCTGCTGGTGCTCGCTGACCGCCCGTGCGAACAGCTCCTTGGCTCGCCTGATATCGGCGGTGGGCTGCTGGTACCACGGCTCGCTGCCGGTGCGCGTGATCTCCGCGCGCGCGGTGGAAGCCAGCAGCGCAAGCGTCAACAGGCCAAGTGCCGCGACCGCGCCGAGATATCGAAATGACGTAGATGGCTGCATCATAGCCCCTGCTGGATCGAGCATGTCCACCGTCGTGCGGCCAGGTGTCGGGTCACGGCTGGACGGCGTGGTGGAGCAGCAGGATCGCGTTGGTGTCGGTGACGACGAGCGAGTCACCGAAGATCGCCAGGCCGCCCGGTGACGCGAGCCCGGGGTGGTCGCCCAGCACGATGCCCACCTGATGGGCCGTGCCGGCGATCGTCGTGGTCGTGCCATCGGACATGACCTTGCGAATCGTGGAATTGCCACTGTCAATGACGTACAGGTCGCCCTTCGAGTCGAGTACCAGACTGGTCGGAGCCGAAAATCGCGCCTCGCTGCCGCTGCCATCCACGGCGTCAGCCATACCCGCGGCACCCGCGACCGTGGAGACCTCTCCGTCCGGGGCGATCTTGCGAATCGTGTTGTTTCCGGTATCTGCAACGTACATGTTGCCCGCCGGATCGATCGCGATACCTGAAGGAAATTTGAACAGCGCGGCCACGCCGTCACCGCTGCCGGCCGTACCCGCGGCGCCGGCGACCGTGGATACCGCGCCGTCGGCGGTCACCTTGCGAATCGTGTGGTTGCCGGAGTCGGCGACGTACACCGTGCCGCTGCCATCGACCGCCACGGCGGAGGGCATGTTGAACCGCGCCGCAGCACCCATGTCGTCGGTGCTACCGGGCACCCCTGCCGTGCCGGCAAGCGTGGCCACCTTGCCGTTCGCGGTCACCGTGCGAATGGTGTGGTTCATCTTGTCCGCGATGTAGATCGTGTCCGCGTCGTCGATCGCGGCCCCCGCGGGCAAGCTGAAGCGCGCGTTCGAGCCAGTACCATCGTCACCGCCGGGCGCCCCGGCCGCGCCGGCAAGCGTGGTCACGACTCCGGCCGGGGTGGCCGAGGTCATTTTGCGGATCGTCGCGTTGCCTTGATCGACAATGAACAAGTTGCCGTCCGCATTGACCACCACCCCGGCCAGCGAAGAAAACCGCGCAGCCGAGCCCACGCCATCGGTCACGCCCGGCTGTGGCGCCGCACCGGCGAACGTGGTGACTACACCATCAGGTGTCATCTTGCGGATTGTTCCGTTGTCGTGATCGGTGATGAAGAGGTTGTCGGCGCTGTCGAGCGCGACCCCCCATGGTGTCAAGAAGCTCGCAGCGGGCCCGGTGCCGTCAGCGCTTCCCTTTGTGAACTCGGTGCCAGCTGGTGTGGTTGCGACGCCCGCATGGTCCACTTTGCGGATCGTCTGGGCGTAGGCATCCGCCAGGTAAACGGTGCCCTCAGAATTGACGGCGACGCCCAGAAGTAGCCTGAACTCCGCGCCACTCCCGGTCCCATCGATAGTACCGGGG
>DATBBB010000381.1:0-18199 GCA_036271215.1 Kofleriaceae bacterium | reverse complement strand
ACGACGAGGATCGCGACGCCGAGCGTGAGCGCGACCAGCGGCAGCGATCGCGGAGGCGCGGTCACGTCGCGACTATACTGCCTTGACACGGCCCGAGCGCCGAGCCGACAACCGTTGGGTGCCTCGTGCCGCGATCTTCATGTTGTTCGTCGTGCCGGTGCTCGCCGCCGGCTGCCATGGCGGCGGCGGTGATCCCAACCAGTCGTGCAGCGCGGTGGCTGCGAAGTTCTTCGAGCTCGCGAAGTACGATCTCGGCCATGCCACCGTCGATGAGGCGATGTCCCGCAAGGTCACCGATCAGCTCCCGGCGATGCGTGACGCGCTCGCTCAGGCGTGCCTCGAAGGAAAATGGAGTGAAACGACCCGTGGATGCCTGGTCCGTGCTAACGACCATGTCGGGTTCGAAACCTGCGAGCAACAGCTGACCGACGAGCAACGTCGTGATCTGGACCGCGGTTTCTCTTCACGCCCTGAAGATCGACGCAACAACCCCGAAACCCCGAAGTAGAATTATGCTAGACGATCGGATCTAGGGATGGAGATCGATTTTCCATACGAGCTCTCCGACCAGGAGGCCCGCGACCGGCTGGACATCCTGGGCAAGTACCTTGCGAACAAGCATGGGATCCAGGTGACGTGGTCCGACACCTCGAAGGCTCGGTTCAGCGGCAAGTACCTCGTCGTGAAGATCGAGGGTGAGCTCACGCTTGGGAGTGGTCGCGCACGGTTCCGCGGCGAAGATCCTGGATTCCTGTGGCGCGGTCGCGCCAAGGAGTACATCCAGGACAAGCTCGCGAAGTATCTCGATCCGAAGACGCCAGCTGACAAGCTGCCGACGTCCTGAGCCCGCGGCTACTTTGCGGTCGCGAGCTGACGCAGCGCGATCGATAGCGCTCGATCCGCGGATGCCGGGCTCATGCCCTGGCGTTCCAGCCGGCGCTGTACTCGTTCGATGATGCTCCACAGGGACATGTCGTTTTGTGCCTTCATCTGGACGTTCCTTACGTGCGAAGACATCGCTTCGGTCTGATAACGGACTTGCTTCACCGCAAATTCCGTTGCCTCACGAGGCCAGACACGGTTGGCACATTCCGATTGCAGCCCGGCCGATGTAGGTTCCGGCCGTGAAGCTCGCGACCTGGAATATCAACTCGATCCGCGCGCGTGAGGAGCGTCTGGCCACGTGGCTCGGCCAGGAGAAGCCGGACGTTCTTTGCCTGCAGGAGACCAAGGTCGAGGACAGCGGGTTCCCGATGGCGGTGCTCAAGAAGGCCGGGTACGAGGTCGCGATCTACGGCCAGCGGTCCTACAACGGCGTGGCGATCGCATCGACCCAGCCGCTCGCCGATGTCACGCGCGGGTTCGGCGATGATCAGCCTGATGACGAGGCCCGCGTGATCGCGGCGACCACGCATGGCATGCGCGTGGTCTGCGTCTACGTGCCCAACGGCCAGGATCTGACCTCGGATCGCTATCCGTACAAGCTCGCGTGGTTCCGGCGGCTGCGCGCGTACCTCGACCGGACCTCGGCGCCCGATCAGCCGCTCGCGCTGTGCGGCGACATGAACGTCACGCCCGACGACCGCGACGTGTGGTCGCCCGAGAAGTGGCAGGGCCAGATCCATGTCAGCCCACCGGAGCGCGCCGCGCTCGCCGAGGTCGCCGCGTTCGGCCTGACCGATGTGTTCCGCCACCACCACGGCGACGACAAGGTCTACTCGTGGTGGGACTACCGCGGCGTCGCGTTCTTCAAGAACCAGGGGCTGCGCATCGACCTGATCTACCTGACCGCGCCGCTGACCGCGCGCTGCACCGCCTGCACGATCGATCGCAACGCGCGCAAGGGCCAGGACGCCAGCGACCACGCACCGGTCGTCGCCGTGATTGCCTGACGGCCCGGCTCGCGCCTATCGATCGATGAGCCCGCGCGACGCGACGCGCGGCGGGGTGAATTTCGCGGCTCTGCCGCGAAAGAGGGGCGGGAAGGCCCCTATCGATCGATCAGTGCTGCTCGAGCGGCGCGACCTTGCGGACGTGCGCCGGGATCAGCACGCGCGCCGGCGCCGGGACGCCCGCGGGCGGCACGGCCTGCGGGATCGGGGCGACCACCGGTACGATCGGCTCGGGCTGCGCGCGAACGCCGGCGCGGCGCTCGAGCTCGCGGTAGGCGATGAGCCAGCGGTGCACCGCGGTCGCCGACGACGCCGCGCCGCAGATCAGCATCGTGACCCCGAGGATCGGCTCGACCGCCGACACGGTGTCGAGATCGCCGCCGTACCACGCCGCGAGCAGCGTGCCGCCGGCGACCAGCACGATCCGCTCGGCCCGCTGCATCACGCCGCCCGATAGCTCGACGCCGAGGCCCTCGGCGCGCGCGCGGGTGTAGCTGACCATCATCGAGCCGCCGACCGCGGCCATCACCGCGAGCAGCCACGGCGAGTCGTGCAGGAACCACGCATAGCCGGCGAACACGAACAGCTCGCCCCAGCGATCGCTGACCGAATCGAACAGCGCGCCGGCGGCGGTCTGCTGGTTGGACAGCCGCGCGAGCCGGCCGTCGAGCACGTCGAGGATCCCGGCGAACACGTAGAGCCAGACCGCGCCCGGCAGGTGGCCGAGCGCCACGCCTGCACCGGTGACGCCGCACAGCATCAGCGACGCGAAGGTGATCGCGTTGGGCGACACGCGGCCGATCAACAGCCGCTCGAGCGGACCGATCAGCCAGACCAGGAAGCGCGCGAAGAACGGCCCCAGCAGCTGGTTGTGCTTCACGTGCTCGATCACCGGCGGCCGGCCCACGATGCACAGCGCGCTGTAGACGACGAACGCGAGGGCGAACGTCGCCAGCAACAGCATCGCCGGCGCTAGGAGGTAGAACCTGTCCACGTGGGCCTTGGTGCGGCAGCGCGGGGCGCTGCAAACTAAAATTCAGTTAACATGACTCGCCGACCCCGTCCAAGGTCAAAGCCTGTCATCGATCATTTGGCCTGTCGACAAATCTGGGTAGTGAAGTTTTGTTTCACATCTCCGACGACAATGTGCGGATGATCCGTAGCTCGCCGTCGGAGCCGCGCGATTCCGCTCGCGGTCCTGGCGCTCGGCAGGACGGCAAGGGCGTGCATGGGCCACGGCCTGTCGGCAGTCCGACAGATATAGTGCTCGTCATGCGCTTGCTCGCGATCGCCGCCGCCTTGTTCTGCCCCGCGCTGGTGCTCGCCAATGGCCGGCCACCGCTGACCAACGGCGTGCACTTCCAGCCCGGTGATCCGCGCTCGCTCTACGTCGCGAGCACGTTCGGCCTGCTGGTCAGCCACGACGACGGCTGCACGTTCCAGTGGATCTGCGAGCAGAACATCGGCTACGGCGGCACGTTCGATCCGAAGTACCGGATCGCGAGCGACGGCACGATCTATGCGACGACGTTCAGCGGGCTGCAGGTCAGCCACGACGGCGGCTGCTCGTTCACCACCGCGACCGCCGACCAGCCCGCCGGCGACCCCGGGCGGATCGCCGGCATCTGGATCGACGCGATCGACATCGGCCCGACCGGCGAGGTCTGGGTCGCGACCGCCGAGAGCGGCAAGCCGAACAACATCTATCGCTCGACCGACAACGGCCTGACGTTCGCGCCGCGCGGCATGCTGTCGCCCGCGATCTGGTGGAAGAGCATCGCGATCCCGGCGACCCGGGCGCAGCGGGTCTACGCGACCGGCTACCAGGTCGCAGGCGTCGCGCCCGATGGTGGCCAGCTGCCGCCGACCACGCACTTCGAGATCACCGACGACGGCGGCGACCACTGGACCGAGTCGCCGCTCGCCGGCGTGGCGTTCGGGGTCATGCCGCTGGTCTACGCGGTCGGCGTCGATCACCAGAACCCCGACGTCGTGTTCATGACCTCGGTCGGCGCGGCCCCGCCGAGCGGCGATGTGCTGTATCGCTCGACCGACGGCGGCATGACCTGGACCCAGGCGCTGGCCACGACCGGCACGATCCTCGACGTCGCGATCGCGTCGAGCGGGATCATGGTCGCGACGCTCGGCGGCGGGGTGTTCCAGTCGACCGACGGCGGGGCGTCGTTCGCAGCGCTGGCCAACCCGCCGCAGCTGGCGTGCGTCGGCCAGCGCGACGACGGCAAGCTGTTCGGCTGCGCCGCGAACTGGCAGCCCGACTACGAGGCGGTCGCGCGGTCGACCACCGGCGCGAGCTGGGATAAAGTCTTCCGGTTCGTCGACCTGGCCGGCCCGCTCGACTGCCCGGCCGGCACCGGCCAGCACGACGCCTGCGCGCCGCAGTGGCCGGCGCTGCAGCAGCAGTTCGGCTCGGTCGGCCCCACGGCGTGCAACGCGGGCCCGCCGCCCGCCGACGACGCCCCGGCCTCGGCGAAGAAGTCGAGCGGGTGCTGCGATGCCGGCGGGGCCAGCCCCGGCGAGCTCGGCGCGATCGGGCTGCTCGCGCTCGGGTGCGGCGCGCGGCTCCGGCGGCGCCGGGCGCGATAGCGGCGCTCGGCGCGGGCTACCGGCTCGCGCGCTCGGCGTCGGCGCAGACCGCGTCGAGCGTGTCGCGCGACGACGCTCGCGTGCCGCGCGCGATCGCCCACACGGTGTCGACGATCCGGGCGTTGATCGGCGTCGCGATGCCGTGCCGGGCGCCGCGCGTGACGATCTCACCGTTGAGGAAGTCGATCGCGGGCGTCCGCTGGCGCTCGATCGCCGCGAGCATCGAGCTCCGCATCCGGCGGTAGCGCAGGCCGACCGCGAGCAGCAGCGCGTGCTTCGCGGTCAGGCCAACCGACGCGGTCGCAGCCCGGTCGGCGCTCGACAGCGTGACCCAGTCGAGATCGAGCGTCCCGGCGACCTTTTCGAGCGCGACGCCCTCGGCCTTCGCGATCGCGACCGCCTCGGTCATGATCTCGAGCGCGAGCCGGCGATAGCGCCGGACGCGGACCAGCGGACCGAGCCGCTCGCCGGCGATCGTGCCGAGCGCCGATACCGCGCAGTTGAGCGCGAGCTTGCTCCACCGCGCGCCGCGCAGGTTGCGGGTCAGGGTCACCGGGCCGATCGCCTCGAGCAGCTCGCCGACCCGGCGGAGCGCGTCGTCTGGCCTGGTCTGCCCGGTCTGCCCGGTCTGCCCGGTCTGCCCGGTCTGCCCATCGAGCCGGCCGCCGAGCCGGCCGATCGCAAACCCGCCGTGCGCGGTGCGCTCGTAGCGCCCGGGCTCCGCCATCGACGCGCCCCACGCGACGATCGCGCCGATCACCCGCTCGGCCCCGACGATCGCGGCGACCCGCTCCTCGCACAGCCCGTTCTGCAGCACCACGACCTCGGCGTCGTCGGCCAGGTGGGGCCGCGCGGTGCGCGCCGCGTCCTCGACGTTGGGCGGCTGGGTCGCCAGGATCACCAGGTCGTAGCGGCCGGACGGCGCCTGGGCCATCACGCCACCCACGACGCGCTCCTCGCCGTCGTCGGTGACGCGGTAGCCGGATTTATCCACAGCCGCCCGGATCGCCGGGTTGGTGGTCACGGCGGTGACCTGGGCGCCGACTTCCGTCAGCGTTGCCGCCACGATACCGCCGATCCCTCCGGCGCCCATGACGAGGATATTCGGCTGCGGTTTCATGACTTAGTTCCATAACAAACTCGCCGGCTTTTGGGGATTTCTCGCCAACGGGATAGAATTTGCGGACTCGATGCAGATCACCTTCTGGGGGGTCCGGGGCAGTTACCCGGTGCCTGGCGCTGCCACCGTCAAGTACGGCGGTCAGACGTCGTGCGTCGAAACCCGGACCCAGAATGGCGACACGCTGATCGTCGACGCCGGCACCGGCATGCGCGCGCTCGGCAACAAGCTGTACCGCGAGGCGCCGGAGCCGCAGCACTACCACGTGCTGCTGTCGCACGTGCACTGGGACCACATCCAGGGCCTGCCGTTCTTCTCGCCGGCCTACGTGCCAGGTACCAAGATCTCGATCTACGCGCTATTGACCGCCGCCGACGAGCTGCACCAGGTGATCGGCGGCATCACGCGCCACGAGTTCTTCCCGATGCCGCTCGAGGCGGTGCCGGCGGTGTTCGAGTTCCACCAGGTCGAGCCCGGCATCGAGTTCGACATCAACGGGTTCCACATCACGCCGATCGCGCTCAACCACCCGTTCGGCTCGGTCGGCTACCGGATCGACGGCGACGGCTTGTCGTGGGCGTACGTCGCCGACACCGCGCCGTTCACCCAGGTGCTCCACAAGCAGCACTTCTTGCCCGGCCCCGAGCCGCTGTCCGACGACGACAAGCTCGCGCTCGCGGCGATGCGCGAGGCGCTGGTCCGCCGGCTCGACGGGGTCGACACCGTCGTCTACGACACCCACTTCCTGCCCGACGAGTACGCCAAGTTCCCGCACTACGGCCACTCGACGCCGGACCAGGCGATCGAGATCTGCGTCGAGGCCCGCGCGCGCCGGCTGGTGCTCTATCACCACGCGCCCTCGCACAGCGACGATCAGATGGACAAGGTCGCCGCCGAGTACCTCGCCAAGGGTGCCTTGCACGACCTCGAGATCCTGACCTCGTTCGAGGGGATGACCCTGCCGATCGGTCCGCCACCGGAGGAGCCTTGAAGATCCGGTTCTGGGGGGTGCGCGGCTCGTTCGCGATGTCGGGGCGCGACTTTTTGCGCTACGGCGGTAACACCACGTCGATCGAGCTGGTCACCGACGCCGGGCAGCGCCTGCTGGTCGATCTCGGCACCGGCGCGACCGAGCTCGCCAAGCACCTGGTGGCCGGCGAGTTCGGCAAGGGCCAGGGCACGCTGCCGATCCTCCTGACTCACACCCACCTCGACCACATCCAGGGCCTGCCGTTCTTCACGCCGTTCTTCATCAAGGGCAACCAGATCCGGATCCTCGGGGCGGCGCCGCTGTCGGGGATCTCGCTCGAGGCCACGCTGCAGAACCAGCTCGCGCCGCACTACAGCCCGCTCAATGGGCTCGAGAACCTCGCGGCCGGCGTGACGATCGAGACCATCGTGCCGGGCCACCCGATCGCGCTGCCCGGGTTCGAGGTCGGGACGGTCGCGGTGCCGCACGGCTCGATGTGGACGACCGCTTACCGGATCACCGCCGATGGCAAGACCGTCGCGTTCTTGTCCGACGTCGAGTACCCGTCGGTCGACGAGCCGCTGCCCGAGGCGGTCGCGCTGGCTCATGAGGCCGACCTCCTGATCCACGACGCGATGTGCGCCGACCACGATTACGAGCTGCGAAAAGGGTGGGGCCACTCACCCGCGCGTGCCGGGGTGGTGGTCGCCGAGCGCGCGGGCGCGAAGAAGCTGGCGCTGTTTCATCACAGTCCCGACGCGACCGACGATATGATCGACGAAGTCGTCGAGCGCACCGCGGCGCGGACTGCCGTACCCGTGATCGCGGCCGCCGAGGGCGTCTACTTGGATATCTAGGCATCCCCCATGACCCAACGAACGATCCAGCCTTCCAGCCTCGCGAGCCTGCGCGCACTCGGTGAACCTCGTCTCCACGACTGGGCCGGCGCGACCGAGCCGATCGGGGCCGGCCTCGTCGAGTGGACGCGGCTCGCGATCGCCCACGATCAGGCGCTCGCGGTGCGGGTCGCGCTCGGCGCGTGCGCGCTGGTCGTCGGCGACTACCCCAGCGAGGGCGCGGTGCCGGCTCCGCGCGCCTACGTCGACCACATGATGACCGTGATCGAGCGCTGGCTCACCGCGCCGACGCACGATCACCGCGAGGCCGTGCGGTCCTCGCTCGACGTCCACCGCCAGGCCCATGCCTGGCAAACTGAAGACGATCCACAGTTCTGGATCCTCGAGGCGGTCGATCACGCCTGCTTGACGGTGTGGGCCGGCGAGCGCGCCTCGTACATCATCCCGGTCGACTTCGCGACCACTGCAGGCCGGGTGATCGCCTGTGTGTTTCACGCGATGCGCTCGGCGGGTCAGCCCGAGCAGGCGGCGGCGGACGCGGTGATCGACGTGGTGCTCAAGATCACCGGCTGAGCCGCGTCTTCGAGTGGCGATCTGCTCTCGGTCGCACTCCTCGGTGAGCCGGAGTGCGAAATTTTCGGTTATTGGCTCTTTCGCACATTGTAGGCGCCGTCAGGGAAACAGTGCGCGCTCGATGAAGGTGGTCAATGCCTTACGGGCGCGCTCGGTGCCGACCGGCGGCGGACCGAAGTGGCCGGCGAGCCTGTACGCGGTGTGCATCGCGGCGCCGTACAGGATCCACGCGGTCGCCTCGGGATCCGGCGCGACGCTGCGCGGGACGATCGACGTGATCAGCGAGGTCATCCGGGCCAGTGAGATCTGGTCGAACGCGCGCTGGATCTCGGCGACCTTGGCGTCGCGCAACGACATCTCCTGAAAGCTGCGGGTCAGCTCGGGTTGCCCGAGCACGTGGTTGAACAGCACCGCGATCGTCTCGCTGATCGTCTCGTGGCGCGCGCGACCGACGAACCGCTCGGGCCCGAGGCCCGCGATGGTCTCGCGGTAGGCGGCGACCATCGTGCGGCGCGCGATCTCGAGGTAGATCTGGTGTTTGTCGTCGAAGTAGCGATAGAACGTGCCGACCGAGACGCCGGCCTGCTGCGCGATCTCCGGCGTGCCGACACCGTCGTAGCCGTGTGCGCTGAACAGCGCGGTCGCCGCCTCGAGCAGCCCGAGGTAGCTGCGCCGCGCGCGGTCTTGCTGGAAATCTGGCTCTCGAGTCTCACGTAGCACCTTTGGCAATCGATCGAGCAATACAGATTTTGGAACAGCCTCAGCGACGGCGGTTTGCCGCCTTACACGTGACGCCATGTTCGAACAATGCCTCTTGACGTCGTCGGTGAGCTAGGTCAAAATGAAATTAGTTTCATTTTTGGGTCTCTTTTGCAGGAGGACTGCAATGAATGCTGCAGCAGCTGTCAGTGTCCCCACACTTTCTGCGCCATCGATCGAAACGATCGAGGCATTGCTCGATGTGACTTATACGTGGGGGTATCAGGAGACCCGCACCAAGCTACGCGATCTCTACGACAAGGCCGTACGTGCGCAGTGGATCTCCGACGATGTGTTGCCTTGGAACATCGACGTTGATTTGTCACGGCCGCTGGGTGCCGAGGAGATCATGCCGCTGTTCGGCTCCGACCTGTACAACAAGATGTCGGAGAAGGAGCGTATCGCCATCAACATCGAGACCACGGCGTGGACGCTGTCGCAGTTCCTGCACGGCGAGCTGGGCGCGCTGCTCGCGACCGCCCAGCTGGTCGATTCCGTCGATAACCTCGACAGCAAACTGTATGCAGCCAGCCAGGTTGTGGACGAGGCGCGCCACGTCGACGTCTACAATCGCTACATTCACACCAAGGTCGGAATTGCCTATCCGATCAACCCCCACCTGAAGACACTTCTGGACATGATCCTGAAGGACAGCCGGTGGGACATGAAGTTCCTCGGCATGCAGATCATGGTAGAGGGCCTCGCGCTCGCCGCGTTCGGCATGATCCGGACAAATACGAACGAGCCGTTGCTACGCGAGCTCACGGCCTACGTGATGGGTGATGAGGCGCGCCACGTCGCGTTCGGCATCCTGTCGCTGCGCGACTACTACCGCGACCAGCCCGAGAGCGTGAAGCGCGAGCGTGAGGACTTCGTGTTCGAGGCCGCGCGGCTGATGCGCGACCGGTTCCTGTTCCAGGAGGTCTGGGAGAAGACCGGGCTGCCGACGAAGCAGTGCCTGGAGATCACGATGAACAGCCACGCGCAGAAGCTGTTCCGCCAGCTGTTGTTCTCCAAGATCGTCCCGGCGGTGAAGAAGATGGACCTGCTGTCGGATCGCCAGCGCCAGCGGTTCGCCGAGCTCGGCATCCTGCACTTCGAGAACTGGGCCGATCCGCTGGCCGACATGCAGGGCACCGCGACCGGTGCCACGTCGGCGCGGCTCGACGGCCCCCGGTAGTTGCCAGTAGCCGCTGTAGTCACCGGTAGCCGCCGGTAGCCGCCGGTAGCCGCCGGTAGCCGCGCGATGGGGTCGTGCGCTATCGTGCCGCCATGGTCCGCACGTCTCTCGCATTCACGTTGGCGCTCGGCTTGGTGGTTGGGTTCTGCGGGCTCGGCGGTTGCTCCAAGGATGGTAAAGCCAGGCAGGAGATCAGCGAGCCCACGCCGGTCACCGCCGGCGCGGTCGGCTCCGATGGGGTGCGCCGGATCGCGATCGAGGCCAACACCAAGGGCTACGTGCCGGATCGCATCGGCGGCAAGCCGGGTGAGAAGCTGACCCTGGTGTTCACCCGCACCGTCGATTCGACGTGCATCGCGCAGCTGAAGACGCCGGACGGCAAGCTGATCGATCTGCCGAAGGGCACGCCGGTCGAGGTCGCGGTGACCGTGCCGCCGAGCGGCGAGGTCGGGTTCGCCTGCGGCATGGACATGTTCCATGGCGCGGTGATCGCCAACAAGGGCTGAGCGCCGCGGTGGTTTGCGCCGCGCTGGGCTTGCGCTACTGGGAGCCGGGCGGCGGCGACACCGGTGGCGTGGGCACCGGCGTGACCTCGCCGATCGAGGACGAGCCAGGGCCGCCCGGGGCACTGGCCGTACCCCCGGTTGGGGCCGCGCCGGGGGGACCGACGGCGGGTGCCGGGGCGTTGGATCCCGCGGGCGCTGGTGCGAGCCGGTCGCCGGCCGATCCGCCAGCTTCGGGCGCGGTGGGCGGCGCGGGCGTTACCGGCGGGGGTGCGGCCGGGGCATCGGCGTCGCTGCCGGATCTGGCAGGCGCGGCGTGCTGGGTGAGCACCGGGGTCAGGTCGTAGACCACGCTGGCGCGGGCCTCGAGCTGGGTCTTCCAGATTTCGATGCCGTCCTTGCGCAGCACGAGCGTGTGGGGCCCGGCCTGGATCGGCTGGCGGATCACCGCGCCGTCGCCGAGCGGCGTACCGTCGAGTACGACGTCGTAGCCGCGCGGCGGCTCGATGACCAGGGTCGCGTTGGCCGCCACTGCGGGGTCGAGCGCCTCGAGCGCGACGTGCATGGCCTGGGTCTGGCCACCGACCACGTCGGCAGAGGTCAGCCACGCTTTATAGCCGTCGCGGTGGATCTCGATCTGGTGCACGCCGGGGCTGAGCTCGACCTGCCACGGCGAGCCGGTGTGTACGGGCTGGCCCTCGATCGTGATCGCGGCATCGGTCGGCAAGATCGCGAACGTGACCGTGCCGACGGCCTTGGCCGGTGCCGGTGCGACCGGGATCACCGGCGAGCTTACCTCGCGTTGCGGCCGGGTCAGGTACAGCGTGACCCCCGCGATCGCCACGCCGACCACGACGGAGGCTGCCACCACCGCCAGCACACGCCGGGTCCGAGGGGGAGCGCCGATCGCGCTATCGCTCGCGTTGCCCGGGGCGATGGTCCCCGGGCCGCCGACCGGCTTGCCCGCGGCGCGGCCGTCGAGGTTGTCCGCCACACCGAGCCCGGTACCGGGTGCCGGCTGGGCTGCCAGGATGGCCGACCGCCGCCGGCCCGCGGGGTCGAACTCGGGCAAGCCGGGCGCGACGATCGTCTGCGCCACGTCGTCGTCGCCATCGGGATCCGGCTCGGCGAACAGCGCGGTCGCCGGGGTGATCAGGCGCGGCCGGGGCTGGCCGAGCGGCGGGGTCAGGCTCGGTGCGGGCGGCGCGGCGGTGCCGGCATCGCGCGCGGGACGCACCATCGGACCGGTCGGGCCGGGCAACGTCGCCGGACCGGACGGCGGGGGCGGGCTCGGCGCGCGCGCCGGCACGCCGGACGACGGCGCGGAGGGGATCGCGGTGGCGGCGGTCGTGCGTCCGTCGGGCGGCGGCGTCGACGGCGCGCGGAACCGCACGATCGGCTCGTGCTGCAGCGCCGGCATCGCCGGGATCGTGTCCGGCGCGAGCGCCGGCGTGCGCTCCGTGGTCAGGTTATCGGCGTGGGCCGGCATCAGGCCGTCAGCGTGCGGCGCCGGCGGCATGGTCGGGCTGTGGAGCCGCGGCATCAAGCCGGAGGTCCGGGCCAGGGTGGGGACCGGCGTGCCGAGCGACGCGGCGGCCCCGGGCGGTGGCGGCGGCGACAGCGACGGCCGGGTGCCCGGCGCGCCGGCCCCCGCGCTGCCGAGCGGCGGGATCGTGATCGTGCGGACCCGCGGCGGCATCGCCCCGCTGCGCATGGCGGGCGTCGCGACCGGCGCGCGCGTGGCCTCGCTCGGCTCGCGGCTGGCCGGCGCCGGGACCCCCTGGCCGCGCAGGGGCGCCGCCGGGGTCGGCGGCCGGGGCCGATGGGTGGGCCGGGCGAGCAGCGCCGCCACCGTCGCCGCGCGGCTCGAGGCCGACGCCGGCCGCACCCCGTGGCTCGGCTGCGAGCTCGGGATGTCGTCGGCGAGATCGTCGAAGTCGAGCCGGACCTCGGCGCCGAGCGCGCTCGCGCTGGCGAGGTGCTTGTCCGAGACGTCGGGCACGTCGTCGAGCACGACCGGCGCGCCGTTGTTGTGCTCGTCGCCGCCGCCCCACGCGAGATCGATCGACTCCTCGTCCTCGGTGCGCTTGGCCTTGGGCTTGCCGTGCACCGACAGCGCATCGGCCGCGCTGCTCGACGGATCGAACGTGTGGGTCGCGGTGAAGCTGCCGCCCGGCGCCTCGAGGCTGAACGCCCACTCGAGCCACATCGCGATGTCGCGATCGGTGGCCTGCAGGTTGTATTGCCGCCGGATCGCGTGCAGCTCGTCGCGCACGTCGCTCGCGTGGTGGAACCGGTCGTCGGGATCGCGCGCGAGCGCGCGCAGCACGACCGCGTCGAGCTCGGGCGGGCATGCCTGGTTGAACGTCGACGGCGGCATGATCTCGCCGCGCTGGACCTTCATCAGGGTCTGGTACTCGTTCTTGGTCGCGAACAGCGGGCGCGCGGTCAACAGCTCGTGGGCGATCACGCCGGCGGCGAACAGGTCGCTGCGCGCGTCGAGATCCTTGCCGGCGAGCGCCTCGGGCGCCATGTACGCGAGCTTGCCCTTGACCCGACCGGTCTGGGTCCGCAGCTGCACCGACTGCGCCTTGGCGATCCCGAAGTCGATGACCTTGACCTGGCCGGCCGAGGTCACCAGCACGTTCGACGGCGAGACGTCGCGGTGGACCAGCCCGAGCGGCGCGCCCTCGTCGTCGACCCGGTGGTGCGCGTAGTCGAGCGCCTCGCACAGCTGGAGCAACAGGCCCACCGTGACGTGGATCGGCGGCGGCCCCGAGACCTTGCGCGCGTGGCGCAGGATCCGGCGGATGTCGCGGCCGTCGACGTACTCCATCGAGATGAAGTACTCGGTGCCGACCCGGCCGAGCTCGAAGATCTGGGCGATGTTGACGTGGTTGAGCAGCGAGGCGAGCTTGGCCTCGCGCACGAACGATCGGATGAAGCTGGCGTCGGCCGCGAGGTGAGGCAACAGACGCTTCAACGCGACGACGCGCTCGAACCCTTCGATCCCGCGCTCGAGCGCACGATGCACCGTCGCCATGCCGCCAACCCCGAGTCGCTCGTAGACGAGATACGGTCCGAATTGCTCTTCTGCGGCGGCGTCAGCGCCCACGTAGCCTCCGTGACAAAGGGTCGCATGACCCCGCACAGTTCGCACCCGGAAATCCCGCCGCATTACGCTTCGTCAGGTGACTTTACATCGAGCGTCAGGGCGTGGATCGGGCCTTTCATTTCTTCGGCCAGGGCGGCCATGACCAGGCGGTGACGCGCGATCAGCGACTTGCCGGCGAATTCCCCCGACACGATGGTGGCGTGCCAGTGGTCCTCGGTGCCGGTCAGATCCTTGAGCTCGACCTGGGCGTCGGGCAGCTGGGCCCGGATCCGGGCGACGATCGCCTCGGGCTTCATCCGATGACCCCGAGCTCTTTACCGACGGTGGCGAACGCGGCGATCGCGCGGTCGACGTCCTGGGGCGAGTGGCCGGCCGACAGCTGGACCCGGATCCGCGCCGCGCCCTTGGGTACGACGGGGTAGGCAAACCCGATCACGTAGATCCCGTGCTGCAGCATGCGCTGCGCCATCTCGACCGCGAGCTTGGCATCACCGAGCATGACCGGGGCGATCGGGTGGGTGCCGGGGCGGATCGCCAGGCCGGCCCTGGTCATGCCATCGCGGAACCTGAGCGTGTTGGCCTCGAGCTTGTCGCGCAGCGCGGTCGACTCGCTGACCAGCGCGATCGCGGCCAGCGAGCCGGCGACGATCGGCGGCGCGAGCGTGTTCGAGAACAGGTACGGCCGCGACCGGTTGCGCAAAAGATCGATGATCTCGCGCTTGCCGGAGGTGAACCCGCCCGACGCGCCGCCGAGCGCCTTGCCCAGCGTCGAGGTGAAGACATCCACCCGGTCGAGGCAGCCGCGTAGCTCGGCCGAGCCGCGGCCGGTCTTGCCGACGAACCCGGTGGCGTGGCTGTCGTCGACCATGACCAGCGCGCCGTGGCGCTCCGCGAGATCGCAGATCTCGCCGATCCGCGCGATGTCGCCATCCATCGAGAACACGCCGTCGGTGGCGATCATGCGCAGCCGCTTGCCGGCGGTCGCCACGAGCTTGGTCTCGAGATCGTCGAGATCGTCGTGGTCGTAGCGCAGCCGCTCGGCCTTGCACAGCCGGATCCCGTCGATGATCGAGGCGTGGTTGAGCGCGTCGGAGATGATCGCGTCGTCCTCGCCGAGCAGGGTCTCGAACAGCCCGCCGTTGGCGTCGAAGCACGAGCCGTACAGGATCGTGTCCTCGGTGCCGAGGAAGGTCGAGATCGCGGCCTCGAGCTCCTTGTGGCGATCCTGCGTGCCGCAGATGAACCGCACGCTCGACAGCCCGTAGCCGCGCTCGTCGAGCGCCGCGCGCGCGGCCGCCGTGACCCGCGGGTGGCTCGACAGCCCCAGATAATTGTTCGCGCAGAAGTTGATGACCTCGCGGCCATCGCTCTGGATGTGCGCCGCCTGCGGCGAGGTGATCGTGCGCTCGTGCTTCCACAGCCCGGCGTCCCGGATCTCGGCCAGCGTCTGGGCGAATACGGCCTTCGCGTTCGTGTACATGGCGCGCGTAGCCTACCCCGAGCGCGCGGCTCAGTGCGACGACAGGATCGCGCCGAGCTCGAGCATGCGGCGGATCTTGGGGACCAGATCCTTGGTCATCGCATCGAGGTCGTACCTGGGCTTCCAGCCCCAGTCGCGGCGGGCGGCGGTGTCGTCGAGCGACTTGGGCCACGAGTCGAGGATGCCCTGGCGCGCCGGGTCGGGCTTGAACGTGAACCTGGCGTCGGGGAGCACGGTGTTGACCGAGGCGGCGATCTCGTCGGCGCGCGGCGAGAACGCGGCGATGTTGTAGATCGCGCGGCTGAGCTTTTGGCCGTCGGCCATCGCGAGCTCGAGCAGCGCGCGCACGCCGTCGGGCATGTACATCAGCGGGATCCGGGTGTCGGCCCGGGCGAACGCCTCGTAGCCGTGCTTGCGCACGCCGTCGACGTACATGAACAGCGCGTAGTCCGACGAGCCGCCGCCCGGCATCGCGGCGCTGATCAGGCCGGGGAACCGGACGCCGCGGCAGTCGATGTCGAACTTCTTGCGGTAGTACTCGCAGAGCAGCTCGCCCGAGACCTTGGTGACGCCGTACATCGTCGTCGGGTGCAGCGCGACGTCGTCGGGCGTCGGATCGGGCAGCGGGCCGCTCGGCGGCGGGCCGAACACCGCGATGCTCGACGTGAACACCAGGCGCTTGACCTTGGCGCGCCGGCACGCCTCGAGCACGTTCCAGGTCCCGGTCTGGTTGACGTCGTAGGCGAGCCGCGGGTCCTGCTCGCCGCGCGCCGACAGGATCGCCGCGAGGTGGAACACGAGATCGGGCTTGACCTCCATGACCAGCGCGACCGTGGCCGCGGCGTCGGTGACGTCGAGCCGCTGCCACGACTCGCCGCCGGCGTGGGCGTGGCTCGGCGGCCGGGGCGCCAGGTCGGTGGAGACAACATCGTGGCCGCTCGCGACCAGAGCGCCGATCAGGTCATGGCCGATCTGGCCGCCGGCGCCGGTGAGGAGGATCTTCATGCGGCGCGCATCATCGATCGCACGCCGCGACCCGGCAAGCCGCCCGGCGCGTCTTGCAGCGGGGCGATCTGCGCCGCCCGCGGTGACGCGAGTCGTCAGAAGATGTGGTTGAAGTTGACGTAGAACCCGGTGTCCTCGGACGACCGGCCGTAGTCGACGGTGATGATCGTGGCGAGGTTCCAGGCGATGCGGAACGCGCCGCCGTAGGAGGTTTGCCAGTTGCGCGGCGAGAGCCCGGACAGCGAGTCGTAGGGCCGGCCGAGGTCGAGGAACGGGGCGACGATGAAGCCGAACCGCTGGCCGGCGATCCGGGCGTGGCCGAAGGTCCAGCGGACCTCGCCGTTGGCGAGCGTCATGACGCTGCCGACGAACCGGTCCTGGCGGAACCCGCGCAGGGTGCGGTGGCCGCCAAGGCCGGTGCGCGGGTCCTCGGTGAACGGCAGGGTGTTCATGCTGAAGAACGGCGCGCCGTTGCTCTGGGCCTCGAACGTCAGGCGGCCGGCGAGCACGAGGTCGGCGGCGTCGGGGGCCGGGCTCCAGTAACCGCGGGCGGCGATCAGGAACCGCACGTAGTCGTACTCGGAGCCGAGCGCGGCGGTGCCGGTGTCGAGCGCGAGGTCGATGAACGTGCCGCTGTTGGGATCGGGCTCGAAGTCGCGCGTGTCGTAGGAGATGCCGAGCCGCAGGAAGTCGTCGCGGCCACCGGCGCAGCCGACCAGGCGACCGGCGGCGCAGTCGGTGGCGAGCCGGGTCGTGGCCTCGGTGGCCTGGACCGTGCGGCCGGCGGCGTCGCTGGCGTCGACCTGTTTGCCGGAGTAGTCGCGGATCCGGGCGTACGACGCGCCGACCCCGCCGAGCACGCGGACGCGGTCGTCGAGCACCAGCCGCTCGACGCTGGCGATGAAGATCGGGCGCAGCAGATCGTACTGATCGTACTTGCCGTAGGTCTGGCCGTCGGCGCCGATCTGCTGCTGGGCGCGGGCGTAGTCGTCGTAGCGGGTGAAGCTCCGACCGGCGCCGGGGCCCGGAAATGCCAGCGGCGGCAGCGCGTGCTCGCCGAGCCCGAAGTAGTTGGTGTTGGTGTTGCGCTGCCAGATCAGCTGGCTGCGCACGCGGTACGGCGTGTCGAAGATCCGGGGCGCGTCGAAGTCGAGCCAGTGGAACTGGGTGCCGCCGGTCGACGCGAAGCCCTGCAGGAACAGCCGGTAGAGGTACGGCGTGGTGGCGAACCGCGGGTCATCGGGGTGGCCGTTCCAGTAGTAGTAGGCGCGCGCGCCGAGCCCGAGGCCGAGGTCGGTGCTGTATGCGAACAGCGGCAGGCCGGTGACGTAGCCGCCATCGTTCTTGCTGGCGAGATCGCCGGGCGTGAGCTTGTCGGCGTGGGTAGGCGATGCGGCCACCAGGACCGCGACGATCGCGAGGGCTGCGCCGCGGATCGACACCCAGCATGACAATGCCGTGGCGGCTGGACCCCGTCCATCCTGTTTGCCTGATCTGCGCGTGCTACGATCGTGGCGCCATGAAGGCGCTAGCTCGGCTCGCAGCGCTCGCGGCACGGCTCGAAGCCGATCCGGCGGTGCTCGAGGCGGTGCGCGGCGAGGGCGACACCCTGGCGGACGCCGCGGGCGAGGGCGACGCCGCGGGCGGTGCCGGCGATGGTGGTGACGCCGCGGGCGATGGCGACGACGCGGTGCTGCGCTGGCGGATCGCGGTGATCCGCGCGGTGATCGCCGCACCGCCCGACGGCGACGCCGTGCGCGAGCTGTACGGCGAGCTGGTCGATCGCTACCGCGGCCGGCCCGCCCGGCTGGCCCAGCTGCGGGCGCTCGGCGACGAGATCCGCCGGCTCGAGGCCAACGGCACCCTGGCGAGCTCGCTGGTCGCCCGCAGCGACCGCCGGCCGCATCGTCGCTAGGCGGACCTGCGCACAGCCGGGGCGTGATGTGCTATCTAACGCGGCGCGATGAGCCTGGTTGTCCTCGACGAAGTGACGCTGTTCTTCGCCGATCGGATGATCTTCGATGCGGCCTCGCTCCGGCTCGGCCACGGCGATCGGATCGGGCTGATCGGCCCCAACGGTTCGGGCAAGACCACGCTCCTCAAGGTCATCTCCGGCGACCAGGAGATCGACGACGGCAAGG
>DATBBB010000380.1:0-4598 GCA_036271215.1 Kofleriaceae bacterium | reverse complement strand
GGGCAGGAGCTTGCGGGCGTTGCGATCGAGCACCACGCCGACCTGGCGGCGCTGGTCGCTGCACTCGACCAGGGGGCGGCGGTCCCCGACGTGGTGGTGATGCCGTGCCGGTCGTGGGGCCCGCCGGGCGAGCTGATCGCGGCGGCGCACGAGGCGACGGCGCGGATGCTCGCGGGGCTCCAGGCGTGGCTGGCTGACGAGCGCCTGGCGTCGACCCGGCTGGTGGTGATGACGTGGCGTGCGGTGGGGGCGCGGCCGGACGAGGGGGTGGTGGACCTGGTGCACGCGCCGGTGTGGGGCCTGGTGCGGTCCGCGCAGAGCGAGCACGCGGACCGTGCGATCCTGCTGGTGGACAGCGACGACAGCGAGGCGTCGCGGAGGGTGCGGTTCACGGCGTTCGCGCCGGAGGAGACCCAGCTGGCGTTGCGCGAGGGCATGTGCCTCGCACCCCGCCTCGCCTCGGCGCGGCCGGTGGACACGCTGGAGCCCCCGGCCGCGGCCGCGTGGCGGCTCGACATTTCGATCAAGGGCACGCTCGAGCGCCTTGTGCTGGTCGCGCACCCCGAGGCGCTGGCGCCGCTGGGCGAGGGCCAGGTGCGGGTCGCCGTCCACGCCGCCGGGCTCAACTTCCGCGACGTGCTGGACGCGCTCGGCATGTACCCGGGCGATCCGGGCCCGCTGGGTAGCGAAGCCGCCGGCGTGGTGCTCGAGGTCGGTCCGGGCGTGACGTCGGTGATCCCCGGCGACCGGGTGCTGGGCTTGGTTCGCGCAGCGTTCGGGCCCGTCGCCATCACCGACCATCGCCTGCTCGTCCGGATGCCCGCGGGCTGGTCATTCATCGACGCCGCGGCGATCCCGATCGTGTTCCTCACCGCGTACTACGGGCTCTGCGATCTAGCCCGGCTCCAGCCCGGAGCGCGCGTGCTGATCCATGCCGCGGCCGGCGGGGTCGGGATGGCGGCGAGCCAGATCGCGCGGCACCTCGGCGCCGAGGTGTTCGGGACGGCGAGCCCGAGCAAGTGGGCCACGCTGCGCGCGCTCGGGTTCGAAGCCGATCATCTCGCATCCTCGCGTACGCTCGAGTTCGAGTCGCAGTTCTTGCGCACGACCGGCGGGCGCGGCATGGACATCGTGCTCGACAGCCTGGCGCGCGAGTTCGTGGATGCGTCGCTGCGGCTCTTGCCACGCGGCGGTGGGTTCATCGAGATGGGCAAGATCGACGTTCGCGAGCCCGAGCGCGTGGCCCAGGACTACCCCGGGGTCGGCTATCGCGCGTTCGATCTCATCGAGGCCGGGCCCGAGCGCCTCGGGCAGATGCTGGGCGAGGTGATGGCGCTGTTCGAGCGCGGCGCGCTGCGGCGGTTGCCGGTCACCGCGCACGACATCCGCCATGCGCCGCGCGCGTTTCGCGGGCTGGCGCAGGCGCGCCACGTCGGCAAGCTGGTGCTCACGGTGCCCAGGCCGCTATCGCGCGATGGGACGGTGCTGATCACCGGGGGCACGGGGACCTTGGGGGCGCTGGTCGCCCGGCACCTGGTCGCGGCGCACGGGGTGGTGCACCTGGTGCTGGCGTCCCGGCAGGGCGCGGCGGCCCCCGGTGCCGAGGCGCTGGCGCGTGAGCTGGAGGCGGCGGGCGCGTCGGTCACCGTGGTTGCGTGCGACGTCGCGGACCGGAGCGCGGTGGCGGCGGTACTGTCGGGGATCCCGCGCGAGCACCCGCTGGGCGCGGTGATCCACACCGCTGGGGTGCTCGACGATGGGGTGGTGGGGGCGCTGACGCCAGCGCGGCTGGGGGCGGTGCTGCGCGCCAAGCTGGACGGGGCGGTGCACCTGCACGAGCTGACCCGGTCGCTGGAGCTGTCGGCGTTCGTGGTGTTCTCGTCGCTGGCGGGGGTGCTCGGGGGCGCGGGCCAGGCGAATTACGCCGCGGCGAATGCGTTCCTCGACGCGCTGGCGCAGCATCGCCGGGCGAGCGGACTGGCTGGGCTGTCGCTCGCGTGGGGCTACTGGGAGACGCGGACGGGGCTGACGGCGCACCTGACGGAGACCGACCTGGCGCGAATGGCGCGCAGTGGGGTGCGTGCGCTGAGCGAAGGCGAGGGGCTGGCGCTGTTCGATGCCGCGCTCGGGCGGCTGGAACCGGTGCTGGTCGCGGCGCGGTTCGACGCGGCGGCGCTGCGTGCGCATGGCCATGGCTTGCCGCCGGTGTTCCGCGGGCTGGTCCGGGGCTCTGTGGGGTGGGGGCGGCCGCGGGCGACCCAACCGGCGGGGGCCGCCGCGCCGCGGCAGCAGCTCGGCGCGCTGCCGGCACCGGACCGCGCGCGCGCCCTGCTCGAGCTGGTGCGCGCGGAGGTGGCCGTCGTCCTGGGCATCGCCGATCCGAGCACCCTGCGGTCCGAGTCCCCACTGCCGGAGCTCGGCCTCGACTCACTGATGGCGCTCGAGCTCCGCAATCGACTGGCGACTGCAACGGGCCTGCGATTTCCGGTCACGCTGGTGTTCGACCACCCCACGCCTCACGCGCTGGCTGGCATGATCGAGCGCCGGCTGTTCGAGAGCTCGCGCGCGACCGCCACCTCGCCGGCGATCAGCGCGACGGTCGCCGACGAGGCGGTGGGATTGGCTCCGCCCGAGCCCGAGCCCGAGCCCGACACCCGACACCAGCCGTTCGAGCTCACGCCGATGCAGTTCGCGTACTGGATCGGCCGCGGGGGGTTCTACGAGCTCGGCGGGGTCGCCTGCCACGGGTACGGCGAGCTCGATCTGCGCGGTCTCGACGTGGCGCGTCTCGAACGCGCGATCAACCAGGTGATCGCGCGGCACGACATGCTGCGCGCGGTGTTCGACGCCGATGGCCAGCAGCGTGTGCTCCCCGACGTGCCGCGGTTCACGATCGAGATCTTCGACCAGCCGGGGGACGCCCGGTTGACCGAGCTTCGCGACGCGATGTCCCACCGCGTGATGCCGGCGGATCGCTGGCCGCTGTTCGAGGTGCGCGCGGCACACCTCGGCGATGGTGTGGTCCGCCTGTTCTGCGGCATCGATATGTTGATCGTCGATCTGCGCAGCATCCAGATCGTCATGCAGGAGGCGCTGCGCTGCTATGCGGACGAAGCCGCCGAGCTCGCATCGCAGACGCTCACGTTCCGGGATTATGTCCGCTGGTCCACCAAGGTCCTGCAAGGCGAACGCGGCCAGCGCGACCGGGAGTACTGGCGTGGCCGGGCGGGCACGCTGCCGCCCGGACCGGAGCTGCCGCTCGCGGTGCTGCCCGAGGCGATCGGCGTGCCACGGTTCGAGCGCCACGAGCGCCGGCTCGATCCGGTGACCTGGAGCGCGCTCGAGGCGCGCGCGACGCAGCATGGGCTGACGCCGTCGAGCATCCTGCTCGCCGCGTTCGGCGAGGTGCTCGGCGCGTACAGCCGCTCGCCGCGCTTCACCGTCAACCTCACGTTCTTCAACCGGCCGCGGGTGCATGACGACATCAACCAGATCGTCGGCGACTTCACGTCGATCTTGCTCGTCGAGATCGATCTGACCGCTGACGCGCGGTTCGCGGCGCGGGCGCGCCGGCTCCAGCACCAGTTGCTGGAGGCCATGGATCACGCGCTGGTCAGCGGCGTGGACGTGATGCGCGAGCTCGCGCGCCCGGGTGCGAGGTCCGCGCGGTTCCCGGTCGTGCTCACCAGCGGCCTGGGGTTCGGCGACCTGCTCGGCGGTCAGGGCTTGCCCGGCGTCGAGCTCGTCCGTGAGCCGTACACGATCTCCCAGACCCCGCAGGTCTGGCTCGATCATCAGCTGCGCGAGTCGCACGGTGAGCTGCGCGTCACCTGGGACGTCGTCGCCGGCCTGTTCCCCGCCGGGATCATCGACGCAATGATCGGCGGATACCTCGATCTGCTCCACGCGCTGGCGAGTCGCGACGAGGCGTGGACGATGCCGGACCTGGTGGTGACCCCGAGCCACCAGCTCGAGCAGTTCGCCGCGATCAACGCGACGGCCGGCACCACCGGGGACGGGCTGCTCCACGATGCGATCGAGGCGCAGGCCGGGCTTCGCCCCGACGCGCTCGCCGTCGTCGACGCCGCGCGCCGGCTCACGTATCGCGAGCTCGTGAGCCTCGCGCGCCGCCTCGGCCGCCAGCTCCGCGCTCACGAGGTCGCGCGCGACGAGCTGGTCGCGATCGTGATGGACAAGGGCTGGGAGCAGGTCGTCGGCGCGCTCGGCGTGCTCCACGGCGGCGGCGCATACCTGCCGATCTCGGTGGAGCTGCCGGCGCTGCGGCGCGATGAGCTGCTCGCGCAGGGCCGGGTTCGCATCGTGCTCACCCAGCGGCGCCACGCCGGGTCGGAGTGGCCGCCGGGCACCACGGTGATCGCGATCGCCGACGATGAGCCGTGGGCGGCGCAGGACGACGGGCCGCTCGCCGCGCTGCGCACGCCGGCCGATCTGGCGTACGTGATCTTCACGTCCGGATCGACCGGCCGCCCCAAGGGGGTGGCGATCGAGCACCGCAGCGCGCTCAACACGATCCTCGACGTCAACGAGCAGTACGCGGTCGGGCCCGCCGATCGGGTGTTCGGGCTGTCGTCGCTGTC
>DATBBB010000379.1:0-9142 GCA_036271215.1 Kofleriaceae bacterium | reverse complement strand
CGGTCACTGTCCTTTAGGGGCCGGTAGGCGCGGGCGGATAAACTTCTCGTAACAATGAAGCGCGGCTATCTCCTGATCCTCGTCGCCGGATGCGGGTTCAAAGCGGCGGCGACCGGCACTGCGCCGGCGATCGATGGCGCGATCGACGCCGCGCTCCCCGTCCCGGACGGCGGCACGCCGGCCAAGCTGACGTTCGACACCGCCGCCGACTTCACGCCCGCCGGCTATGCGACGCAGAACTTGACGGTCGACCCCCGCGGCTCGCTGACCCCGAACGCGTACCTCTACGGTGGCCTGGTTGGCCACGGCGCGCAGGATCAGACCCTGTGGTCGCAGACCAACATCGACTGGGGCCAGCTCGCCGGCAAGACCGCGACCGGCGCTGGCCTGTGGCGCGGTGATGCGCTGTCGGGCAACACGCTCGGCTACCTCGGGATCACGAACAGCGGCAAGATGACCATATGGTTCGAGGGTGAGGTCTACCTGCAGGCGGGCTCGAACGAGACGTTCCTGCTCTCCGGCGACGACCTCGCGTTCTTCCAGATCGCGCGTCCGGGGACCGCCAGCTTCACCGCGTCCAGCGCCGGCAACGCCGCCATCGCGGTCGATACCCCCGCGACAGGCTGGTACCCGATCCGGATCGGCCACACCAACGCCAGCGGCGGCAACAGCCTGAGCTTTACCCACAGCGACAACGGCGGCCCGCAGGCCGCGTGGACCCGCGAGCGGATCCGCGGCCGGGCCAGCGAGCTGACCGGCGCGCTGCGCACCGTGTTCTTCCACCAGATCCTCGGCGGCGGTCAGGTCCTGTCCGGGACGACCGAGGAGCCGCCGATCGCGCACTTCGAGGAGAGCCCGCTGCTCGCGATGACCAACTTCCCGAAGCCCGCGCTCCAGGGTGTCGACCCCAGCGACAACGATTGGTCGGCGCGCTATGCCGCGCAGGTCCACATCACGACGCCGGGCGCGTACACGCTCACGGCCACCGGCGACGACGGTAACCGGGTCCGGCTGGGCACGGCGAGCGCGCAGAGCCACTGGGCACGCGGCGATGGGACCAACGCCGCGACCTCGGCGGCGACCGCGACGCTGGCCGCCGGGTGGAACGATCTGATCGTCGACTACAACCAGGTAGATCAGGGACTCATGCTGCACGTCCAGATCGCGGGCCCCGACTTCGCCAGCCCGGTCGAGGTCCCGCGCGCACAGCTGCGCCCGGTCGAGCCCGCTGACGATCGGCTGGCGTTCAGCGCCGACGACAACAACCACTCGATCGCCGACAACGGGGGGCCGAACAACGCCGGGACCGCGCAGCTGATGGTGGCCGGCGCGGCGGGCGAGACCGTGTCGGCGATCGACGTGACGTTCCAGATGAACTCGCCCCACGGCGATCAGATCGCCGTCGATCTCGAGACCCCCACCGGCACGCGGGTCACGATCCGCGGCGCGACCGGCGGGACTCCCAATGGCGACCAGGTGTTCCAGATCCCGATCCCGATCGGCTCCGCCGGTGCGCTCGGCACGTTGCTCGGCGGTGCCGCGAGCGGCCTGTGGAAGCTGGATGTCTACGACACCGTGGCCAACGGCGGCGCGAGCACGCTCGAGAGCGCCAAGCTGACCCTGCACACCACCGGCGGGCTCGACAACATTGCGCGGACCTCGCAGTGGACCTCGCCGATCCTCGATCAGACGACGAATGTCATCGCGATCGACGACGCCGAGCTCGACACGCTCGCGCCGACCGGCACCGCCGTCAACCTGTCGATCCGGACCTGCCAGCAGGCCGATTGCAGCGACAACACGAGCTTCATGCCGATCACGCCGGCGACGGCGTACGGCGTGGCCCCCGGCCGCTACCTCCAGCTCCGCGTCGACCTGACCAGCGATGGCACGCTCGTCCCCGAGCTCCAGAAGCTCGGCGTCAGCTTCCGCCGCGAATAGTCGCAAGGAGAGGCGCGCGCGCGACGTCAACGCGAGACGCGCCGCGGGCGACCGCGAGCGGACGGGGTCGGGGCAGCGACTGTGACTACGACGATGGGTCCGCGCCCGCACGTACCTCGCGCCGTCCGCGCATGCGCCGGCGGTTGTTCGGCAGGCGCGGCCCCGATGCCCCGGCCGCGCAGCAGCCCGCGGCGCTCTCGCGTGTCCGCGTTCTCCACCGCGCTATTCGGGGCTCACGGATCAGTCGCCGAACGTGATCGATCCGATCCGCGTCGTGCAGCCGCCGGCGACCGGCGTCGAGCTGCCGTCGGTCCCGATGTTGACCTCGACGAAGTGAAGATCCTGCGCCGATCCGGAGATCTCGCTCGGCGTGGACTGCGCCGTCGGCGTCACCGTGCTGATCGTGACCGTCCCCGAGTCGGCCGAGAAGAACTTCGCCGGCCCCATCGTCTCGTCGATGTGCGCCAGGATCGTCACGCATAGCCCGCACGTGTTGAAGCTGGCGTCCGCGCCGGTGATCGGGTACGTGCCCGGCGCGATCCCACCGGCGAGCGCGCCCTTGGCCGCGAGCGACAGGAACAGATCATCGGGCGGCGGCGCCGCGGCGAGCGTGATCGTGATCGAGTTCGGCGTGCCCGTGGAATCGGCCGCGCCGGTCTTCGAGCCGACCGCGCCGTAGTCGCCGGCGATCAAGCACTCGCCCGGGTCACCGCCGGGCTGGGCGTCGATCACGGCCGGCGACGAGTCACCGCACGCGCCGGCGACGAGGGCAAGGCTGCATGCGGTGCATGCGAGGACAACACTGCGCATGCGCAGCAGGGTCTCACCGCTTCTCGATCGCGATCAAACAGTTCGAGTCAGGAAGCTCGACGGATTGATCACACTCGTCGGTCAGGACCACTTTGCCCCGCAGGTGATCTCGGTACCCCGGCTGCAGGTACGATCGCCGCGCGGGCGGCAGGTCGACGAGGCGCGCCGCCTCGGGGCCACCGCACCAGGCGACCAGGTGGGCGACGTAGTCGTCGTACGGCAACACGCCGTACAGCTCGCGGACCTCGTACGGAAAGCTCTCGGGGCCCCAGACGTAGGTGTAGAGAAACTCCATCGCGTCGGCCGCCGACAGCTCGACGCAGCGCGCGCCGGCGTGCGGCGCGTGGGCCGCCGCGTCGGCCTCGGGATCCCCGACCACCTCGGTGACCGCGATCGGTCGGCCCTCGAACTGCGCGACGAACAGGTCGAACGTCGTGGCGGCGTCGGGCGCGATCAGCCGGATCCGTCGCCGGCCGGGCGGCGGCTGCACGCCGTCGCGGATCACCAGCCGGCCGCCGGGCGCGAGCGCGGCGAACGCGGCGCGGATCACGCGCTCGATCGACGTCAGCTGGAACCTGGGCTCGGTGTACGAGTAGACCTCGTGGAGGATCGAGCAGAACACCACGCTGTCGAGCGGCCCGGGCACGAGCTGATCGAGCTGCTCGGCGGCGCCGTGCACGACCTGCCACCGGCTGTCGCGGCTCCGGGCGCGCCGGGCGAGCGCGTCGACGACCTCGCGCGATACATCGACGCCGATCACCTCGCTGTCCGGGAACCGCTGCTCGAGCAGATCGAGCACCACGCCGCCGCCGGGCCCGATCTCGACGATCCGGCCGGGCCGGACCAGCTCGAGCATGCGCTCCTTGTCGGACCGCGCCGCGTTCATCGTCGCGAGGTAGTTGGCCTCGTTGGCGACCCGATCGAACTGATCTTTGCGCAGCCCGTACAGATCGCACAGCGACTTGAGCATCGAGTGGAACGCGGCCTGCGACCGGGTCTCGTACAGCGCGAGCAGCGTCACCAGCGCGGTGCTCTCCTCGGTGTCGGCGTAGTCGATCACGATCGCGTCGGCGTCGTGCGGGTGCGCCAGCCGCGCCGACAGCGCGCCGAGCGGACCGAGCCGCCCGGCGCCGGCGAGCAGGCTGCGCATCGCGGTGCCGGCGAGCGCGGCCTCGACCAGCCGCAGCCGGTAGCGGATCGCGGCGGTGGTGCCGTGCAGCCGCGCGACCAGCGGCTGGAGCTGGGCGTGCCACGGCCGCGACACGTCGATGCCGAACCCGCGCGCGGCGCCGACCGCCGCCGCGAGCACGCCGAGCTGCGCCGCCGGCGACAGCCCGCTGGTCGCGGCCTCGCAGTACCACAGCTGACAGGTCGCCAGCGCCGGCGCCAGGTCCGCGAGCTCGGCGTCGCCGAGCGCGGCCACCGCGGCATCGACCGCCGCCGGCGGCTCGCCCGCCGCCTGGCGCCCGGCCCGCAGCGCGCGCAGCCGAGCGGCGAGCCCGCCGCGATCGAGCGCGGGCATCAGCGCCGCGAGCGCGACCCGCGGCGACGTCCACACCCCGGGCCGGCACACCGTGCCGAGCTGGTCGCGGACCCGGGCGAGCCGGGCGAGCAGCGCGTCGTCGAGCAGGCCCTCGCGGACCGCCGCGGTGTCGCACGCGTCGAGCACGTGCAGCGCGTCGAGCGCGAGCGCGACGACATCCGCCGGCGGGCGCTCGAGCATCCGGCTCAGCGCCGGCGACAGATCGCGCAGCGTGCCGACCAGCGGCGCGTACATCGCGAGCGGGCCCTCGCCGCGGACGTGCTGGCCGGCGAGCCCGTGGGCCTCGACCCACGCGATCGCGAGCTTGCCGAGGACCTCCGGCAGCGGCCAGCCGCGCGCGCGGTCGGCCTGGCGCAGGATCGCCGCCGCGGCCTCGTTGTGGACGTCGAGCGCGATGCCGTGCGCGGTCCACGCCGCGCGCAGGGCAGGGCTCCTGGTCTTGGCGATGTCGAGGTGGAGGATCGCCGCGCGCAGCGCCGGCCCGAGCCCGCCGGCGATCACGCGCGCCGCGGTCGCCGACAGGGTCTCGAACGCCGCCGGCGACAGCCCGAGCAGGCCGGCGTCCTGGAACCGCGCCAGGTCGCCGGTCTCGAGCCCGAGCAGCTTCTTGCCGAGCAGCCGGGTCGCGATATGATCGAGCAGCGGCAGCTCGGAGCCGACGTCGTGCTCGACCTGCGGCGGCATCGGTGCCGCGAGCGCCGCGAGCTCGGGGAACGCCAGGAGCACCGGCAAGCTCGCCGCGCCGTCGCCGCGCAGGCCCTCGAGCATCGCGGCGGCGAACCGGGTGTCGGCCAGGGTCGCCGCGGCCACCGCTTGCGGCGACAGCCAGCTCGCGACGACCGCCGGGCCGACCCGCGCGACCAGGCGGTGCCACGCGGCGAGGTCTTCGGCGTTCGCGGGGGACATCGCTTTCAGCAACACATCGGCAGGGCGCACGGCTGCATGCTAAGCGCATGGGTCGCCGGTGTGGGGAGGTTTCGGCTCGGGGCTACTCGGAGCAGCGCGCGGTGCGCTCGGGCAGCCGCTTGCCGGGGTTGAGCAACCCCGACGGATCCCACATCGCCTTCCATCGTCGCTGCCACTCGAGCAGCTGCTCGCTCTGTTCCATGCGCATGAAGTCGCGCTTGGTCAGCCCGACGCCGTGCTCGCCCGACAACGTCCCACCCAGCTCGATCGTGTGCGCGAAGATCTGCCGGGCGGCGGCCCACAGGTGGGCGCGGACCGCGGGGTCGTTCGGGTCGTCGTTCGACAATAGATTCACGTGCAGGTTGCCATCGCCGGCGTGGCCGAACACCGCGATCGGCGTGTGGGTCTCGGCCGCCACGCGATCGACCCGCCCGAGCATCTCGACGATCCGGCCGCGCGGCACGCAGATATCCTCGTTGAGCTTGATCCGGTAGCCGGCCTTGAGCGCCGGCGAGATCAGCCGGCGCGCCTCCCACACCGAGCGCCGCTCGGCCGGCTCGGTCGCGGCGAGGACATCGAGCGCGCCCAGCTCATCGCAGCGCAGCCCGATCTTCTCCATCATCAGGCCCATCGCGTCGGGCTCGCCGTCGACCTCGAGCAGCACGATCGCGCCGGCGCTGGCCGGGAACCGGTAGCGGCTCTTGTCGCGGATGACGTCGATCGACGCGCGATCGGCGAGCTCGAGCACGCTCGGCCGCAGGCCATCGCGCAGCAGCGCCGAGATCGCCGCGCCCGCGGTCGCCACGCTGTCGAACACGCCGAGCACGGTCGCCGCCGCCACCGGCAGCGGCAGGAGCTTGATCGTCAGCTCGGTGATCACGCCGAACGTGCCCTCGGTGCCGACGAACCCGGCGACCAGGTCGTAGCCGGTGACGCCCTTGGCGGTGCGCCGGCCGCAGCGCAGGACCTCGCCGCCCATCAGCGCGACCTCGAGGCCGAGCATGTACTCGCGGGTGACGCCGTACTTGAACGCGCGCGGGCCGCCGGCGTTGGTCGCCGCGTTGCCGCCGATCGAGCACATCTCGAGCGACGCCGGATCGGGCGGATAGAACAGCTGCTCGGCCTCGACCGCCGCCTGCAGCTTGCCGGTGATGACGCCGGGCTCGACGACCGCGACCAGATCGCCGGCGTCGATCTCCTTGATCCGCTGCATCCGCTCGGTCGACAGCACCACGCCGCCCGCGACCGGCAGCGCGCCGCCGCACATCCCGCTGCCCGCGCCGCGCGGCGTGACCGGGACCTTGCGCTCGAGGCAGATCCGCAACACCGCCGCGGCCTGCTCGGTCGACTCGACCAGCACCGCGCACTCCGGCGGGAAGAACTCCGGCAGCGGGCTCTCGTCGCGGCCGTAGTCGTCGAGCCGCTCGTGGCCGGGCCCGATGACCGCCGCGGCGCCCAGCTCGCGCTCGAGGACCGAAACGATGTCAGGCATGGAGCAGCTCAGACGTCGATCGATTCACAGCCGCAGCACGATAGCACGGTCCAAGAGCCGCACCGCATCGCGCGCCAGACGTGGCTCGTCGTATCCTTGGACATGGACGTTCCACCGTTTGCCCGATCGTGGTTGCGGCAACGCGAGCTTGGTGCGGCCGCGCTGCAGGCAATCGAGGACGCCGAGTTGTGCCGGCTCGACCCGGCGATGGCCCTCGCCCAGACGGAGATGTTGCTCTCCGCGGTTCGGCTAGATGATCTGCCCGAGGAGCGGCGAACTAGCTCCGGATTCGTCGAGCAGCAGCGGCTGTTCGCGCGCGCACGCAGATGAGTCGGATGTTCGATTGGCTACGTAGCGGCCCAGTCGGTGCCTACAGGCAGACTCCCGAAGTATTTATGATGATTTGTAAGTTGTCCATAAGTTGACGGGTCTTTGGCTCGATCTGTTCCGCCCTCGCGCACTCTAATAGGTCAATCACCGTTAGCCGTGCCGCGTTCATTCGATTTTTTATAGGAATGAGCGGCGAGATTGGTGCATTTGTACCGCGTAGACCTGCTGCGATTCGGCGATAGGCTTTCGATCCTGTGAGCAGTATTCTGACAATCCGCTGAGCCACGTACGCCGCATCATCAAAATGGTGATTACGGATCTTGTTTTCGAGCTGATTGCAATCGCCCTCAACTAAGAGTAGCCAGCACCATAGTGCGTCGAGAACATTTGTCGAAGTACGTTCATTCCACAACGGTTTATGTTTTCGGCCTGGCATACCGGAATCCCAGAAGGGCACTGCGCGTCAATGGGGCGAGTCCAAGTCGACGGCTGCTCCGCAGGGTCGGCGGCTGCTCCGCAGGTCTGGACGACGGTAGCCTATCGTTTGTGATGTGGGCGTAGCAGCTACTTATCGATGTTAGGTATGAGCGGGAGCTTTATGGAGATATTGAGACGGTCGCACCAGGTTCTTAGCTGGCCTCTCGTGATGTTCGAGCATCGTGCGGCCTGTCGCGCGGATGGGTGCTTTGCCAGCTCGACAAAGTAGTTGGCGGACTGCTTTAGTTCTAGTAGATTATTGGGCCAGGTGTAGGACTTCAGGCGAGTCCGCGTGGCTTCGGGCAACGCGCCGAATCGAATCGGGGAGCCACTCTCTATGAACCACTGATCCATCAGACTGGGAATCTCGGCCGTACGCTCGCGTAGCGGAGTGAGTGCAGTCTCGGTCGCGTGGTCTGTCGTTGTGCTGGAAAAACTTGCAGCGATCTTGTGGCGTGTCGGAGCACAGATGACGAGACGGACCCGGGCACTCGGATCGGTAATCATGCCAACCAAGCGCTGACTGAGTGCACCCCGCTCATAGAGGGAGACCATCAGTGTTCCATGATAACACTCTTCGATGATCTTACGCGTGGTGCTGTCGATCTTTGGTGTGTCAGGCAGTATGCGGAATGGATTTTCTCTGCGATGCGAGATTCGATGTATGGCGTGACCGAGTCGCTCCTGATCGCTACCTCTCTCACCAGTAAGCATAATATGCTTCGATGAGTTGATGGCCGATGTAATGAGAAGCTCGTCCGTTGCAATTTGTCTCTTGAATCCCAAGATCTCCATGATGACGGGTTGCGCCAACCGCATTTCGTCACTGAGCGCAAAGTATCTGTACTCTCCGATCTCGAACCAGTCGCCGGCCTGCATCGTAAAGGTCTTCTTGGCGATCTCACCGTTAAACACGATATCGTTCTTGCCATCGGAGATGTTTTCGACCCGAATTCCACCGTCTGCATCCTTGATTCGGTCGAGCCGCGCATGGTGCAACGCGACGTGCTTGAGATCTACTTGGAGGTTGCAGGTTGGAGCGCGGCCGAACACAAACGAGTCCTGCCCAGCGAGCATCGGGAGATACTTGCCGAGTCCCATGATGCCAATGGCGGTGACCAAGTCCGGACCACGCTGGTAGCGGCAGCGCTCCCGCGGATATGTCACAGTCCGGTGTTCGTCAACCACGTGACAGAGAGACCACGATCGCGTGTGCAGACTCAAGTAGCCGATCGCGACCCACGCGCTTCACGTGGGTGAAGTGCGCGGAAGCTCGACAGATTCGCTCTGCGAATGTTTTGCTACGCAATCCATTCGCTGCAATGGCGCGGGGGAAGGTTTCCCTCACATTGAAGCTGACGGCCTCCAACTATCCATGCATACGAATGAAATCGGCTGGGTTGCGTTTTGCTACCCCCTTGCAGAATGCAGCCCACCCCTTGCACTTACCGTCGTCATCCGCGACTGTTCGCACGTGAGACAGCTCGACAGCAGCGAGCGCAGGAGGATGCCGGGCGCGCGGCCGAGTTGCCACCGCACCAGCTCGCCAACGTCGTTCCAGTGTCGTCGCCGAAGTGACAGGAGCGGACTGGATGGGGGGATTCCAACAGAAGGCAGACTCGCAAACGTAGTACGCCGCGTCG